>MKSH01000069.1:4974-6785 GCA_001898095.1 Solirubrobacterales bacterium 70-9 | reverse complement strand
GCAGCGCGATCCGCATGATGTTGTTGTGCGGCTCGGCGGCGGTCAGCGAGGTGCCGTCGCCGCCGGAGTAGAGGCGCAGCCGACAGGAGCGCGGGTCGGTCGAGCCGAAGCGCTGCTCGATCAGCCGCGCCCAGATCCGCCGCGCCGCGCGGTGCTTGGCGATCTCCTCGAAGACGTCGCGCATGGTCGAGTTGTTGAAGGAGATCTGAGGGGCGAAATCGTCGACCGGGATGCCGCGGTCGACCACCGACTGGACGTAGGCGAGCCCGTTGGAGATCGCGATCGCGATCTCCTGCACCGCGTCCGACCCGGCCTGGCGCATGTGGTACCCGCAGACGCTGATCGGGTTGAATTTCGGCAGCGTCGCGGCGCAGTACTCGATCACGTCGGTGGCGAGCCGCATCGAGGGCCGCGGCGGATAGATGTAGGTCTTCCGCGCCAGGTACTCCTTCAAGATGTCGTTCTGCACGGTGCCGCGCAGCTGCGCCGGGTCGACCCCCTGCTGCTCCCCCACCACCTGGTACATCGCCAGCAGGATCGGCGCCGTCGCGTTGATCGTGAACGAAGTCGAGATCTTGTCCAGCGGGATCCCGTCGAAGATCGTCTCCATGTCGGCCAGCGAGCTGACCGCGACCCCCACCTTGCCGACCTCCGCCCGGGCCAGCTCGTGGTCGGAGTCGAGCCCCATCTGCGTCGGCAGGTCCAGCGCCACACTCAGCCCGGTCTGCCCCCGGTCGAGCAGGTAGCGAAAGCGCTCGTTCGTGTCTTCCGCCGTCCCCCAGCCCGAGTAGAGCCGGATCGTCCAAGGCCGCCCCCGGTACATCGAGGGATAGATCCCCCGCGTGTAAGGAGGTTCGCCCGGATACCCGAGCTGCTCCAGGTAATCGCCCGGGTCGCCGGCCTCCGGATCGGGCCCGTAAACAGCGTCGACCTCGATCCCCGAATCGGTCTCCGCCGCCTCCAGCCCAGCAGCCGCCTCGCGCCAGCGCTCATACGCCGCAGCCAACTCCGCCTCCGCCCTTCGGAGGTCGACCGTCGCTGCGTCAGGGCTTCCCTCGCTCCTCACGTGAAGATCATATCTCATATCTAGCTGAGGTTCGGGAGGTCACGTTGGAGACGGCGCGCTTCGTGGCCCGTGCGGACCGGACCCTTCCGCTGTTCCTTATCCCCGCATATGAGGGATAAGGAACAGCGGAAGGGATGCCGGACACGCACGGGACGCGCACCCTCGCCCCTCTCCCCGTGACCCGGCCCTCTCGTAGGCGGTCACAGCCTGCCCGGACCGCCTACGAGAGGGCCGCGTCCCTTGGTCGTCCCTTGTCCGCCCCTTCCCCGCCCCCTACCCGCCTATCGCCACCCGCGCGAAGTGCTCGATCGTGCGCATCCGCGTCTCCTTGTCCCCGAGCGGGAACACGGTCAGCGCATCGAGCCCTTGCCCTTCCAGCCATTCGACCTTCTCCTTGGTGTCCGCGGGGGTCCCGGCGAATGCCACCTTGGTGACGAAGTCGTCGGAGATCAGCTTGGCGGCGGCGCCGGCGTGCTGGAACTCGCCGCCCTGGTAGGTCTTCACGACCTCTTCGATCAACTCGTCGCTCATCCCGGCGAGGCGGGCGTGGGCGGGGGCGGTCTGGGGGAACCAGGCGACGATCGGGCGGGCGACGTTGATCGCGTAGTCGCGGTCCTCGTCGATCGCCCCGTAGAGGAAGGCGGTGCGGTCGAAGGTCGGGCGGGTGCTCTCGGCGCGGCCCTCCTCGATCCGCGCGTTGGCGAACTCGATCGCCTCCGGGAAGAGGCCGGCGAGGAGGATCACG
>MKSH01000069.1:1038-4864 GCA_001898095.1 Solirubrobacterales bacterium 70-9 | reverse complement strand
TCATGTCGAACTCGAGCAGCGGGCGGTCGCCGACGCCGATACCGCAGTTGACGCGGCCCGGGGCGAGGAGGCTGAGCGAGCGGAAGGCGTTGGCGGTGATCCCGGCGTGGCGGGTGAGCGGGTTGGTGACCGCCGAGCCGACCTTGATGCGCGAGGTCGCCAGCAGCGCCGCGGTCATGTGGACGTAGATGTCGCCGGCGTGCAGCGAGGAGTCGGTGATCCAGAGGTTGTCGAAGCCGAGGTCCTCGATCCGCTTCGCCCATTCGGCGAACTCGTTCGGGGGGAGGACTCCCTGCAGGGTCACGCCGTAGCGCATCGATTGCTCCTTCATCGGCCGCCCGCGGGGGCGGCGGTGGTCGGGGTGTCGGTCGCGCCGAGCAGGCGGCTGAGCACCGCCCGCAGCTGGGCGACGCCGGTCGGCAAGGTGTCGAGGTCGATCCGCTCGCCGAGCGAGTGCATGCCGGAGCCGCGCGATACGCCGAGGCAGAGCGCGGGTACCCCGAGCGCGCAGGCGGCGTTGGCGTCGGTCGAGGCAGCGCCGGGCTCGGGCGCGAGGCCGAGCCCGGCGTGGGCCTCGGTGGCGATCCGGTAGAGCTCCGAGTCGCGGTCGAGCGAGCCGCCCGGGCGGCGGCCGAGGAGCTCCACCTCGACCTCGCAGCCGGGCGACGGCGCGAGTGCCTCGAGCGCGGCGGCGAAGGCATCGAGCTCGGCCTGGTCGATCGCCCGGCGCTCGACCACCAGCTCGGCGCGGTCGGCGATCGTGTTCACCGAGCGGCCGCCCGCGACCGTGCCGACGTTGACCGGCGCCGCCTCGGTGCCCAGCTCCAGCAGCCCGGCGGCGAGGCGGAAGATCTCGTGGATCGCGCTGGGGGCGCCGCGGTCCTCCCACGAGTGGCCGCCCGGCGCGGTCACCGTGATCCGGGCGCGCAGGCTGCCGACCGAGTCGACGTAGACGCGGTCGAGCATGTGCCCCTCGAGCGCGATGAAGGCCTCGGGGCGCAGCTCGGCGCACGCCGCGGTCGCCCCGCAGAGGTTGCCGAGGCCCTCCTCGCCGACCGTGAAGGCGACCGCGCCGGGCCCGCCGAGCGCCTCGCGCAGAAGGTCGCCGACTACGTCGATCGCCACCGCGACCGCTGCCGCGTTGTCGCCGACCCCGGGGCCGACCAGGTCGGAGCCGTCGCGCTCGAAGCGCAGCTCGGTGTCGGCCGGGAAGACGGTGTCGACGTGGGCGGCGAGGAGGACGCGCGGCCGTCCCTCCCCCCACTCCCAGATCAGGTTGCCCGCCGCGTCGCGGCGGCGCCGTCCCGGCAGCTCCGCCAGCCGCGCCTCGAGCCAGGCGATCCGCGCCTCCTCGGCGAAGGTCGGGGCCGGGACCGAGGCGATCGCGACGAGGTCGTCGACCAGGGTCACGCGGCGGCCCAGGCCGGATCGACCGGCTCGCCGTCGAGGCGCAGCTCGGCCGCCAGCAGCGCGCAGTCGATGTGCGATCGGGCAGCCACCGACCCACCGTAGGCGACGTTGTTGCCGAGCGCGACGTGGGCGCCGCCGACGATCCCCTCCAACTCCAGCGCCGAGCCGCCGGGGCGGGAGAAGGGGTTGAGGCCGATCGAGACCTCGGCCAGGTTCGTCATCCGGTCGTCGTCGGCGCTCGCCAGCGCGTCGACGAGGAGGTGGGCCTGCGGGCCGGCGGCGTCGGCCAACTCCCCGCCCGCGAAGCGCAGCGTCACCGGCGCGGGCAGCTGGTCGTCGCTGAGGAAGAGGAGCGAGCCGTCGACGACCACGGTCCCTTCGGCGGTGCCTTCGACCGGGGCGGCGCCGACCTCGATGTCGGGCGGGGCACCGTAGCCGCCGGGCTGGTCGACGATCCCCCACAGCGGCCGCCCGGCGCGGCCCTCGAAGCTGCCCCGCAGGTCGGTCCCGAGCGCGCTGACGAGGTGGAACTCGGAGGCCGCGTCGAAGCGCGCGCCGAGGCGCTGGGCGTGCTCGCCGAGCGCGGCGAAGTCGGCCTCGAAGGGGCCGCCGGGGCGCAGCGTGCGCCAGGAGAGCCCCGGCACGGTGATGTAGCGGGCGCCGCGGGCGCAGGCGTCGCGGCGGGCCTGGCTCGAGCCGGCGAAGATCGAGGTCAGCTCGAAGATCACGTCGACCTCGGGCTCCCCCATCGCCCCGCGGACGGCGGCGGGCGGCTCGTCGCCGGGGAGCGCGACCGGCTCCGAGGAGATCACCGCGACCTCGGCGCCGAGCGTCCGCAACACCACCGACATCGCGTCGACCACGGTCTGGTCGGCGCGGCTGTCGGTCACCAGCAGGCACCGCTCTTCGGGCCGGACCCCGGCGCAGGTCGTAGCCAGGCGCCGCAGCCCGTCGATCCCGTCGAGCGGTGCCGCCACCTACTAGTCCCGGTTCGACAGGATGATCGTCATCGCGGTGTTGACCAGCGCCGCCTCACGGATGTCGGCGGTGTCGAGCCACTCGTTCGGCGTGTAGACCGGGTCGTGGCCGGGGCCGAAGATCACCGTCGGCACCTGCTTGCCGAAGCTCGCCGTGTCGGCCAGCCAGGAGCCGGCGGCGTAGCGGGGAGCCTTGCCGGTGACCTGCTGGAACGCCGCGTCGAGGGACTCGACCAGCGGGTGGTCGCGCTCGATCAGGTAGGAGTCTTTGCGGTCGGCGAGGATCATCTCGTAGCGGCCGTCGGGGCGTTTCGACGCCGCCCGGTCGATCGCCGCCTGCAGGTACTCGCGCACCGTCTCGGCCTCGATGCCGGGATGGGGGCGGGAGTCGATCCGCAGCACGGTCTCGTCCGGGATCATCGAGGGGCCACCGGGCGGCAGGCCCCCGTAGATGCGGCCGACGGCGGTGAAGAGCTCCGGCCCGACCAGCTCGGTGATCCACTCCGGGACCCCCTCCGGTTCCCAGCGCAGCGCCTCGACCTCCTCGATCACCGGCACAGCGAGGGCGATCGAGTTGATCGCGTCGTGGCGGCGGCAGGTGTGGGCGGCGTGGCCGTAGCAGGTGACATCCCAGTAGAGGCGACCGCGGTGGCCGAGGTAGATGTCGTTGTCGGTGAGCTCGGCCAGCAGGCAGTAGTCGGCCTCGTACTCGTCGAAGAACTTGATCGCGCCGATCTGGTCCCCCATGTGGTCGACGACGCCGACCACCATCACCTTGCCGCGCCACTGGTCCTTGCAGCGGGAGAGCGCGTCGCCCGCGGCGACGACGCCGGCGATCCCGGCCTTCATGTCCATCACCGCGTGACCGTAGAGACGATCGCCGTCGAGGCGCCCCGAGTACGGGTCCTCGTCCCAGCCGACGCAGACCGGCTTGGTGTCGATGTGGCCGGTGAGCACGATCGTCGGGCCGGGGCGGCCGCTGTCGACGACGCCGATGACGTTCTTGCGTCCCGGCAGCGCCTCCTGCTGGAAGACCTCGTCGTAGCCCATCGACCGCATGCGCGCGGTCAAGGCGTCGGAGAGCGCAGCCTCTTCGCCGCAGACGCTCGGGACGCGCACGATCTCCTGAGTGAGGGCGATCGCGTCGGCGACGTCCACGACCTCGAGCACGGTGCTATCTGGTGATACAGACATCCTTTCCTTTCCTGTCAAGGGAGGCCGCGGTCAGCGTCTCTCCACGCAAGAAGATATATCATATCCTGCGTGACCTCCACGAATGTCCGCAGCGCAGATGTCGGGGATCTCGAGACGGTGCTGGCGTTCCTCGCGGAGCTCGGGCGGCCCTGCGCGGAGCCCGGTGAGGAGCACCGCCGGCAGGCCGAGGAGATCCTGCGGCGGGCCGACACCGAGGTGTTGATCGCCGAGCGGGACGGCAAGGC
>MKSH01000069.1:0-942 GCA_001898095.1 Solirubrobacterales bacterium 70-9 | reverse complement strand
GCGACGCGGGCTGCCACCTGCTGCGGCTCGAGTGCGGCCACCAGCGGGTCGAGGCGCGCCGCCTCTACGAGCGCCTCGGTTTCGAGGGCCGCGGCCTCGATTGGCAGTTGCCGCTGCCGCCCCAGATACTTCTATGAGATGAGCACCGCCCCGCTGCTGCCGTTTCTGGAGGCGCCGACCGACCGGCCGGCGCTGATCGGCGGCGGCGTCGTGCTCAGCCACCGGGCGCTGGCGGCGGCCTCGAGCGGCCCGGCGGCGGCGATCCGGGCGGCGGCAGCGGCCCGGATGAGGGCGCGGGTGGCGATCTTCGCCGACCCGACCTTGGAGACCTGTGTCGCGGTGGTCGCGGCGCTGCGGGCGGGGGGCACCGTGGTGCCGATCAGCCCGAAGGCGAGCGAGGCCGAAGTCGCCCACGTGGTCGGCGACTGCAAGCCCGAGCTGGTGGCCTGCGGCGCGGCGGCGGAGCTGCCGGGGGCGCTCGCCGACGTGCCTCGCCTCGACATCGACCTCGACGCCGCAACGCCCCCCAACCCTTCCCGCGACGGGGAGCCGGCGGAGCCCGCATCCTCCTTCCCCGAGCCCGGCCCCGAGGAGCCGGGGCTGATCCTCTACACCTCCGGGACGACCGGGCCGCCGAAGGGGGCCGTGATCAGCCGGCGCGCGCTGGCCGCCGACCTCGACGGCCTCGCCGCGGTCTGGCGCTGGACCGTCGACGACGTGGTCGCCCACTCGCTGCCGTTGAACCACGCGCACGGGCTGGTGCTCGGCACCCTCGGTCCGCTGCGGCTGGGCGGCGCGACGATGCTGCTGGGACGCTTCGACCCGGCCGGCGTCGGCGCCGCGCTGCGCGGGCCGGCGACGATGTACTTCGGCGTGCCGACCATGTACCGGCGGCTGCGCGCCGCCGCCGAGGAGGACGCCGAGCTGGCGGCGGCCCTGGGC
>MKSH01000068.1:33757-35654 GCA_001898095.1 Solirubrobacterales bacterium 70-9 | reverse complement strand
CGCCGCCGCCTCGGTCGGCCTCGGCGAGGCGATGTCGGGCCTCGAGATCGGCCCGCTCGAGGCCGAGGGCGCGCTGCTCCAGCACCGCGGGAGCTGAACTGAAGGTCGGCGTCCTAGCCCTCCAGGGCGACTTCGAGGCGCACCTGAGGATGCTGCGCCGGCTTCGTGCGGAGGCGGTCGAGGTGCGCGCGCCGGAGCAGATGGAGGGCCTTGACGGCCTGGTGATCCCGGGCGGCGAGTCGACCACGATGACGCGGTTGATCGCCTCTGCCGGGCTGGAGCCCGCGCTGCATTCCCATCACGAGGCGGGGAAGCCGATCCTCGGCACCTGCGCCGGGCTGATCGTCTGCGACGCCGATCACCTCGGCCTGATCGACGTCACCGCGCGCCGCAATGCCTTCGGCCGGCAACTGCAGAGCTTCGAGGCCGACCTCGAGGTGACCGGGGCCGGGGAAGAGCCGCTGCGCGCGGTCTTCATCCGCGCCCCCTGGGTGGAGCGGACCGGGGAGGGGGTCGAGGTGCTCGCCACCTGGGAGGGGCATCCGGTCGCGATCCGCGGCGATGGCGTCCTCGCCACCTCGTTCCATCCCGAGCTCACCGACGACCACCGCGTCCACGCGATATTCATGGCGATGGTCACCAACGCGAAGGACCAAGACGACGAGAGAGAGGCGGCGAGAGGATGAGCGGCGACCCGAGGACGCAGAACCTGGCGAAGATCCTGGTCGGCTACTCGACCAAGGTGAAAGAGGGCGAGGTCGTCTCGATCGACGGCGAGAACGCCGCCGCGCCGCTCCTGCTCGCGGTCTACGAAGAGGTGCTGAAAGCGGGCGGTAACCCGGTCCTGAACGTCGCCCTCGACGGCCAGATCGCCGCCTACTTCAAACACGCCTCCGACAAGCAGTTGGAATGGATCTCGCCGTTCGCCGAGTGGATGGTCGACAACGCCGACGTGCGGATCGCGATCGGCGCAAGCACCAACACGCGGGAGCTCTCCGGGGTGCCGCCGGAGCGCCAGACGCTGCGGCTCGAGGTGACCGGGGCCGGGGAAGAGCCGCTGCGCGCGGTCTTCATCCGCGCCCCCTGGGTGGAGCGGACCGGGGAGGGGGTCGAGGTGCTCGCCACCTGGGAGGGGCATCCGGTCGCGATCCGCGGCGATGGCGTCCTCGCCACCTCGTTCCATCCCGAGCTCACCGACGACCACCGCGTCCACGCGATATTCATGGCGATGGTCACCAACGCGAAGGACCAAGACGACGAGAGAGAGGCGGCGAGAGGATGAGCGGCGACCCGAGGACGCAGAACCTGGCGAAGATCCTGGTCGGCTACTCGACCAAGGTGAAAGAGGGCGAGGTCGTCTCGATCGACGGCGAGAACGCCGCCGCGCCGCTCCTGCTCGCGGTCTACGAAGAGGTGCTGAAAGCGGGCGGTAACCCGGTCCTGAACGTCGCCCTCGACGGCCAGATCGCCGCCTACTTCAAACACGCCTCCGACAAGCAGTTGGAATGGATCTCGCCGTTCGCCGAGTGGATGGTCGACAACGCCGACGTGCGGATCGCGATCGGCGCAAGCACCAACACGCGGGAGCTCTCCGGGGTGCCGCCGGAGCGCCAGACGCTGCGGCAGTCGGTGACCGGGGATCTGATGAACCGGGCGATGAAGCGCAGCGCCGAAGGTGACTTCCGCTGGGTCTACACGCTCTTCCCGACCAGCGCCTATGCCTCCGAGGCAGAGATGAGCCTGGCCGACTACGAAGACTTCTACTACGGCGCCTGTCTGGCCGACGACGGCGATCCGCTGACCGCCTGGAAGCGGGCCTCGGAAGAAACGAACCGGCTGGCAGAGTGGATCGAGGGCCACGAGGAGGTGCGGATCACCGCCCCCGGCACCGACATCA
>MKSH01000068.1:30102-33586 GCA_001898095.1 Solirubrobacterales bacterium 70-9 | reverse complement strand
CCTGCTCGACACCGACGAGGGCGCCCGGACCCTGGGCGAGCTCGGCATCGGCACCAACTACGGCATCGACCGCGGCACCCGCGAGGTCCTGCTCGACGAGAAGATCGGCGGCACCATCCACATGGCGGTCGGCCAGGCCTACCCCGAGTCCGGCGGCACCAACGAGTCCGCCGTCCACACCGACCTCGTCTGCGACCTCCGCCTCGGCGGCAAGCTGGAAGTCGACGGCGTGGTGATGCAGGAAGACGGCAAGTTCATCGTCTGACTCAGAGGTGGGTGAACATCGCGACGGTCAGGCCGGCGAAGCCGAAGATCATCGCGACGACCATCGTCAGATTCACGGCGACCAGGGTCCTGAAGTCTGATCGCGCCTCGGCTCGCACGGCCTTGAACTCCTCGCGCATGGCTTTGAATTCCACCCGCATCTCGGCGAATCCCTCATCGACCGCTGCCGCCAACGCGTCCACTTTCGCCTCGACCGCCGCGATGTGTTGCTCGTCGCTCAGCGCCTGCATGGGCCGATGGAAGCACCCGGCCCGCCGCCCTTCAAGAGGCGTTACAAAGAATTTGCAAAGGCGCGCTGAATTGGCGCGAAGTGGCCCTGGGCCGCGATCAATTGTTCGGCAGCGGGGACCCGGCGAGGAGGAAGAACCAGGTGATCAGGGCCACGGCGGCAAGCGTCACCGAGGACATCATCACCGCCTCGACCACGGTGACCGAGTTGTGGACCGGGCCGGTGTCGCGCAGGCTCTTCAGCCAGTTGGGTCGTGACTGGACCAGGCGGTTGGAGCCGGTGACGCGGACGTAGATGTCGTTCAGGCGACCGATCAGCCAGGCGTCGAACATCACCGTGACGATGATCCCGATCACCACGACCATGTAAGGGCCGATGCTCGGGAACTGGCTGTGAGAGAGCTTCGAGGCGATGTAGACCCAGCCCAGCGGGATCAGGGTCCAGAGCGAGAAAGCGGCCAGGAGCATGGCGAAGAAGACCACCGTCGCGGCCAGATTGCGCCCCAAGCTCCTTACCGTCATTTCCAAGACGTTCCCCCTCTCATAGAATGACACCTCTATGTCAGGTCATTCGAAGTGGTCATCGATCAAACACAAAAAGGGCGCCGCCGACGCGAAACGCGGCAAGCTCTTTTCCAAGCTCGCCCGGGCGATCACGGTCGCCGCGCGTGACGGCGGCGGCGACATCGACGGCAACCCGTCGCTGGGCACCGCTGTGCAGAAGGCGCGCGAAGCCTCGATGCCGAAAGACAAAATTCAGAAAGCCATCGACACCGGCACCGGGGCCGGCAACGAAGGCGCCAACTACGAACACGTGCTCTACGAGGGGTACGGGCCGGCCGGGGTCGCGGTCCTGGTCGAGGCGCTGACCGACAACCGCAACCGCGCCAGCGCCGAGATCCGCCACGCGTTCTCGACCCACGGCGGCGGCCTCGGGGAGCCGGGCTCGGTCGCCTGGAACTTCGAGAAAAAAGGCGTCGTGGTGGTCGACAGCGACCGCTACAGCGAGGACGACGTGATGCCGGCGATCGACGCCGGTGCCGAGGACGTCCAGGAGGAGGGCGACAAATTGCGCATCCTCAGCGAACCCACCGACCTCACCGCGGTGAAAACCGCCCTCGCCGAGGCCGGCGTGGAGATCGAGTCCGCAGCCCTCGCCACCGAACCGAAAAGCACGGTCGAGCTGAGCGGCAAGGACGCCGAACGGATGATCGACCTGCTCGAGGTGCTCGACGACCAGGACGACGTCGACCAGGTGTACGCCAATTTCGACATCCCCGAGTCGGTCCTGGAACAGCTCGCCGCGTAGCGGCGCGGAGGTCCCGGGACGCGCTGTCGACTTTCGCCCTCCCATGGCAGGGTCAAACCCTGGTCACGTGTTCGTAACGTCGCAAGAACCCAGGAGAAAGCGTGACGTTCCCGAGGCGGCCGCTGAAGCGGGATCAGGGAGGCATCCGACCTCCCGCCCAGAATCAGTCCCTTATGCAGGTAGTGATGGGGATCGACCCGGGCGCGGCGAATCTCGGCTTCGGCATCGTGCGGGTCGAGGGCAACCGCATGGTCGCGCTCGACGGCGGCGTCGTCGAAACCGGTCCGGAGATGCCGATGGAGCGGCGCCTGGAGCGCATCCACAGCGCCCTCGGCGACCTGATGTCCTGGCACGAGCCCCGCGCGCTGGCGCTGGAGCAGGTCTATTTCGGCAAGAACGTCGTCTCGGCGATGGGCGTCGGCCAGGCCAGCGGGGTCGCGATGCTGGCCGCCGCCCAGCACGGGATCAAATGCTTCTCCTACACGCCGCAGGCGATCAAGATGGCGGTCTGCGGCTCCGGCGCGGCGGGCAAGGAGCAGGTCCAGCGGATGGTCGGCATGCTGCTCGGGCTGCCCGCGCCGCCGACTCCCGACCACGCCGCCGACGCGCTGGCCGTGGCGATCTGCCACGGCGGCGGCGAAGGCCGGCGTCATGCCGAATCGAGCGCCGCGGGGGTGGCCGGATGATCGCCGCCGTGCGCGGCGAGGTCATGGTCCGCCGCCCCGACCACGTGGTGATCGACGCGAACGGCGTCGGCTACCGGCTCGCCGTCTCCTCGGAGACGCTGAAGTCGGTCCCGGCGGCCGGCTCGGAGACCTTCCTGCACGCCGAACTGATCGCCCGCGAGGACTCGCTCGCCCTCTACGGCTTCGCCTCCGAAGACGAGCGCGACCTCTTCCGCATGCTGATCTCGGTCAGCGGGGTCGGCCCGAAAGTGGCGATCTCGGCGCTCTCCGGAGGCAGCTCGCGGGAGCTCCTGCGGGCGATCGCCGCGGGCGACACCAAACGCTTCCAGGCAGTCCCCGGGATCGGCAAAAGGACGGCGGAGCGGATCATCGTCGAGCTGCGCGAGAAGGTCGCCGGCGCGCTCGAAGTGGAGTCGGCGATCGTCGCTGCCGAGGAAGGCGATGCGCGCTCCCTGGCCCGCGACGGCCTGGTCAACCTCGGCTACCAGCCGCTCGAGGCCGAGCAGCTGCTCGAGGGCCTGGAGGGCGAAGACGCCGAGGAGCTTCTGGCCGGCGCCCTGCGCAAGGCAGGCGCCAACCGATGAGCGACTTCGACCCGACCGAGAGCTTCGGCTCCAACCGGATCCGCACGCCCGGCCTCGACGCCGAGCCGGTGCCGGTCGACGCCGAGGTGAAGGTGCACGACGCCCGCGCCGACGTCGAGGACCTCGACCGCTCGCTGCGGCCGCCGACGCTCGCCGACTTCGTCAACCAGGTCCAGGTCACCGAGCAGCTGGGGATCTTCATCGAGGCCGCCCGCCGCCGCGGCGAGCCGCTCGACCACGTCCTCCTCGCCGGCCCGCCCGGGCTGGGGAAGACCTCGCTCGCCAACATCATCGCCGCCGAGCTCGGCGTGCCGCTGGTCCAGACCGCGGGCCCGGCGCTCGAGCGCAAGGCCGACGTCGCCTCCTTCCTCACCGCGCTGGAGCCCGGCAGC
>MKSH01000068.1:29569-30081 GCA_001898095.1 Solirubrobacterales bacterium 70-9 | reverse complement strand
CACCGCCTCGGCCGCGCGGTCGAGGAGACGCTCTACCCGGCGATGGAGGACGGCGAGCTGCCGGTGGTCCTCGGCCAGGGCGCGGGCGCCCGCACCGTCACCCTGCCGCTCCCCCCCTTCACGCTGATCGGCGCGACCACCCGCGCGGGGCTGCTGACCACGCCGCTGCGCGACCGCTTCGGCGTCAGCCACCGGCTCGAGCACTACAGCCCCGAGCACCTGGCGCTGATCGTCGAGCGCTCGGCCGGGATCCTCGAAGTGGAGATCGACGCCGAGGGCGCCCACACGATCGCCTCGCGCTCGCGCGGCACCCCACGGGTCGCCAACCGGCTGCTGAAGCGGGTCCGCGACTACGCCGAGGTGAAGGGGACGGGCGAGATCGGTGCCGCGGTCGCCGCCGACGCGCTGGCGATGCTGGAGGTCGACGAGGCGGGCCTCGACCGCGCCGACCGCGCTCTGCTCGACGCGGTGGCGACGAAGTTCTCCGGCGGCCCGGTCGGCCTCTCGACCCT
>MKSH01000068.1:19069-29536 GCA_001898095.1 Solirubrobacterales bacterium 70-9 | reverse complement strand
AGCCGTACCTGCTGCAGCAGGGCCTGCTGAAACGGACCCCTCGCGGGCGCGTCCTCACGCAGCGCGCGTACGGCCATCTCGGCCTGCAGGCGCCCGAAGGGGCGGCGAGCCTCTTCTAGCGTCGGCGCCAACCGACACCTGTACCCGCTCCGTCGCGGGCGCTTAACTCTTCACATAAGACGATCATCTAGCCTGTCCCGACCATGCCGTTTTTCATCTGCCCCAACTGCGGACACCGCGAGGTAAGCGGCTCCAGGACCGAAGGGTTCAGCCGCCGACCGAAGGGTTGTTCGAAATGTGGTTTCGGGTTCGTATTCGAACTACTCGACGATTATTATCCGGCGCCGAACGCGGCGTTCTTCGTCTGCGATCAGCAGGAACGGGTCATCGATGCGGGCAAGGGGAGCTACGAGTTGACGGGTCTGACGGATGAGGACGTGATCGGGCGACCGGTGCGCGAGGTCCTGGGCCTCGACTGGATCGATCCCGGCGACGGCGGCCCCGAGGCCGACACCGACGGCGACGGCCAGACGGATCCGATCGAGACCTCGCTCGAGTGGGGCGTGCGCTCACTCGGCAAACGCGTCTCGGTCAACGCCGAGGGCGACCTTCCCGCCAAAGCCGTGGCCGACGTCTTCCCCGCCTATGACGATGACGGCGGGCTTCTGCTTGTCCTGACCCCGGAGGGCTAGGCGCGATGGGTTCCAGGCGGCAGCACGTCCTCGTCCTGCTGTTCGTGCTCGCTCTGGTCGTCCTCTCCGGGGTGATCATCGCGACCAAGGAAACGAAGCTCGGCCTCGATCTGCAGGGCGGGCTCCAGTTGGTCTACGAAGGTCAGCCGACCGGTACGGCGACCGAAGTCTCTGGCGAAGACATCGAAGAGTCGATCAACATCATCGAAAAGCGGATCAACAACCTCGGCGTGTCCGAGTCAGAAGTCGCGCGACTAGGCAACAACGAGATCACGATCGGCCTGCCCGGCGTCACCGACGCGAACCGCGCCGCCGAACAGGTGGGCTCGACCGCACAGCTCTACTTCTACGACTGGGAGCCGAACCTGCTGGGGATCCAGCGGGTGATCGGCGGCCATCCCGGCCAGACGCCCCCGGCCGCGGCGCTGAAAAAGCTCGAAGCCGAATGGAAAGCCGCGGGCCGCAACCCGAAAAGCGAAGAGAACCAGCGCCTGATCCGCTCTGGCGCCTTCCCGAACGCCTACCAGGCGGGGCTGCTGGCGGAAAAACAGACGCCGGAACCGGAATGCACGAAGTGCTCGGTCGCCCACACTCGCTACTACCTCTTCGAAAAAGCCGCGCCCCACAAGCTGCTGGCGGGCCCGGAGCTGCAGAAGAAAGACCTCTACGAAAGCCCGACCGGCGAAACGCTGCCGAAAGACGGGATCGTGCTCGAAGTCCCGCCCGGCACCGTCCTCGTCTCCGAATACCCGACCGACGAAAACGGCCAGTTCGACGAAACCGCGCAGCCGGGCTGGTTCACCCTGCACGACGAATACTCGCTCTCGGGCAAGGAAATCACCGAACCGAAGCAGGAATACACCCAGACCAACGAACCGAACGTCGCCTTCAAATTCACCGATCAGGGGCGGGAAAACTTCCAGAACGTCACCCGCCGGATCGCCCAGCGCGGCCAGGCCCAGTCGATCGGACCGCCCGGCAGCGCCGAAGAAGCCGGGGCCCTCTCCGGCCACTTCGCGGTCATCCTCGACAACGAAGTCCAGAGCCGGCCGATCATCAACTTCCTCGAAAACCCGGACGGGATCGACGGTCGCCAGGGGGCCCAGATCTCCGGTGGGTTCAGCGGTTCGTCCGGGCTCGAGCAGGCGCAGGAACTGGCGACGACGCTGCAGATCGGCGCGCTGCCGATCGACCTGCACCTGATCTCCGAGACGCAGGTCTCGGCGACGCTCGGCTCGCAGGCGCTCCACGACGGGATCAAGGCCGGGATCATCGGCCTCGCCCTCGTCATCATCTTCCTGCTCGCCTACTACCGCTTCCTCGGGCTGATCGCGGTGATCGCGCTGGCCGCCTACGGGGTGATCTTCTTCGCCCTGATCAAACTGGTGCCGATCACGCTGACCCTGCCGGGGATCGCGGGCCTGGTGCTGACGATCGGCGTGGCCGCCGACTCGAACATCGTCATCTTCGAGCGAATAAAGGAGGAGGTGCGCGCCGGGAGATCGATGGGCAGCGCGATCTCCGCCGGCTACAAACGCGGGATCTCGACGATCATCGACGCGAACGTCGTCACCTTGCTGACCGCGTTCATCCTCTTCGTCCTGGCGACCGCCGGGGTCAAGGGATTCGCCTTCATCCTCGGCGTCGGCACGATCACCTCGCTGCTGACCGCGGTCGTCTTCACCCAGGCGCTGCTCGGCACGATGAGCAAGTCCAAACTGCTCAAATCGCGGAGCGCACTGGGCGCCGGCGGCGAGGGGCGCGATTGGCACTTCGACTTCATCGGCGCCAGCCGCTGGTTCTTCACCTTCTCCGGGGTGATCCTGATCATCGGTGCCTTTGCGCTCTCGACCAAGGAGCTGAACTTCGGCATCGACTTCGAGTCCGGCACGCGGATCACCGCGGCCCTGGAAAAGCCGACCGACGAGGAAGGCGTGCAGGAAGCCCTCTCGGAAGCCGGCGTCTCCAACGCCGAGATCCAGCAGGTCACGGTGCCGCACTTCGGCTCGAACGTCTTCCAGATCGAGTCGGCGCAGCTGCAGCCGGGCGAAGTGCACGAGACCGAAAAAGCCCTGCAGGAAGCGTACGGAATCGAAAGCGAAGGCTTCGAAAGCACCTCGGTCGGGCCGACCTTCGGCAATCAGGTCGCCGAATCCGCGGTCAAGGCGCTGATCTTCTCCCTGCTGGTGATCCTCGTCTACGTGGCCCTGCGGTTCGAGCCGAAATTCGCCGTGCCGGTGCTGATCGCGCTCTTCCACGACATCCTCATCACCGGCGGCGTCTACGCGCTGACCGGCAAAGAAGTGTCGAGCGGCACCGTTGCGGCCTTCTTAACCATCTTGGGCTACTCGCTCTACGACACGATCATCGTGTTCGACCGAATACGAGAGAACCTGCCGCGCATGCCGCGCGCGGCCTTCTCGCAGATCGTGAACCGCTCGATGAGCGAGGTGATGACCCGGTCGCTGGCGACCAGCTTCACCACCCTCCTGGCCGTGCTCTCGTTGCTCATCTTCGGCAGTGCGACGCTGCAGGACTTCGCCTTCGCGATGTTGATCGGGATCGCCTCCGGCACCTACTCGTCGATCTTCATCGCCTCGCCGGTGCTGACCGCGTGGAAGGAACGCGAGCCCCAGTACGTGCGCAGGCGCCAGCGGATCGCCGAGGTCGAGGGCGGGCTCGTCCCGGCCTACGCCGACGACGTCCAGGTGGCGATGCTCGCCAAGGACGGCGAGGCGGAAGAAAAAGTCGCCCCGGAGGAGCTGGAGCGCGCCTCGTCGAGGAAACGGAAGCGCCTGGGTGGTGGCGCGGTGGCCACGGCGGAGCCGGCCGAGCAGGGCGGCGGTGCCGAGGCCCCGGTCGCGCCCGAGCCGACGGACGCCCCCGAGGCGCCGAGCGCGCCGGAGGCCGAGGAGAAAGCTCCCGCGCCGAGCAGCGAAGCCAACCCGGAGTCGGCCGAGCGCCGCAAACGGAACGAGGAGCGACGCGCCAAACGGGCCCAGCGGCGCAAAGGCGGTCGACGGCGATGAGCGAGGTGTGTGGCTGAATGGCGTTCCTGGTCTTCATCACGATGGGCATCGCCCTCTGGCACTTCACCGTCTTCCTGCCGGACCGCTTCTGGCAGGGGATCGTCGGCGCCTTCGTCGGCTCGACGCTCGGCGCCCTGGTGGTCGGCACGATCGTGTTGCTGATCGACGGCCAGAGCGTCGGCAACACGACGGTCGGCACCTGCCTCTCGGCGATCCCCGGTGTGGCGATCGGCCTCGGCATCGTCTGGCTGATCGGTTCGCGCGAACCGCACTACGACTGAGCCCTCGGGGCTCGCTCATTTCCAGGCAGTTTGCGGGCGGACGGGCCGCCTTTTGCCGCCGCGCGTCTTCCTAGCCTGGGAGTGTGCCGAATTCCGCCAAAGCATTCGCGGCTGAGCCGTACGACTATGCCGACGTCCACGCCGTCGCCGACGCCCTCGGGCTGAGCCGGCCCGTCGCCGTGACGCTCGTCCGGCGGGGGTATCGGACACCGGAGGAGGCGCGGGCATTCCTCGCCGCCGCCGAGACCCACCCGCCTGAGGCGTTCCAGGGGATGGACGAGGTCGTCGCGCTGGTCTGGGCGGCGATCGAAGCCGAAGAGCGGATCACCGTGCACGGCGATTTCGACGTCGACGGGGTCAGCGCGACCGCGGTGATGATCGGTGCGCTGCGGGAGCTCGGGGCCGACTGCGACTGGCTGATCCCGGACCGGATCGCGGACGGTTACGGGCTGAGCAAGGAGAACGTCGAGAAGCTCGTCGGGCGTGGGACCGGGCTGCTGATCACCGTCGACTGTGGGATCACCGCGGGCGAGCAGGTCGCCTACGCGCAGGAGCTCGGGATGGAGGTGATCGTCACGGACCACCACCAGCGCGACGAGGAGCTTCCGCCTTGCCTGATCCTGCACCCGGAAGTGAGCGGCTATCCGTTCGAGTCGCTCTGTGGGACCGCGGTCGCCTGGAAGCTTGCCTGCGCGCTCCGCGCCGACGAGGCCGCCGGCGTCTCCACGCCAGAGGAGAAGGACCTCGATCTGGTGGCGCTGGCGACCGTCGCCGATGTGGTTCCGCTCGTCGGCGAGAACCGTTCGCTGGTGAAGCGGGGGCTCGCCGAGCTGCGGCGGACCAAGCGGGTCGGGCTGAGGGCGCTGATGGAGGCGTCGAAATGCGAGCCGAGTCGTCTGGATGAGGGCGATCTGGCGTTTCGCTTGGCTCCGCGGATCAACGCGGCGGGACGTCTCTATCGGGCCGACGCCGGGGTGGAGTTGCTCCTCGCCGAGGACGAGAACAGGGCGAAGCAGATCGCCGAGGAGTTGGGACGGGCGAACTCCGAGCGGCGGGCAACGGAGCGTGAGGTCGACGCGGCTGCGGAGTCGGCACGGCGGGAGCTGCCCGACGAGTTGAAGGAAGCCAACGGGTTGGTGCTGGCGGGGGAGGGATGGCATCCCGGCGTGGTCGGGATCGTCGCCTCGCGGCTGGTCGAGCGTCACCACCGACCGGTTGTCGTGATCTCGCTCGACGACGAGGGGGGAGGGCGCGGATCGGGGCGCAGCATCCCCGGCTTCGATCTCCACGCGGCACTCGAGGCTTGCTCCGAGCACCTGGAGACTTTCGGCGGTCACAAGGCGGCGGCCGGGCTGGCGCTGAAGGCCGAGAACCTGGATGCCTTCCGGGCGGCGTTCGCGAAACACGCGGGCGAAGTCCTGTTGCCCGAGGACTTGAAGCGGACCGAGCGGATCGACGCGATGGTCGGTGGCCTCGGCCTCGGCCTCGACCTGGCGGAAGAGCTCGGGCAGCTGGCTCCGTTCGGGATGGGTAACCCCGGGGTGCGGTTGATGGTGCCCTCGGCGCGAGTGACCGACGTGCGCACGATGGGCGAAGAGGGCAAGCACTCCAGGTTCAGCCTCCACAGCGGATCGCACCGAGCCCTGGGCGTCGCCTTCGGGCGCTCGTCGCTCGGCGTCGATGACGACGACATGCTCGACGCTGCCGTGCGCCTCGAGGTCAATCACTGGAACGGGGCGATCGAGCCCCGCGTCGTGCTCCGCGAGGTGTATCCCCTCGACGTCGATCCCGACGCCCTCTCCCCGCACCCCTGCGAGTGCGAGGAAGCCGAGTGGTGGGCCCGCTTCGAGTCCGAGCTCGCCCGCGATCTGACCGCTCAGGGAAATGGTGTGGAGCGAAGCTCGGCCAAAGACCGAGGAAGTCTCCACGGAGGCGCCGGGGGGTCGCGACGCGCCGTGCAGAGCACGGGCTCGTCACCCACCGCGACGATCGCGGAGCTCGTGTCGAGTGGCGCGGGCGTCCTCGCCGTCGCGGCAGACGCTTCGCGCCGTGCGGCGCTCGCCAACGGCGCCACGGGGCTCGCCCGCTTCAACGGGGGCGCCGCGCTCGTCGCCTGCCACCGTTGCGGCGCCCAGGCCGTGGCATCCCTCGCCACTCGTGCGAGCAGCGGCCTCGCCCTCACCGACTACGCGGCCCTCGCCATGTCCCCCTACCTGGCCTCGCACTTCGAGCACGTGGTCCTCGTCGATGCGCCCCGCTCAGCCGCCGACGTCGAGCGCGTCACCCAGGGAGGAGGGTTCGTCCACCCGCTCTTCTCCGCTGCCGAGCACTCCTTCTCCCTCGGGGTCCTCGCCCGCCAGGCGCCCTCCCGGGAGACCATCGTCGAGGTCTTCAAAGCCCTCCGTGCGGGCGGCGAACTCGGCGGCTCCGAGCTCCGCGCGGCCCTCTCCGGCCCTGGCCCGCACCCCCTCGACCCGGAGACGGCGGGGCGCGCCTTCCGCGTCCTGCTTGAACTTGGCCTCGTTGCGGGTAGCACCAGCGCGGGGGACGGCTTGGTCGGCGTCGTATCCTCTGAAGGGACGGACCTGGAGCGCTCGGCGGCGTTCCGGGTCTACAGCGAAGAGCATTCGGAGGCACAGCAATTTCTCCAAAGCCCCAAATTTCCGTAGAGCACAGCGAGTTGCTCGGTGACCTGTTCGCGGTCGTCGAGGAGTTCGACTCTGCGCCCGAGGAGCAGGTCCCGGGGTTCGGCGGCACCGCGGTGGCGGTGGCGACGATCGACCGTGCCAAGGTGGAGCGCGCCTTCGACTTCGCCTGCGAGCGCCACGCCGACCAGAAGCGGTATTCGGGCGACGAATTCATCACCCATCCCGTCGGGGTAGCCCAGATCTGCGCCGGGATGCGGCTCGACACCGAGACCCTCTGCGCGGCGCTGCTCCACGACACGGTCGAGGACACCAGCGCGACGCTGGACGAGGTGCGCGAGGAGTTCGGCGAGGAAATCGCCGCGCTGGTCGACGGCGTCACCAAGTTGACCGGGATGAACTTCGAGAGCCGCGACGAGCGCCAAGCCGAGAACTACCGCAAGATGATGGTGGCGATGGCCACCGACGTCAGGGTGATCCTGATCAAGCTGGCCGACCGTCTCCACAACATGCGCACGCTGGGCGCGCTGCCGAAGCAGAAACAGACGCTGAAGTCCCACGAGACGCTGGAGATCTACGCGCCGCTCGCCCACCGCCTGGGGATCCACGCGATCAAGTGGGAGCTCGAGGACCTCGCCTTCGCCACGCTCCACCCGCGCAAGTACGCGGAAATCAAACAGCTCGTCGCCCAACAGCGCGACGAGCGCGAGACCTACGTCGCCGAGGCGGGTGAGTTCCTGTCCGAAGAGCTGGAAGAGGTCGGCATCGAGGCCGAGATCTCCGGCCGCGCCAAGCACTTTTACTCGATCTACACGAAGATGGCGAAGAAGGGTCGCGAGTTCAACGAGATCTTCGACCTCACCGCGATGCGCGTGATCGTCGGCTCGGTGAAGGACTGCTACGGGGCGATCGGCGTCATCCACTCGCTCTGGAAGCCGCTGCCCGGACGCTTCAAGGACTTCGTCGCGATGCCGAAGGCGAACATGTACCAGGCGCTCCACACGACCGTGATCGGGCCCGAGGGCAAGCCGCTCGAGATCCAGATCCGGACCGAGGAGATGCACAAGCTGGCCGAGTACGGGATCGCCGCCCACGTCGCCTACAAAGAGGGCGGCCGGGGCGACCCGCAGCGCGAGAAGATGACCTGGCTGCGCCAGCTGGTCGAGGCCGAGGGCGAACAGGACCCGACCGAGTTCCTCGAATCGCTGAAGGTCGACCTCTTCGAGGACGAGGTCTTCGTCTTCACCCCGAAGGGCGAAGTGAAGAACCTCTCGGCGGGCTCGTCCCCGCTGGACTTCGCCTACGCGGTGCACACCGACGTCGGCCACAGTTGCGTCGGCGCCAAGGTGAACGGCGCGATCGTGCCGCTCCACTACCAGTTGCGCTCGGGGGACATCGTCGAGGTGCTGACCGCGAAGCAGAAACGGGCGCCCTCGCTCGACTGGTTGAAACTGGTCCGCACCAACCGTGCCCGCAACAAGATCCGCGCCTGGTTCAAAGAGGAGCGCCGCGAGGACGCCGAGCGCGACGGCCGCGAGGGCCTCGAGGAGGCGCTGAAGAAGCGCGGCGTGCCGATGCAGAAACTGGCCGGCTCGGCGCTGCTCGCCGACGTGATCCGCGAGATGGGGTTCCGCAAAGCGACCGAGTTCTACATCGCCCTCGGGCAGGGCAAAATCTCGACGAAGACCGTCGTCAACAAAGTCCTGCAGCGCCTCAAAGCGGGGGAGGCGGTCGACGCCGAGGACCTGCGACCGGCGACCGAGCACTCCGACCGGGCCCGGCGCACGAAGGACGCCTCCAACTACGGGATCGTGGTGCAGGGCGTCGAGGACGTCGCCGTGCGGCTGGCGAAGTGCTGCCGGCCGGTCCCCGGCGACGAGATCGCCGGCTACGTCAGCCTCGGCCGCGGAATCACCATCCACCGCGCCGACTGCAAGAACGTGAAGGCGCTGAAACGGGCGCCGGAGCGCTTCGTCGACGTCGGCTGGGAGGGTGACAACGAGGCCTCCTACCGGGTCGAACTGGCGATCGACGCCTACGACCGCACCCGCCTTCTCGAGGACCTCGCGCGGACGTTCTCGGAGGGCGGGATCAACATCATCGGCGCCTCCTGCACGACCAACCACCCGATGGTGAAGAACAAGTTCGTGGTCGAGGTCGGCGACACCGAGCAGCTCAAACACTGCATCAGCCGACTGCGAAACGTGGAGAGTGTCTTCGACGCGTATCGCATAACGCCTACGGGCTGATAATCGGCGCGTGGGGGTGTCCTCGGTCGCGCGGCCGCGGGTCACGCACTTGTGTGCGCTCCCCTTGCCGCGCTCCCTGCGTCCTACCCACGCTTGACTCTCAGCCCGTAGGTCGGACACTGTCGCTATGGCACTGACCGTCGCCGTCACGGGGCCGACCGGGGAGGTCGGCGGGTCGCTGATCGATGCGCTGGAGGCTTCGAAGAAGGTGGGCGCCGTGCGGGGGATGGCGCGGAGCGCCTTCGACCCGGCCAGGGCGGGGTGGAAGAAGGCGACCTACCAGCGCGGCGACATCCTCGACCGCGGCCACCTCGCCGAGCTGTTCGACGGCGCCGACGTCGCCGTCCACCTCGCCTTCGCGCTCTTCGGCGACCGCGAGGAGACGCGGCGGATCAACCTCGAGGGCAGCCGCAACGTCTTCGAAGCGGCGGTCGAGGCCGGGGTGGGCCGGCTCGTCTACGCCTCCTCGGTCGCCGCCTACGGCTTCCACCCGGACAACCCGCAGCCGCTGACCGAGGAGACCCCGGCGCTCGGCTCTGCCCGCTTCTACTACTCGGCCCAGAAGGCGGAGCTGGAGGAGGCGCTCGACGAGATCCTCGCCGGCACCGAGCTCGACGCCTACGTCTTCCGCCCCTGCATCGTCGCCGGGCCGCGGGCGACGATGCTGATCGAGCAGACGGTCGGCGCCGCCCGCCTCGGCGACCCGGCCCCGCGCCTGCGCCGCCACGTGATCGATCGAATCCCGCTCCTGCGCCCGATCCTCCCCGACGCCGGCGTCCCCCTGCAACTGGTCCACCACGACGACGTGGCGACGGCTTTCGCCGCGGCGGTCGAGGGCAAGGGCGAGCCGGGCGCCTACAACCTGGCCGGCGACGGCGAGATCCAGATCGCCGACATCGCCCGCGCCCTCGGCTGGCGCTCGGTCCGCGTGCCGCGGCCCGCGCTCGGCGCCGGCACCGCAGTCGCCGGCCGCCTCTCCTTCATCAACCCCCAGCTCGAGTGGGCAACCGCCCTCACCACGCCGGTAATCATGGACACCTCGAAGGCGCGCGAGCAACTCGGCTGGACCCCCCGCTTCGACGCCGCCGAGACCCTGATCCAGACCGCCGTCTCGGCGCGGGAAACGGGGCTGCTCGACTAGGCGATCGTTGCCTGCGGCGGCCGGGTGGCTCGATTCGGGGGCTTGCGGCCGGGGACGGTGGGATTCGGGGACGCGGCGCGGGACGGTGCGATCCGGGGGGCTTGCGGCCGTGGTCGGGCCGTCCTGGGCGTCTCGGAGGCGACCCGGGCAGGCTGTGGCCGCCTCCGAGACGCCCAGGACGGGGAGGTCTTGCGGGATTCGTCGGAGGTTCGTGACGTCTGCGGGGAGGACGAGCAGCCGCCGGAGGGGGTGCGGAGTCCTGCCGGAGAGATGCGAGCGTCCCGTCGGGAACGTTGCGTTCACCAAGGGAAGGCGCCGGGAACGTCACCTCCGCGTGCGTGTTCGTCGCGCTCTCCCGGAGGCCGGATCGCGCTGCGTGAGTTGACCCCCCTATAGGGGGGTCAAACCGTGGTCACGAGTTTGTGACCGT
>MKSH01000068.1:18546-18937 GCA_001898095.1 Solirubrobacterales bacterium 70-9 | reverse complement strand
CCTTGTCCGTCCCGCGCCCGCCTAAGCGATGATCGTCAACGCGCCCGGATCGACCCCGCCCTCTACTCGCGTCCGCTCGCCGATGTAGTCGCCGTCGACCTGGAGCTGGAAGGGGCGGGGGACGCCGGAGCGGTCCTCGGAGATCGACTCGATCGTCGCCGCGGTCAGGTCCTGGAAGCCGATGATCTGGCGGTGGCGGACGGCGGGCTTCTTCGGCGAGAAGAGCTTCGGGAGGAGGGTCGGCATGTCGCGCAGCGCGGCTCGTTTGAGGACCGCGAGGGAGAGGGTGCCGTCGTCGATCGCGACACCCTCGTTGACGTAGACCGGTTTGCTGGAGAAGTAGGTGAAGGGGTCGGAATTCTGGGTGATCGCGGTGACTCCCTCGACCGGC
>MKSH01000068.1:14809-18528 GCA_001898095.1 Solirubrobacterales bacterium 70-9 | reverse complement strand
GGCCGAAGCGCGACTTGAATTTGGGGTGCGAGTCGACCCGTTTCACCACCGTCGCGTCGATCCCGGCGCCGCAGGCGAAGACGAAGCGACGATCGTCGGCGCGCCCGAGGTCGATCTTGCGCGGCTCCCAGCTGTCGGCCAACGAGAGCAGGTGCTCGGTCGCGTCGACCACGTCGTTGGGGATGCCGAGGCTGCGTGCCACCACGTTGGCGGAGCCGCCGGGGAGGATCGCCATCGGCATCTCTGTCCCCGCCAGACCGTTGGCTACCTCGTTCAGGGTCCCGTCGCCGCCAAAGGAGACGACCACGTCGTAGCCGCCCTTCTGGGCGTCGCGGCTGAGCTCGGTGGCGTGGTTCTGCGCCTGCGTCTGCGCCGCCTCGACCTCGTAGCGACCCTGCAGCGCGTAGACGACCAGGTTCCGCAGCCGATCCGACACCGTCGTCGCATACGGGTTGACGATGATCAGCATCCGTTTCTTCGCCGATTTGCGGCGCTCTGACCTACGGATCGCGACCATCTGCCCGCCACCCTACGCGACCGCGGGCCGACGTCGTCAGCCGACAGCTTCGAAGCGGATCACGCCGCCATCGTCGATCTCGCGCACGCGGCCTTCGGCCTCGAGGAGGTCCATGTGACCGATCACCTCGGAGAGGGTGAGGAAGGCCTGGGTGACGGCGATGTTGGCCCACATCGACTGGGCCAGCTCGTAGCCGCTGCGGGGGCCGTCGCCGAGCAGGCGGAAGAGTTTCTCCTTGCGCCGCTCGGTGGAGGCAAAGCGGGTGTCGATCAGGCCGCGGTGGTCGTCGATCGGCTCGCCGTGGCCGGGGAAGAGGATCGCGTCCTCGGGCAGTTCGCGGGTCTTCTTGAACGACTCGAGGTAGGTGACGAGGGAGTGGGTCCGGCCGGGCGAGCCGTCGAGCGGCCGGGCGATCACCGGGTTGGAGGAGATGTGGGGGAGGAGGTGGTCGCCGACGAAGCCGAGTTGGCGCTCGGCGTCCCAGAAGACGGTGTCCATCGGGCTGTGGCCGGGGCGGAAGAGGACTTCGAGGCGATGTGCGGCGAGCTCGACCACTTCGCCGTCGGCCAGCGGCCTCGTCACCTGGACCGGCGCGCCCCAACCGTGGTAATTGCTGGAGACACTGCGCAGGGCGACCACGATGTCCTCGGGAATGCCGCTGCTGAGCATCAGCGCGACGGCGAACTCGTCCTCCAGCTCGACCTCGGTCTCATAGCCGGCGAGGCGGGGCGCCGCCGGGCCGTAGGCCGCCACCTCGGCACCGGAGTGCTCGACGATGATCTCGGTGAGGCCGATGTGGTCGGTGTGGTTGTGGGTCAGCAGGATGAGCCCGATGTCCTCGATCGAGTGCCCGTGACCGCCGAGCAGCTCACTGAGCACGTCGAGCGAGCGCCCGGAGTTGGGGCCGGTGTCGACCAGGGTGAGCGGGTCGTCCTCGATCAGGTAGCAGTTGACCTTGCCGACCGCGAACGGGGTGGGGATGGCGAGCCGGTGGATGCCCGCCAGCGCGGCCTGCTCGAGCGCCTCCTCCGGGGTCGGGGTCACCTGCGGATCAATCCCAGGACCTCGTCGCGTTTCGCCTCCATGTCCTCGCGGGAGATCAGCGACTCGAGGTTCAGCCGCAGCAGCGGCTCGGTGTTCGAGGGCCGCACGTTGAAGTGCCAGTCGGGGAAGTCGATCGAGACGCCGTCGAGGTGCGCGATCTCGGCGCCCTCGCCGTAGAGCTTCTCGATCTCCGCCATCTTCGCCTTCTGGTCGGCGACCTCCGAGTTGATCTCCCCGGAGATGAAGTATTTGGAGCGGAACTCCGACATCAGCTCGGCCATCGAGCGGCCGTCCTTGGAGAGCAGCTCGAGGATCAGCAGCGCCGGGATCGTCCCCGAGTCGGCGTTCCAGTTGTCGCGGAAGTAGTAGTGGCCGGAGACCTCGCCGCCGAACGCCGCGTCCTCCTCGCGCATCCGCGCCTTGAAGAACGCGTGCCCGACCCGGGAGAGATCGGCCGTCCCGCCCTCGGCGGCGACCAGGTCGGGGACGGCGCGGCTGGAGCGCGGGTCGTAGAGGATCGTCGCGCCCGGGTTCTTGGCCAGCACCTGCCGCGCCAGCAGGGCGCAGATGAAGTCGCCGTCGCAGAACTCACCGGTGCCGTCGATGAAGAAGCAGCGGTCGGCGTCGCCGTCCCAGGCGATCCCGAGGTCGGCGCCCGTCTCCCGCACCCGGTCGATGATCATCCGCCGGTTCTCCTCCAGCAGCGGGTTCGGCTCGTGGTCGGGGAACTCGCCGTCGGGGACGAAGTACATCTCGACCAGGTCGAGCGGCAGCTTTTCGAGCAGCGGCCCGACCATCGGCCCGCCCATCCCGTTGCCGCCGTCGACGACCACCTTCATCGGCTTCACCGCCGCGGGGTCGATGAAGCCGAGCGCGTGGGCGCGGAAGTCCTCCCAGATGTCGACCTCCTCCAGCTCGCCGCCGCCCGGCGCCTCGCTCAGGCCCGCTCCGATCTCGGCCTTCACTTCGGCGATCCCGGCCTCGCCGGAGAGCGGCAGCGCGCCCTCGCGCACGAGCTTCACCCCGGTGTAGGCCTTCGGGTTGTGGGACGCGGTGCACATCGCACCGCCGTCGAGCTCCCGCGAGCCGACGAGGAAATAGAGCATCTCGGTGCCGACCATCCCGGCGTCGAGGACGGTGGCACCCTCGAGCATCATTCCGTCCCGCAGCTCCGCCGCCATCTTCGGCGCGGTCAGCCGCATGTCGCGCCCGAGCCCGATCCGCAGATCCCCGGCGGGCTTGTCGCGGAGCCGCGCCAGCACCCGGACGAAGGCGCGGCCGATGTCGTGCGCCGTCCCCTCGTCCATCTCCTCGCCATACAGGCCGCGGATGTCGTACGCCTTGAAGATCCCCTGGTTCAGCTCCACGAAGCCCCTTTCAGCACTGCATAGCTCTGCTCGATCGTCTGCGGCATGACTTTGGTGTCGGCGATCACCGGCATGAAGTTGTTGTCCCCCGACCAGCGCGGCACCACGTGCATGTGGATGTGGTGCTCGACGCCGGCGCCCGCGATCCGGCCCTGGTTGAAGCCGACGTTGTAGCCGTGCGGCGAGTACACATCCTCGAGCCGACGGATCGCGGTCTGGGCGAGCCCCATCATCTCGGCTGTCGTCTCGGCGGGGATCTCCTGGATCGCCCCGATGTGGTCGTAAGGCGCGACCATCAGGTGCCCGTTCGTGTACGGGTAGAGGTTGAGGATCACGAAGGCGCGGTCGCCGCGGTGGACGATCAGGTTGCCCTCGTCGTCCTCCTGCGCGGGCTTCGCGCAGAAGATGCACTCCTCCTCGATGTCCTTGGCCGCGTCCGACACGTAGGCGAGGCGCCAGGGCGCCCAGATACGAAAATTTGCCACCGGGCGTGGAGCCTAAGGGACTACAGCCAGCCCCGTCGCTTGAACCAGAGGACCATCCCGACCAGGATCAGGAACATGCAGCCGATCACCACGTAGAAGTCGGTGATATTCCCCTCGCCCGGCACCCGGACGTTCATCCCCCAGATGCTGGCGATCAGGGTGAGCGGCAGGATCACGACGCTGATCGAGGTGAGCACGCGGAGGATGTCGTTGAGGCGGTGCGAGATCACCGACTCGTTGGTCTCCTCGAGCGCCTCGATCACCTCCTTGTAGTTCTCCAGCATGTCCCAGATCCGCTCGTGCGCG
>MKSH01000068.1:11758-14788 GCA_001898095.1 Solirubrobacterales bacterium 70-9 | reverse complement strand
GAGGTAGCGCGATTTCACTTTCTCCAGGTCGCGCAGCACCGGCCGCTGCGGCCGGATGACCTTGCGGAAGTTGATGATCTCCTGCTTGGCATTGGAGATGTCGCGGACGATGTCCTCGGAGCGGCCCTCGAAGATGTCGTCCTCGAGCGCGTCGAGCTTGTTGCCGATCTTGCGCAGCATCGGGAAGCAGTAGTCGAAGCAGTCGTCGACCAGGCGGTAGAGGAGGTAGCCCGAGCCGCGCGAGAACAGCTGCTCGCGCAGCTCCTCTTTGCTGCGGCAGCGCTCGAACAGGTACTCGACCGGCTGCAGCGGCTGGTTCGGGATCGTGACCAGGAAGTCGGGCCCGACGAAGAGGTCGAGCTCGCCCGCGCCGAGGCGCTTCGCCGCCCGGTCGAAGACCGGCAGGTTGAGGACGCTGAACAGGTACTCATCGTAGATGTCGATCTTCGGCCGCTGGTTGCGCGAGAGCACGTCCTCGAGGTCGAGGGCGTGGAAGTCGAAATGCTCCTCCAGCCAGGCGCGCTCCAGCGCTCCCGGATGCTCGATGTGGACCCAGCGCAGGCCGCCCCACTCGATCTGCTCGACCCGAGGTGCCTGGGGCTCAGCCGCTACCGGCGCGACGAGTTCGCCGCGGCGAGGGCGCCGCAGGCGTGGTTTCGGGAGGTTCGGCATCAGCCGCACCCATCGTCTCGTCAAGCGGGCGAATCACGATCACAGGCACAGGTTAGCCGTCCGGGAGGCATCGGAAACGTCGCGCCGTGCGTGGTACGCTCTTCCCAACATAAGCGCCACATCTAGAGGGGTGGAGGGACTGGCCCAGTGAAGCCCCGGCAACCATTTCGGACCTAGCGGTCTGAGGCAGGTGCCAACTCCAGCAGGTCGCATGACCTGACAGATGTGGGGGATGTCCGATCCGGACCTCTGCCCCACGTGGCGGAGGTCTTTTTGGTTTCACCACAAAGGAAGGGTCGGATGTCAGTCGAGAGCTTGAAGTGCAAGGAGTGCAAGGCCGAGTACGAGCTCGGCGCCACCTATTTCTGCGAACGGTGCTTCGGCCCGCTCGAGATCGGCTATGACCACTCGGACCTCGACGCGGCCGCGGCGAAACGGCGGATCCAGGCGGGCTCGCGGGGGATCTGGCGCTACGCCGACTTCCTCCCGTTCACCGGCCGCCCGGCCGACCCGCTGGAGCCGGGGCTGACGCCGCTGCTGAAGGCCGACCGGCTCGCCGAGCGGTTGGGAGTGGCGGCTGAGATATGGATCAAGAACGATGCCGCCAACCCGACCCACTCGTTCAAGGACCGGGTCGTCGCGGTGGCGATCGCGAAGGCCCAGGAGCTCGGCTTCACCACCGTCGCCTGCGCCTCGACCGGCAACCTCGCCAACGCGGTCGCCGCCCACGCCGCCGCCGCCGGGCTCGACTCCTACGTCTTCGTGCCCGCCAACCTGGAGGAGCAGAAGCTGCTCGCGACCGGCGTCTACGGCACCAACCTGGTCGGCGTGCGCGGCAACTACGACGACGTCAACCGGCTCTGCACGCAGCTCGCCGAGACCCACCCCTGGGCCTTCGTCAACGTGAACCTGCGTCCCTACTACGCCGAGGGCTCGAAGACGCTCGCCTTCGAGACGGTCGAGCAGCTGGGCTGGAAGCTTCCCGACCGGGTGGTCAGCCCGATCGCCTCCGGCTCGCTCTTCACGAAACTGGGCCGCGGCTTCCAGGAATGGATCGACCTCGGCCTGGTCGAGGGCGGCCAGCCGACCTTCAACGGCGCCCAGGCGACCGGCTGCAGCCCGGTGGCGACCGCCTTCGCCGAAGGCTGGGACGTCTGCAAGCCGCAGAAGCCGGACACGATCGCCAAAAGCCTCGCGATCGGCGACCCCGCCGACGGGCCCTACGCGGTCGAGCACGCGCGCAAGACCGGCGGCGGCATCGACGCGGTCACCGACCAGGAGATCCGCGAGGCGATCAAGCTGCTGGCCGAGACGACCGGGATCTTCACCGAGACCGCGGGCGGGGTGACGATCGGCGTCCTGCGCAAGCTGGCCGAACGGGGCAAGCTGGCGGCGGGGGAACGCGTGGTCGCCTACATCACCGGCGAGGGGCTGAAGACCCTCGACGCGACCCGCGATACGTTCTCCATGCACGAGATCGATCCGAGTCTCGACAGCTTCGATGCCGAGTTCGCCCAGGAGGTAAGCGTCTGATGAGCGTCACCGTGAAGATCCCGACCCAACTCCGCGCCGCGACCGGCGGCGAGTCTGAAGTCCAGGTGGAGGGGACCAACGTCGGCGAGGCGCTCGACGCCGTCTTCGCCGCCTACGGCGACCTGAAGGAGCGGATCACCCAGGACGGGACCCTGCGCCGCTTCGTCAACGTCTACGTCTCGGGCGAGGACATCCGCTTCCAGCAGGGCCTGGAGACGGCGATCAACGAGGGCGACGAGGTCACGATCCTCCCGGCGGTCGCGGGCGGCTGAGCGGGGCCCGGCGGGCCGGTGCGTCTGCCGTTGTACTTAGTAAGTCCAATTGACATACGCAGATGTACCTGATCGGCTGCAGCAAACCAGTCGAGCAGGGGGGACGAAGTGTCAAGTTTGCTGCCGGATTTCTTCAGCAACGCGGAAGCGACGAAAAGCGGGTCGACGGACATCGAAGCGCCGGCCTTCAGCCTGACCAAGGTTCAGGCGGGCCTCGGCGCCCTGATCGCGGCGGTCGCCGGCGCGGTCCCGGCGAGCGTCGGCGCCAACACCACGATCCTGGTCGCCGCGATCGCCGCGGGCACGATCGTCATGCTCGGCGTCTTCGGCCTCGCCGCGGTCGACATGAGCGTCCGCCAGCGCGCCCGGGAAGCGAAGCTGCGGTGGCCCGAAGGCGGCGGCAACGGCAGCAAGGAGAACGTCATCCTGGTGCCCGACCAGAACGGGCTGATCCTGCAGAGCAAGCACAACGGTGACGAGTATGAGGTGCTGGTCGCCGAGCTGGACGGCGAAACGGTCAAGCTCGTCGCCCACCGGGGTGACGACTTCCTGC
>MKSH01000068.1:5593-11732 GCA_001898095.1 Solirubrobacterales bacterium 70-9 | reverse complement strand
CGGCATCCCCAGGGGGATCGTCTACCCGCCGGCGGTCTGCGAGCTGGCCCAGGACTACCGCTTCGAGTGCGTCGGCGGGACCTCGGCCGGGGCGATCGCCGCGGGCCGCAGCGTCGCTGAAAGACTGGCGGCGTGAAACCACCCGTGGTGATCCTCTGTGGCGGTGGCGGGACGCGGCCGCGCGAGCGGACCTTCTGCGCCGCCTACGCCGACGGGGTCGCCCACGTCGACCTCGGCGCGCCGCTCGAGGGGCACCGCGAGGCGGGCGTCGCGGCGACGAGGACCGTAGTTCGTCCCAACCTGAAGAGGGCGGTGGCGGAGATCGGCGCCGTCGTCTGGAACGTTGATGGGCCGAAAAGCGCTGATATAGAGCGCTTTTCGGCCCATCAACAGCGGGGCCCGGTGGGGCATGGGTAGCGGACGGGCGCTGGTCACCGGCGGGCACGGGTTTGTCGGGTCGCACCTGGCCGCCGGGCTCTTGGCGGCCGGGAGCGCGGTGCGGGTGCTCGACCGGCCGGGGCCGCGGCAGACCGACCTCGGCGGGCCGCGCGCTTCTGGGCTCGACCTGCTCGGGATCGGCGACGAGGTCGAGCTGGTCGAGGCCGATCTGCTCGACGCCGAGGGGGTCGCGGCGGCGGTCGCGGGCTGCGACGCGGTCTTCCACCTGGGCGCCCAGGCGACCGTCGGCGTCGCCCGCCGCTCACCGCACGAGACCGTCGACGTGAACGTGCGCGGCTCCTGGAACGTCTTCCTCGCCGCCCGCGACGCCGAGGTCGCCAAGGTTGTCTTCGCCTCCTCCGACAAGGCCTATGGGACCGCGCCGGAGCTGCCCTACCGCGAGGACTTCCCGCTGCGCGCCGACCATCCCTACGGCTCGAGCAAGGCGGCCGCCGACGTGATGGCGCGCGGGCTCGCCCGCGAGTGGGGCCTGCCGCTGGCGGTCAGCCGCTTCGCCAACGTCTATGGCGGCGGCGACCTGAACTTCACCCGGCTGGTGCCGGAGACGGCGATCGCGGTCGCCGACCGGCGCGCCCCGCAGATTCGCTCCGACGGCGCGCCCCGCCGCGATTTCCTCCACGTCGACGATGCCGTCTCCGCCCATCTGGCGATCGCCGCGGTGCTCGACCGCGAGGGTGCCGTCGGCGAGGCCTTCAACGCGGGCGGCGACCAGCCGCACTCGGTCCGCGAGGTGGTCGCCCTGACCGCGGAGGTCGGCGGGGGAGAGGTCGAGCCGGAATACGGCTCCGGGCTGCCGGCGGGGGAGATTCTCGACCAGTACCTCGACTCGACCAAGCTGCGCGAGCTGACCGGCTGGGCGCCCGCCGTCGACCTGCGGACCGGCCTCGCGCGTACGGTGGAGTGGTACCGCGACCACGAGGAGGTGCGTCCCTGATGTGCGGGCGCTTCACCGTCACCACCAAGGACACGAAGTCGATCGCCGACCGCTTCCAGGTCGAACTGGAAAAGACGTTGGCCAAGGGCGCGCCGGCGAAGGAGTCGGCCAAGGACGGCGGCGCCGAGGCGAAGCAAAAATCGCCGCCCGGGCTCGGCCGTTTCAACGTCGCGCCGACCCAGGAGATCCTCGTCGTCCGCGACGACCCCGACGAGGAGAAGGCGGCGGCGGGCGAGCGCGAGGCGCGGCTGATGCGCTGGGGGCTCGTCCCGGTCTGGGCGAAGGACCTGAAAGTCGGCTACCGGATGATCAACGCGAAAGTCGAGAACCTGGAAAAGAGCCGCGCCTACGCGCCGCTGGTCGGCAAGTTCCGCCACCGCTGCCTGATCGTCGCCGACGGCTTCTACGAGTGGATGAAGGCGGAGGACCCGAAGCAGCCGCGCCAGCCGTGGCGCTTCACCGTCGACGGCGGCGAGCCGTTCGCCTTCGCCGGGCTCTGCACGCGCAAGGAGTGGGACGACCCGGACGAGCGCGGCGTCGATCTCGACGGCTACCTCTACAGCGCCACGATCATCACGACGACGCCGAACGCGGTGGTGAAACCGGTCCACGACCGGATGCCGGCGATCCTCTCCGGGCCGGAGGCCGAGGCGGCCTGGCTCGACCCGCGGCTCTCGACCGAGGAGGCGATCGCGATGTGCGGGCCGCTCGACCCGGCGCGGATGGCCGGGGCGCCGGCGAACCCGGCGCTGAACAAGGTCGGCAAAGGGATGGCCGAGGGGCCGGAGTTGCTGGTCGCGCCGCAGGCCTGAGGGCGACGGGTGCGGGCGGCCGGGACGGTGGAGTTCGGGTGCGGCCGGCCGGGACGGGTCAGGGTCGGCCGGGGACGGCGGGATTCGGGGCCCGTGCGGGTGGGGACCGGCCGTCCCGGGCGTCTCGGAGGCGACCCGGGCAGGCTGTGGCCGCCTCCGAGACGCCCGGGACGCGAGGCTTGCGGGGAGAAGTGCGCAGGGTTCGCGCGCCTGCGGCGGGATCCGTCGCCCCTCCGGGCCGCCGAGGGCGGTGCGTTCGCACTTTCCCTTCCCATGTACGGGAAAGTGCGAACGCACCGGGGGATGGGGCGACGGGAGGGTCTCGGGCGGGACGATCTCCTGCCCTCCTCGAGGGAGATGCAGGGGACGTCGCCCGGGCGTGCGCCTCCGCGGGGGATCCGAGCCCGCCCCGGACCTCCGTTCGCTGTTTGTCGCGCATGGCGGTACAAGCAGCGAACGGAGCGAGGGGACCTGCGACCGGTGTGACGTATTCCCTTAAGAAACGTGACGTTCCCGGCGCCTTCGCCGCGGACCTCCCCCGGGACCCGCACGGGACGCGCGCCCTCTCCCTCTCCCCGAGGGACGGCCCTCTCATAGGCGGTCACAGCCTGCCCGGACCGCCTATGAGAGGGCCGGGTCCCTCGCCGTCCCCCTGAGTCCCCCCGAGCCCCGGCCCTCAGCCGCCTTCTTCGCTTTCCTTTTCTTCGGCGCTTTCGGCTTCTTCTTCGCGCTGTTCCTCGGCTTCTTCTTCGGCTTCTTCGTCGATCGGCGGCGAGATGCGCGGTAGTGCGCCCTCGGTTTCGGCGGTCGCCTTGCCGGCCGAGACCTCCAGGGTGCAGCTGATCTGCGCCGCCGGTTTCTTGGTCGATTTCCAGATCGAGTAAAAGGGCAGCTCCACGGTTTCCTTCGCCTTCCCGTCGGGGAGGAAGTAGTGGAGGTTCTCGGTCCCTTCTTCGTATTCGCCCCACTCGAGCTTCACGCCTTTGATCGTCGTCCAGTGCGCCGGCATGTCTTCGAAGACTTCTTCCAGCACCGCCAGTTCGTAACCGTGCGAGGAGAACTGGGCGAGCACCGTTTCCGGGATCGGCTGGCCGTAGATCCCGTTTTCGGAGGAGCGCGGGTAGAGCATCCGCAGGCCGCCGCTGCTCTGGGCGATCAGGGTCCCGACCCCGAGCCCATGGGTCGAGCAGACCAGCCGGCCGCCGCCGATCGGCGCGCCCTTGTCGATCTTCAGGGTGCTCAGCACGCGGAAGAGCTGATAGCCGGCGACGTTGCTGCCGGTCGCCTGGATCTTGCCCTTGACCAGCTGCATCTTGTAGCCCTTGCCGCCGGGGACCTCGACCGCCTTGGAGTCGGGGATCTTGCGGCTCTGGACGAATTCGAGGTGGGCCGCTTCGCCGCTGCTGCCGCCACCGCTGAGCAGCGCGGCGGCCAGGGTGGCGACGAGGCCGACCACGACGATGATGATCGCGCCGCGGGGGATGCGTTCGTCGGCGGGGACGTCGGACCGCTTGATCGAAGGGCGCTTCACTGCGCCGCGACAGTATTGAAATCGGACGACGGGGTGTTCCCTCCGCCGTCCCGAGGGGTATCTATCCCGCTGTGACACCAATCGATGCAAGCTTCTCGACCGTTCAGACGGTCTCTGTCCATGGGCGCACGGTCAGCTACCTGGAGGCGGGCGAGGGCCCGCTGCTGCTGCTGATCCACGGCATGGCCGGGACCGCGCGCAACTGGGACTCGGTGATCGAGCCCCTGGCCCTCCACAACACCCTGGTGGCCCCGGACTTTCCCGGCCACGGCGAATCGGCGCCCGGCGGCGGTGACTACAGCCTCGGCAGCCTGGCGAGTGGGCTGCGCGACTTGATGATCGCCCTCGGCCGCGATCGCGCCACGCTGGTCGGCCACAGCCTCGGCGGCGGCGTCGCGCTCCAGTTCACCTACCAGTTCCCGGAGATGGTCGAACGGCTGGTGCTGGTCTCGAGCGGCGGCCTCGGGCCCGAGGTGGGGGCGATCCTGCGCGCCGCGGCGCTGCCCGGCGCCGACCTCTTCCTCCGCGCCACCGCCGGTCCCGGCTCGGCCGCGGGCAGCTTCCTCAGCGGGGCGCTCGGCAAGGTCGGCCTGCGCCCGAACGCGGACCTCGCCGAGGTCGGCCGCGCCTACGCCTCGCTCGCCGACGCCGACCGTCGCAAGGCCTTCCTCGCCACCCTGCACGCGGTGGTCGGTACCGACGGCCAGCGGGTCGCCGCCCTCGACCGCCTCTACCTGGCCGAGGACCTGCCGGTGCTGATCGTCTGGGGCGAGGGCGATCCGATCATCCCCGTCGCCCACGGCCGCGCCGCCCACGCGCAGATGCCCGGCAGCCAACTCGAGGTCTTCCCCGGCGTCGGCCACATTCCCCAGCTGGAGGCCCCCGGCCGCTTCGCCGCCGTCCTGCAGCGTTTCCTCGACGACACCGAGCCGGCCGAATTCGACGGCGCCGCCTGGCGCTCCCGTCTCAGCGGGAAGTAGCCCCGCCGTCCCAGCCCAGCGCCCGGCGCCTGGCCGCCGGCAGTTTGCTGACGACGAGGTCGTAGGAGTCCTCGACCATGTCGCGGATCGGCGCGTCACCGAGCGCCCCGCCGAGGATCACCGTGTTCCAGTGCTGCTTGTTCAGGTGATAGCCGGGGATCACCTCCGGGTGCACCGCCCGCAGGTTCTCCGCCAGCCGCGGCTCGCATTTGAGGCTGATCCGCAGGTCGTCGGAATCGAACCGCGAGAGCGCGAACACCTTCCCTTCGACCTTGAACACCGCGGTCTCGGGCCCGAACGGAAACGTCTCCTCGGCTCCGTTGAAGGAGAGGCAGTGGTCGCGCAGTTCCTCGGCGTCCATGGTCTGACGCGCCCGGCAGGATTCGAACCTGCGGCCTCCGCCTCCGGAGGGCGGCGCTCTATCCAGCTGAGCTACGGGCGCTCGCGGAGCAGCTTAGCCGTCTGCGCAATTTCCAGGCGCATACGAACATACGTTCTGTCCGGTACGGAACCTACCTTCGGGCCATGGGTTCAGCAGCGCGAGGAAACGCAGCCGAGGCGGCCGTTCTCCACGGCCTCGTTGGTCGTGGACTGGACGTGTTCGTGCCGTTCGGTTCCGGCCATCCTTTCGACTTGGCCGTCCACGTGCCCGAGGCGGGCTTCCTACGGGTTCAGTGCAAGCGGGCATGGCCTGTCGGCGCATGCGTGGTTTTCAACAGCCACAGCACGGACCATGGAAGCGGTCCGAAGAGCTACATCGCTTCGCCGCCGACTTTGAGATCGAGGTCTGGACGGAGGAGAAACTCCGGGCGCTCAGCGCGTAGGCTCGCCGGATGGATCTGGAGGTGACCTTTCTCGGCACCGGGGCGTCGGTGCCTTCGGCGCGGCGCTCGACCGCGGCGGTGCTGGTGGCGCGGGGTGGGGACCGGCTGTTGTTCGACTGCGGGGAAGGGACGCAGCGGCAGATGCAGCGCTCGCTGGGGCTGGTGCAGGTCGACGAGATCTACTTGACGCATTTCCACGCCGATCACATGTTGGGGCTGCCGGGCCTCTTGAAAACGTACGACCTGCACGACCGCGAGGCGCCGCTGCGGGTCTTCGGGCCGCCCGGGCTGAAGGAGCTGTTCACCGTGCTGCGGCCGCTGATCGGGCGGCTGCGGTATCCGCTCGAGCTGGGGGAGCTGCGGGCGGGGGAGACGGTCGACCACGACGATTACGTGGTCGAAGGCTACGAAGCGGCGCACAACGTGCGGGCGTTCGGCTGGGCGCTGGTCGAGGACGAGCGGCCGGGACGCTTCGACCCGGCGGCGGCGAAGGCCGCGGGGGTGCGCGAAGGGCCCGATTTCGCCCGGCTACAGCGCGGCGAGGAGGTCCAGGGGTCCGAGGGGACGGTGACTTCCGACCAGGTGATGGGGGAGACGCG
>MKSH01000068.1:1369-5490 GCA_001898095.1 Solirubrobacterales bacterium 70-9 | reverse complement strand
GCATTCGACCCTCGGTCAGGCGGCCGCCGTGGCCGCTGAGGCACACGTGAAGATGCTGGCGCTGGTCCACATCTCCGCCCGCTACCACGTCGGCAAGGTGCTGGAGGAGGCCCGCGAGGTGTTCCCCGACTGCGTCGCCCCCCGCGATTTCGACCAGATCGTCGTCCCGCTGCCGGAGAAAGGCGCCCCGCGCCTGATCCAGGACGGCGCCCGCCACCGCGGCGAAGCCGATGCCGGCAACGATTCGGGCCGGTCGGACGCGGTGAGTTCGCAGTAATAGCCGCATAGCGGGCAGAAGTGCGAACGCACGAGGTGGCGTCCGCCTGCTGCCTTGCTACATTCGTGCCGTCCTTTAACCCGGCCCCGTGAGGTCAGGAAGGCAGCGAAAATGAGTGAGAAAGTCGTGCTGAAGCACGACGATCTGAGGCGAACCCTGCGGCGGATCGCCCATGAGATCGCCGAGAAGAACCCCGAGCCGACGAAGCTCGCCGTGGTCGGCATCCACACCCGCGGCGCGGTGCTCGCCCGCCGCCTCCACACCTTCCTCGGCGAGTTGACAGGCGCCGAGCTGCCGATCGGCGACATCGACATCTCCTTCTACCGCGACGACGTCGGCGCCCGCACTCCCGCGGCGCAGCCGGTCGTCCACGACTCCCACATCGACTTCGCGCTCGCCGACCGCACCGTCGTCCTCGTCGACGACGTTCTCTTCACCGGCCGCACGATCCGCGCCGCGATCGAGGCGCTCTTCGACTACGGCCGGCCGCAGCGGGTGCAGCTGGCGGTCCTCTGCGACCGCGGCCACCGCGAGCTCCCCTTCCGTCCCGACTACGTCGGCAAGAACCTGCCCACGGCCCGCGAGGAGCGGGTGAACGTGCGGCTGGAGGAGATCGACGGCGTCGACGAGGTGACCATCTCCGAACCCACGCCCGCGGAGGCACTGGCATGAGAACTCCATCATGAACAACCTCATCAGCATCGAGGAAGTAGACCGCGACGGGATCGAGGCGATCCTCGATCGCGCCGAGAGCTTCGCCGAGGTCGGCCGGCGCGACATCAAAAAGGTGCCGACCCTGCGCGGCCGCACCGTCGTCACCCTCTTCTACGAGTCGAGCACCCGCACCTCGAGCTCCTTCGAGCTCGCCGCGAAGCGGCTCTCCGCCGACCTCGTCTCGGTCAAGTCGGCCGGCTCCTCGGTCGACAAGGGCGAGTCGCTGAAGGACACGGTGGCGACGCTGACCGCCTACGACCCGGCCGCGATCGTGATCCGCCACCCCTACGCGGGCGCCGCCCAGATGGTCGCCGGCTGGACCGGCGCCGCGGTGGTGAACGCGGGCGACGGCAAGCACGAGCACCCGAGCCAGGCGCTGCTCGACGTCTACACGCTGCGCCGCCGCCTCGGCGCCCTCGACGGCAAGAAGATCTGGATCGTCGGCGACGTCCTCCACAGCCGCGTCGCCCGCTCGAACCTGATCGCCTTCCAGCTGATGGGGGCCGAGGTCACCCTCTGCGGCCCGCCGACGCTGATCCCGCGCGGGATCGAGGAGCTCGGCTGCAACGTCACCCACTCGCTCGACGGGATCGAGGAGGCCGACGTCGTCTACGTCCTGCGGATGCAGTTCGAGCGGATGGAGGGCAAGTTCGTCCCCAGCCTGCGCGAGTACGCGGCGAACTACCAGGTCGACACCCGCCTGCTCGGCCCGCGCCAGCTGCTCATGCACCCCGGCCCGGTGAACCGCGGGGTGGAGATCTCCGGCGAGGCGATCGACTCGCCCCAGTCGCTGGTCACCGAGCAGGTGGCCGCCGGCCTGGTGGTGCGGATGGCGATCCTCTACGAGCTGCTGGCGGGCAAGCCGGAACGGCCGACCGCGCTCGGCGAAGGGCCCGCGGCCGAGGCCGCCGCGCCGACGATCGGGCAGCCCGCGTGACCGCGGAGCGAGCAAGCGTCGAATTCTGGCTCTTCGCGCAGCGAGCGAAGCGGGAACAGTCATGAATAGTGCCCAGAACCTGACCGAGATGCTCGACGTGCGCGAGGGCGCGCCCGCCGATCTCGTCCTCCGCCGCGCCACCCTGCTCGACCCGGTCGCCGGGATCGACGGCGTCCACGACCTGGTGATCCGCGGCGGCCGGATCGCTGAGCTCGCCGCCCCCGGCGAGGCCGACGCGAGCGGCGCCGAGGAGCTCGACGCCGCAGGCCTGCACGCCTTCCCCGCCTTCTTCGACCCGCACGTGCACCTGCGCACGCCCGGCCAGGAGCACAAGGAGGACGTCGAGACGGGCACCCGCGCCGCCGCCGCGGGCGGCTTCTGCGGAATCATCGCGATGGCCAACACCTCGCCGCCGATCGACACCGGCGCCGACATCGCCGCCCTGCGCGAGCAGGCCCGCGCGCAGGCCTCGGTCCCGGTCGGCTTCGCCGCCACGGTGACGGTCGGGATGAAGGGCGAGGAGCTGACCGAGATGGTCGAACTGCGCGAGGCCGGGGCGATCGCCTTCAGCGACGACGGGCTGCCGATCCAGAGCGCCCGGATCATGCGCCGCGCGCTCCAGTACCAGAAGCTCGTCGGCCTCAACATCGCCCTCCACGAGCAGGACATGGACCTCTCCGCCGGCGGCGTCATGCACGAAGGCCCCGTCTCGGCGGCGCTCGGGCTCGGCGGCTGGCCCTCGGTCGCGGAGTCGACGATGATCGCCCGCGACTGCGCCCTCGCCGCCTACGAGAAGGCCCGCATTCACGTCCAGCACCTCTCCGCCGCCGAGTCGGTCGAAGTCGTCCGCGCCGCCAAGGCCGCGGGCGTCCAGATCAGCGCCGAGGCCAGCCCGCACCACCTCTGCCTCACCGACGAGGAGGTCCGCAGCCTCGACCCGCGCCGCTTCAAGATGAACCCCCCGCTGCGCCACGAGTCCGACCGCCAGGCGCTGATCGCGGCGCTCCGTGACGGCACGATCGAGTGCATCGCCACCGACCACGCGCCGCACCACCTGGACGAAAAGGAGGTGCCCTTCGAGCAGGCCGCCTTCGGCGTGACCGGCTTGGAGACCGCCTTCGCGGCGCTCCACACCGAGCTGGTGCTGCCGGGGGTGATCGACCTCGGCCTGCTGATCGAGCGGCTCGCGGGTGGCGCCGCGCCCTTCGACCTGCCGCGGCCGACCCTGGCGCCCGGCGCGGAGGCGAACGTCGCCCTCTGCGACCTCGCCGCCGAGTGGACGGTCGGCGAGGACGGCTACGAGAGCCGCTCCTCCAACTCCTGGTGCGAGGGCAAGACCTTGACCGGCCGCGTCCTCGTCACCGTCGCCGCTGGCCAGGTCGCTTTCCGCCTTCGTTCCTTCAGTCTAGGAGTCGCCTCATGAGCCCCTCTGCGCTGTTCCTTATCCCTCATATGCGGAAGAAAGGAACAGCGGAATGACCGGGGCTTACCTGCTGCTCGAGGACGGGGTCCGCTTCGACGGCGACCTCGTCGGCCATCCCGCCGAGATCACCGGCGAGGTGGTCTTCAACACCTCGATGACCGGCTACCAGGAGGCGGTCACCGACCCCTCCTACGCGGGGCAGATCATCGTCTTCACCTACCCGCTGATCGGCAACTACGGCGTCTCCGGCGCGGCGATGGAGTCGGAAGCCGTGCACGCCCGCGGGGTGGTCATGCGGGACGCCAAGAACCGCGAGGACGCGGCCACCGCCGAGGGCGGTTGGCTCGACTGGCTCGAGATGACCGGCACGCCGGGGATCAGCGGCATCGACACCCGCGCCCTGGTCCGCCACCTGCGCGACCGCGGGGCGATGCGGGGCGGGATCTTCCCGGCCGAGGTCCCGGAGGGGGAGGCGCGGGAGAAGATCGCCGCCGAGCCCTCGATGGCGGGCGCCGACTTCGCCCGCACGGTGACCCCGCCGGAAGCGGTCCGCTTCGACGGCGACGGCCCCCACGTGGTCGGCATCGATACCGGGATCAAGCTCTCGATCGTCCGTCGGCTGCGCGAGCACGGCGCCAAGCTGACCTTGGTCCCCTGCGACTGGAGTCCCGAGCAGGTGCTGGGGGAGGACCCCGACATCGTCTTCCTCGCCAACGGCCCCGGTGACCCGGCGGCCCTGGACTACGTCGTCGACACGGTCCGCGGGATCG
>MKSH01000068.1:463-1339 GCA_001898095.1 Solirubrobacterales bacterium 70-9 | reverse complement strand
GCAGACCTACAAGCTGCCCTTCGGCCACCGCGGCGCCAACCACCCGGTGAAGGACCTGGAGACGGGCCGCATCGACATCACCTCGCAGAACCACGGCTTCGCGGTCGAGGGACCCGGTGGCGAGCCACGGATCGACGGCGACGAGCCGGTCCGCTGGGACACCGACTTCGGCGTGGCGGAGCTTTCGCAGCTGAACTTGTACGACAGAACGGTGGAGGGCCTGGTGCTGCGCGACGTCGCCGGCGCCACCGTCCAGTACCACCCCGAGGCCGGCCCCGGCCCGCACGACGCGCGGCACCTCTTCGACCGCTTCCTCGCCCTCGCCGACCAGAAGGACCCCGCCTGATGCCACGCCGCGACGACATCCAGAAGATCCTCCTGATCGGCTCCGGCCCGATCGTGATCGGCCAGGCCGCCGAGTTCGACTACTCCGGCGTGCAGGCCTGCAAGGTGCTGCTCGAGGAGGGCTACGAAGTCGTCCTCGTCAACTCGAACCCGGCGACGATCATGACCGACCCGGAGTTCGCCACCGCCACCTACATCGAGCCGCTCCTGCCCGGCCCGGTGACGAAGATCCTCGAAAAGGAGCGCCCCGACGCGCTGCTGCCGACGCTCGGCGGCCAGACCGCGCTGAACCTGGCGATGGCGCTGGCCGAGGACGGCACGCTGGAGCGACTCGGGGTCGAGCTGATCGGCGCGAACGCGGAGGCGATCTCGAAGGCCGAGGACCGCGAGAAGTTCCGCGCGACGATGAACGAGGCGGGCCTGCGGATCCCATGGTCGATCACGGTCGAATCCGTCGACGAGGTCGATAAGGGCCTCGCCGGCGGTGAGATCACCCTGCCCGCGATCGTCCGCCCGGCCTTCACCATGGGC
>MKSH01000068.1:0-365 GCA_001898095.1 Solirubrobacterales bacterium 70-9 | reverse complement strand
GTCGGTGATCGGCTGGGGCGAGTTCGAGCTCGAGGTGATGCGCGACCGCAACGACAACGTGGTGATCATCTGCTCGATCGAGAACGTCGACCCGATGGGCGTCCACACCGGCGACTCGGTCACCGTCGCCCCCGCCCAGACCCTCACCGACCCGCTCTACCAGGAGCTGCGCGACGCGGCGATCAAGGTGATCCGCGCGATCGGGGTGGAAACCGGGGGCTCCAACGTGCAGTTCGCCGTCGATCCCGAGTCGGGCGACATCGCGATCATCGAGATGAACCCGCGGGTCAGCCGCTCCTCGGCGCTCGCCTCGAAGGCGACCGGCTTCCCGATCGCGAAGATGGCGGCGAAACTGGCGGTCGGCT
>MKSH01000067.1:1021-7257 GCA_001898095.1 Solirubrobacterales bacterium 70-9 | reverse complement strand
CGATGTCGAGTTGTCGAGTTCTTCGATCCGCTCGAAGGCCTCCTCGCCGAGCTTGTCCCGCCGCGCGTAGGCCTGGATCGTGCCGCTGACGTCACGGACGTCGAAGAAGACGACCTTGCCGTGCCCGCGCTTGCCGGTCACCCGACCCATCACCCGGTAGTGGAAGTCCGGGTGCTCGCCCTCCTCGAGCGCGTGCGGATCGTGCTGCGCCTGGATGTCCGCGGCGTGATCGCGCGGCAGGAAAGAGTGCGGGTAGGGATTGATCCCTTCCGCTTTCAGGCGCTCGACCCGCGCCCGTCGCTTGTCCTCGCCCGACCAGGAAGTCGAGCGATCACCGGGGTCTTCGGTCACGGCGCCTTGCCGACGCTGGCCCGCTCGTTGCCCTCGTAGTCGCGCAGGGTTTCCGCCTCGTTCAGCAGCTCCTGCATCGCCGGGCCGTGGTGCGTGTCGTGCTCCATCACCATCAGCGTGCCGGACGGCGTTTCCGCGATCAAGCCCCGGATCACGCCGAGCCCGTCCTCGCCGCAGTCGGCGGTGACCGCGATGCGCGGCTCGTGCTGGATCTCCGGCGAGCGCTCGAAGATGGTGTCGTCGGTGACGTAAGGGAGGTTGGCGATCACCATGTCGACCTCGCCGAGGTCGTCCGGGTAGCCCCGCGCGACCCGCACGTCGAGGTCCATGCCGAGGCGCTCGGCGTTCTCGCGCGCCGCTTCCGCCGCCTCCGGCGAGAGGTCCGACGCGGTGATGACCAGGTCGGGACGCTCCGACATCAGCGCCAGCGCGATCGCCCCGGAGCCGGTGCCGACCTCATGGACGCGGGCGCCCTGCGGCAGCTTCGCGACCGCGATCTCGACCAGCAGCTCGGTCTCCTGGCGCGGCCACAGCACCCGCTCGTCGACCGCGACCTCGAGGTTGCGGAACGGCGCCCGGCCGAGCACGTAGGCGAGCGGATCGCGTTCGAGGCGCCGCTTCACCTTGTTCTCGACGTCCTCGGCCACCTCCGCCGAGACGTCGTCGGCACTGTCGGCAGAGAGCTCTTTCGGTGCGACCCCCAGCGAATCGGCGACGATCGCTTCGGCGTCCTCGCGCGGCGTATCGATCCCCACCGCTGCGAACCGCTCGGCCGCGTCGTCGACCAGCGCGCTGATCGTGCGCGCCGAAGGTCCCTCCTGCTTCTCAGTGTCTACAGGCGACATGCCCCGCCTATCCTCTCGTTGTTTGACCGCTCTAGAACTCTTGCGTATGCCCTATATGGTACCGAGATTCGGCTCAGGAAGCGGGCTGCAGAGTTTCGTTCGACTGGCTCGCCAGGGGACGGCCGATGCCGCCGTGGCGCTGTACCACGATAGCGAGCCAGAGAACTCCGGCGATCATCATCACCAGGCTCTCGATCTGGGCGGTCGTCAGGCCCGCGGAATCGGTCGTGTTGCGGCGCAGGAACTCGATCAGGAAGCGCTCCGTCCCGGCGTAGATCAGGTAGATCGCAAAGAGGCAGCCGGCCCGCACGCGGTCGCGCAGCTGCCAGAGGAACCAGGCGCCGAGCCCCATCGCCAGCGTCTCGTAGACCGGCGTCGGCTGCACCGGCACCTTCGTCGGCACGGTCCCGTGCGGGTAGGCCATCGCCCACGGCCCGTTCCAGGGCTTGCCGTAGTCGCCGTCGCCGGCCATCTGGCAGCCGCAGCGGCCGAGCGCGTAGCCGAGCGCCAGCGCCGGCGCCGCCACGTCGAGCAGGGTCAGGTTGAGGAAGCCGCGCCACCAGGCCCAGAGGATCACCGCCAGCGCGCCGCCGATCGCGCCCCCGTACCAGACCAGCCCGGAGCCGCTGAAGATGCTGCCGACCACGTCCCCCTTCACTTCCGAGTAGTTCTGCGCGACGAAGTAGACGCGCGAGCCGACGAGGCCGCCGACCAGCGCCGCGAACCCCATCTCGTAGCCCCAGTCGTGCGGCTTGCCGAGCTCCCCGAAGCGCTTCCAGACCAGCGCCCCCGCGGCGAGGAAGGCGAGCGCGAAGCAGAGCCCGAAGGTCTGCAGGGTGGCCGGGCCGATGTGGATCTCCGGGTACACGAGCGTCCCCGCGGACCCTACCCGGCTGACCTGAAGGGCTCGACGCGGCGCTCAGCCGAGCAGCAGCTCGAGCAGCGCCTTCTGCGCGTGCAGGCGGTTCTCCGCCTGGTCGAAGACCGCCGACTGCGGGCCGTAGAGGACCTCGGCGGTGATCTCGTCGCCCGGGTGGGCGGGCAGGCAGTGGAGGACGATCGCCGAATCCTTGGCCGCGGCGACGAGGTCGGCGTCGAGCCGGAACGGGGCGAGGTCCTTGCGCCGGCGCTCCTCGTCTTCGTCGCCCATGCTGACCCAGACGTCGGTGTAGAGGGCGTCTGCACCGTCGGCGGCGGCGCGCGGGTCGTTGGTCAGCTTCACCCCGTGCGCCTCCTCCAGCTGGTAGTCGGCGGGCGCGGCGACGACGACTTCGACCCCGGCGAGCTCGCCGAGGATCGCCAGCGACCGCGCCACGTTGTTGCCGTCGCCGACGTAGGCGAGGCGCAGGCCGGAGAGGTCGCCGAAGCGCTCCCGCAGGGTCAGCAGGTCGGCGATCGCCTGGCAGGGATGGTGGAGCGGGGTGAGCGCGTTGATCACCGGGACGTCGGCGGCGGCGGCCAACTCGACGACCCGCTGGTGGGACCCGGAGCGGATCACCACCGCGTCGACCATCCGCGAGAGGACCTGGGCGGTGTCGGCGATCGACTCGCCGCGGGAGAGCTGCATTTCGTCCCCGCGCAGGACCACCGGGTGGCCGCCGAGCTCGTAGACGCCGACGTCGAAGGAGATCCGGGTGCGGGTCGAGGGCCGCTCGAAGACGAGGGCGACGGAGCGCCCGGCCAGCGACTCGGCGCCGAGGCGGCCGCCCTTGCGCGCGGGGTCGTGGCCCGCTTTCAGGTCGGCGGCACGGTCGAGCAGGCGCTCCAGCTCGAAGGCGCCCAGCTCTTCGCCGGTGAGGAAGTCTCGCTTCAAGGCGCCGATACTACGGACGTGAAGTCCACTACCGCCTGCCCGGGAGCCGATCGATGGAGCTGACAGTCCTTTGCTGGAACCTCTTCCACGGCCGCGACTTCCCGCCCGACGCCGACCTGCGCAGCTGGCGCTCCCGCCTGCTGCGGCTCGACGAGTCGAACGAGACCCACGTCCAGGTGAACCGCGACCTCACCGCCGAGTTCGCCACCCTGCTCTCCTCGGCGGCCTGGGACGTGGCGATGCTGCAGGAGTGCCCGCCGCGCTTCGCCGGGCCGCTGGCACGGGCGAGCGGCGCCGAGTACCACCGGGTCTTCACCTCGCGCAACGAGCTCGGCTTCTGGCGGGCCATGTTGGCGCGGCAGAACCCGGACCTGATGGCCTCCGCCGAGGGCGGCTCGAACACGACGCTGGTGCGGGTGCCGGGGAAGCTCGGCGGGATCGCCGAGATGCGCGAGCTGGAGATCCACGCGGGCGATCCCGAGCGACGGGCGATGGCCTTCACCCGGACCGCGTCGGGCGTCTGCATCGCGAACCTGCACGCGACGAACGACGTGCCCGTGTTCGCGGTCGAGGACGTGATGCGGGCCGTGCGTGCGGCGAGCGAGTGGGCCGGCGACGCGCCGCTGATCTTCGGCGGCGACCTGAACCTGCGGCCGGCCGAGGACCCGGAGCCCTTCGCGAGGCTCGCGGCGGAGTTCGGGCTCGACTCGCCGGTCACCGGGCCGAAGGCGATCGACCACGTCCTCGTGCGCGGCCTCGATATCGTCGCCGCGCCCGCACAGTGGCCGGCGGAGCGGCGCGAGCTGCGGCTCCACGGCAAGGCGCTCCGCCTCTCCGATCACGCACCGGTCGAGGCGCGCTTCGCGAAAGACGACCCGCCGGTCCTCGCAAATTGAGATATTCGGCGCATGGGTAGACAACCCGAACCCGGCAATCGTGACCGAACCAGGGGGCGTTGATGGCTGACGAGAAACCGAAATCCAAAAAAGCTTCGGCGAAAAAATCGGCGAAAGCGAAACCGAAAAAAGCCAAATCGGCGAAAAAAGCTGCGGCTAAATCGACCAAAAAAGCTGGCGCGAAAGCGAAAGCTGCGCCGAAATCTACGAAAAAAGCCGGCGCGAAATCAGGCGCCAAAAGATCCTCGCGGCCGACGGTCGGCCTCGACAAGTCCATAGCCCAATTCCGTGACTCGCTCGAGCACAGCGTCACGCTCTCCCGCGAGCGCATCCAGGAAGTCGTCGACGACGCCGTGAAGCGCGGCCGGATGACCCACGGCGACGCCGAGAAGATGATCGGCGAGCTGCTCAAACGCGGCCGCAAACAGACCGACTCGCTGCTCTCCGAGCTGGAGAAACTGGTCCGCCAGGCGCGCAGGAAACTCCCCTAGGTGGAGGCCGGGACGAGCACCGACGCGGCGTCGAAGAAGGCGCCGCGCAAAGGCGAGCGGCTCGAGGTGGAGATCGACTCGCTCGCCTTCGGCGGGCGGGGGATCGCCCGCGCCGACGGCTTCGTCGTCTTCGTCGCGGGCGGGCTGCCGGGCGACCGCGTGCTCGCCGAGGTGACGAAAGGCAAGAAGCGCTTCGCCGAGGCGCGCGCGGTCGAGCTGCTGCGGGCGGGCGCCGACCGTGTCCCGGACCGCTGCACGCACGGCGGCGAGCCCTGCCCGGGAGCCCCCTGGCAGGGCCTCCCCTACGAGCGCCAGCTGGCCGAGAAGCAGGCTCAGGTCGAGGACGCGCTGCGCCGGATCGGCGGGCTCGACGGCTTCGAGATGGAGGACATCGTCGCCGCCCCGGAACAGTGGCGCTACCGCAACAAGCTCGAGTACTCCTTCGGCGCGGGCGCCGTCGGCACCGCCGACGAAGGCGTCGCGCTCGGCTTCCACGCGCGCGGGCGCTGGGACCTGATCGTCGACGTCGACGACTGCAAGCTCGCCTCCGAAACGGGCAACGCGGCCCGCAACGGGGTGCGCGAATGGGCGCGGATGGAGGACGTCTCGGCCTACGATGCGCGGGCGCGGCGCGGCGTGCTGCGCAACCTCGTCGTCCGCGAGGGGCGGCGGACCGGGCAGATCCAGACCCGCCTGGTGACCACCGCGGCGCGCCTGCCCCGCCCCCCGGTCGACCTCCACACGACGATCGAGGGCGACTCGGGCGGCACCGACGGCCCGACCGGGGCGCTCGGCGAAGAGCGCCTGCACGAGGAGCTCTGCGGCCTCCAGTTCGAGATGTCCCACGGGGCCTTCTTCCAGACCAACACCGAGATGGCCGAGCGCCTCTACGCGGTGGCCATCGAGTTCGCCGGCCTCAGTGGCCGCGAGCGCGTCTTCGACCTCTTCTGCGGGATCGGCACGATCGGCCTGACCATGGCGGGCGCCGCGGGCGAGGTATGGGGACTGGAGATCGTCCCCGAGGCGATCGACGACGCCGAGCGCAACGCGCGTCGCAACAAGATCGAGAACGCCAAGTTCCTCGCCGGCAACGCGCGCACGGGCGTGCGGCCACTGGTCGAGCAGGCCGGGAAACCGGACGTCGTCGTCGTCGATCCCCCGCGCGCCGGGCTCTCGCAGAAAATCGTCAGGCGGCTGGTCGAGTGCGAGGCGAAGCGGATCGTCTACGTCTCCTGCAACCCGACCACGCTGGCCCCGAACGCGAAACAGCTCGAGGAAGCCGGCTACAAGCTCCGCCGCGTGCGCCCCGTCGACATGTTCCCCCAGACCCCGCACATCGAGTGCGTGGCGCTGCTGGAAAAGGTGGGACCGAGCCCGACTCAGGGCGAGGCGTGAGCCGCGGCTTCGGCGTCGCCGCCGGGTTCCCCGTCGAGGCCGCGGCGCCGCTCGCCGAGCGCTGCGCGGAGCTCGGCTACACCTCGGTGTGGTCGAACGACCACCCGGGGGCGAAAGGCCTCGAGACCCTCGCCGAGTTCGCCAAGGGCGCGCCGACGCTGGCGCTCGGGGTCGGCGTGATCGCCCTCGACCGCCAGCCCGCCGAGACGATCGCCGCCGACATCGACCGCCTCGGCCTCGACCCGGGCAAGCTCTGGCTCGGCGTCGGCGCCGGCTTCTCGAATAAGCCCCTCACCGCGATGCGCGAGGCGCTGCCGGAGCTGCGCGAGAAGCTGCCCGAGGTGAAACTGGTCCTCGCCTCGCTGGGCCCGCGGATGTGCCGCCTCGCCGGCTCCTCCTACGACGGCGCCTTCTTCAACTGGATGACCCCCGACTTCGCCGCCCG
>MKSH01000067.1:0-1012 GCA_001898095.1 Solirubrobacterales bacterium 70-9 | reverse complement strand
CGGTCGGCCCCGGCGCCGCGGAGCGCCTGGCGAACGAGGAATCCTTCTCCCGCGACCCCCACAAGGGCTACCGCGACCACTTTGCCCGCCTCGCCGAGCCGGAGGGCACGGTAGGCGCGGCCGCCCCCGACGCCGCCGCCATCCAACAGGCCCTGGCCGCCTACTCCGCCCTCGACACGATCGTCGTCCGCGGCCTCGCCGACCCCACCCTCGACGACATGGGCGCAGTAGCGGCGGCGGCAGCGCCTACCGGCTGAGCGACCGCGATTCGGAACCGGGCCGGCGTGGTTCGGGGGCGGGCGGTCGGCGTTCGCACTTTCCCGTAACCCGTACGGGTAACTGCGAACGCACCCGAGGGGACGGCGCGCTTCGGGGCGCCGGCGGCCGGGGACGGTCGCGTCCTGGGCGTCTCGCGGCGGCCCGGGCAGGCTGTGGCCGCCGCGAGACGCCCAGGACGCGAGGCTTTCGGGGAAAGTGCGCAGAGTCGGTGCGCTTGCGGGGAGTGACGTCACGCCTCCACGGCGCCAACCCGGGCGAGTTCGCAGTTGGCCACAACTGTTGTGGCCAACTGCGAACTCGCCCTCCGTCCGCCGTCCCCCGGCCGTCCCTCGACCTTTTAGCCCCTGCGGGGGACCGAAAGTCGGTCTGAGTGAGTTGAACACACCCTGGTGTGTTCAACTCACTCAGCGCTCCGGAACCTCCTTAGGGAACCCGGAGTTCCGCGCGGGACCCGCGCACTTCGTCACGGACCTCCGCCGCGACCCGCACGGGACCCGCGCCCTCGCCCTCTCCCCGTGACCCGGCCCTCTCGTAGGCGGTCACAGCCTGCCCGGACCGCCTGCGAGAGGGCCGGGTCCCTTTCCCGTCCCTTCCGGGTCCCCGCGACCGCCGACTACTTCGTCCCCGGAAGCTCTTCCAGCCCGTAGAACGTGTAGTACCCCGCCACGTAGAGCCGATGGCCGTCGGAGACCACCGGCGAGTAGCCCGCCGAGTGCAGGGTGAAGTCGCGCTT
>MKSH01000066.1:18467-21146 GCA_001898095.1 Solirubrobacterales bacterium 70-9 | reverse complement strand
GACGGTGGCGCGCCGCCGCTTTACTCCGGCCTAGTAAGGCGGCAGGTCCTCGTACCAGGTGCCGAGCATCCGGAAGCTCCGCCAGAAGCGCTGCTTGGCGCCCTCTTCGTCAAGGCTTTCGTCGATGTCGGGAACGTAGAGGGCGTCGATCGTCGGGGTGAAGGCCTGGATCTCGCCGAGGCGCGGCTCGATCTGGCGCGAAAGCGGCACCTGAAGGCCGTTAAGGATCCGCAGGCTGGGCTCGCCCATGACGACGACGATCTTCGGCTGCACGATCGCGATCTCCTCGATCAGCCGCGCCACGCACTCCTGCGGCGCCAGATCGGGCTCGGCCACCGGGCACTTCACGCAGAGGGTGCCGTAGACGACGAGCGGGTCGATCCCCAGCCGTTTGAAGGATTTCATCAGCGCGTTGCCGGCGCGCCCGTAGAAGGCGACCCCCTCCTCGATCTCGGAGGAGAGCGGCGAGTGCTTCAGCATCATCACGTCAGCCTGGGGATGACCGGAGCCGAGCACCGGCATCAGCTTGCCCCGCGGGCAGTACGGGCACTCAAGGATTTCGCGGCTCATCTGGTTGAGCTCGCGGATCGCCCTCTCTAGATACTTCTCGCGGATCTCGTCGTCGGTGGAATGCATCTGCCCGGACCTCTTTGACGAGGTCGGCGCGCCTCCTTCGCGACGAGAAGAGTGCATCAGGACTTGCTCGGCGACCGCCGGCCGGTCGGAGGACGCCGCGGACGCCCTCCGCGAGCGGGTTTGGCGTTGCTGACGCGCCGTTTCGGCGCCTTCGGCCGCCCCGTCGTCTGCAGGAACTTCAGCGTCTGCACGTAGACCAGGTTCTTGTGCTTGCGGGTGATGTCGGCGTCCCGCATCGCCTCCAGGAACTCCGCCGGGCCGTCGAAATCGTGGATCCGCTGGCGCACGCTTCCCAGCCCCTGGGCGACGTGGGAGTCCGACCCGGCCGCCGGGATGATCCGGTACTTGCCCGCGAAGCGCACCGCCTCCTCGTTGAAGGCGGTCAGCGCCACCCGCGGGTTGAAGACCTCGAGCAGGTCGATTTCCTCGACCATGTCCAGCAGGTGCTCGTAGTCGGGCACCGAGTGGAAGCGGTCGAACGGGTGGGGCACGTAGACGAGGCCGCCCTGCTCGCGGATCGCGGCGATCGTCTCCGCCATCGTCAGCCCCTTCGGGATCTTCTCCTCGAGGAAGAGGCCGATCACCTCGCCCTGCTCGGCGGTCTTCACCTCCTCGGCGACGATCACCTTCAGGCCGTCCATGGACTCCGCGATCGCGGCCGCCTCGAGCGCCCCCGAGACCTCGTTGTGGTCGGTGATCGCGATCGCCCCGAGGCCGCGGTCGCGGGCCGTCTGCAGCAGCACCTCGACCGGCGTCGCGCAGTCCCCGGAGTGGTCGGTGTGCATGTGGAGGTCGACCTCGATCAGCGGTCGCTTCGCCAGCTCGGCGCGCAGCTTCGGGTCCCCGGTCGGGTCGTGGCGACGCGCCAGCACGCGGCCGTAGACGGCTTCGAAGTCATCGGCGACGGCCGCCCAGTCGCGTTCGCCGCCGGTCGCCGTCCAGCCCGCCGGCGCGACCAACTCGTAGGTCGCCGGGAAGTATTTCTCCAGCAGCGCCGCGGTCGCCTCGCTGGTCACCGTGCGGGCGTCGATCCGGCCGAAGAAGATCTCCACCAGCGGCCGCGCCACCTGGGTCGAGAGCACCCGCTCCTGGGGCGCGTGGAAGGTGGCGACGTTCAGCGAGAGCGAGTGGCGGAGCGCCGCCGCGGAGACGCTCGGGGCGAACGGCTCGTGCACGTGGACGATGTCGAAGGGGCGCGCGGTGAGTGGCCGCTTGACCGGCTCGGCGCTGCCGATGCGGACGATCTCGTGGCCGCGTGCGGCGAGCTCTTCCGAGAGCCGCCCGACGAACTCGTTGACCGGTTTCCGGGTCGCCCGCCTGTGAGGCGAGACCTGCGCGATCGTCAGTGACTGGGGCATGGACACGACTTGCCCAAGAATACGAAGCGAGACCTGTGGGACACCCGAACGAACCTCCCCGCAGTTCGTGAGGGAGGGTGTCCCACAGGTCTCGCGCTACGGCTTATTCGACGTCGGCCGTCGCCGCCGCCCGCTTGCCGCGCGCGTTGGCGGTGATGAATTCCTCGGTGAGTTCCCGCGCTTCGTCGTCCGGACGCTGCGTGTGCGGGCTCTTCATCAGGTAGCTGGACGGGCCGTCGAGCTGCCCCGAGATGCCGTTGTTCAGGGCCAGCTTGATCAGCCGCACCGCGTCGATCACGACGCCGGCCGAGTTCGGCGAGTCCCAGACCTCGAGCTTCAGCTCGGCGGTCAGCGGCACGTCGCCGAAGGCTTTGCCCTCGAGGCGGATGTGGGCCCACTTGCGGTCGGTCAGCCACGGCACGTAGTCGGAGGGGCCGACGTGGACGTTCTCGGGCTCGAGCTCGTGCCCCATGATCGAGGTGACGGCGTTGGTCTTCGAGATCTTCTTCGAGTCCAGCCGCTCGCGCTCGAGCATGTTGTAGAAGTCCATGTTGCCGCCGACGTTCAGCTGCGAGGTCCGCTCGAGGCGCACGCCGCGGTCGTGGAACAGGCGGGCGAGCTGGCGGTGGACGATCGTCGCGCCGACCTGGCTCTTGATGTCGTCGCCGATGATCGGCAGGCCGGC
>MKSH01000066.1:16202-18411 GCA_001898095.1 Solirubrobacterales bacterium 70-9 | reverse complement strand
GCGTCCTCGGAGCCGACCGGCAGGTAGATGACGAGGACGTCGGCCTTCGCGTCCTTCAGCACCTTCACCACGTCGACGGTTTCGCCCGGCGCCTTGGTGATTTTCTCTTTCAGGTACTTGCCGAGGCCGTCGTGGGTCATGCCGCGCTGGACGGTGACGCCGACGTGCGGGACGTCGGCGAACTTGATCGTGTCGTTCTGGCCCGACCACATCGCCTCGGAGAGGTCTTTGCCGACCTTCTCCACGTCGATGTCGAAGGCGGCGACGAACTCGACGTCACCGACGTGGTAGCCGCCCAGGTCGACGTGCATCAGACCGGGGACTTCCTCGCTCTTGTCGGCGTCCTTGTAGTACTGGGCGCCCTGGATGAAGGAGTTGGCGCAGTTCCCGACCCCGACGATCGCGGCGCGGACTTTCGCCTCGCCGCCGTTCTGCCCGTTGCTCTCACTCATAAGTTCTCTGGTTCCTCCTGGGAATCAATCGCGCTGAGTGGGAAAGGACACCCGGCGCCTCTACTGGTTACAGGGCCTCCGCGCCGCTCTCGTCGTGATCGGACGCCGCGGCGTCCATCTTGTTGAGTTCGTTGCGAACGTGCCAGACACGCTGGAAGACCGTGAAGATGGTCAGGCCGGCGAGCACGTAGATCGCCGGGGCGAGGAGTTCGAAGTCCCCGATCCCGGCGCCCTTGGCGAAGATCAGGCCGATCGAAAGTAGCACCACGCGGACCGGGCGGGTGGCGATTCCGACCTTGCACTCGACCCCGAGCGCCTCGGCCCGGGCGCGGGTGTAGGAGACCATCAGCGAGCCGAGCACGGCGACGACGCAGATCGCGGCGGCAAAATCTTCTCCGCGGGAGGCGAAGTAGCCGGCCACGGCGGCGATCACGATCCCCTCCTCGACCCGGTCCAGGGTCGAGTCGAGGAAGGCGCCGAAGAGCGTCCCCTTGCCCGACATTCGCGAGTAGCGGCCGTCGAGGGTGTCCATCACCGAGCCGAGGATGAAGGCGATCCCGGCGAGGAAGAAGAGCCGCTGGGTGACCAAGAAGGCGGCCACGAGGTTGCCGACCAGCCCCATCAGCGAGATCGCGTTGGGGGTCAGCCGCGACTCGATCAGGCGGTCGCGGGCGTAGGTCCGCAGCTCCTGGCTGTTGCGGGGCGGGGCCGGGCGGCCGTTACGTCCTCCGCCGCCGGGAGCCCGTGGGGGCGCCGTCGATGCCATCGGGATATGAGGCTAGAGGGTCCAGGGGCGCCGTGCCGGCCCTGGCCGGCGGGACGCCGATGTCGATGGGCCGAAAAGCGCTCCATATCAGCGCTTTTCGGCCCATCAACGACGTTTCTAGGCCTCGACCTCCTGTGGGCCGGCGCGGCTGCCGCCCGAGGTGCGCCAGTCCCAGGCCTCTGGTTTCCAGCGCGCCAGCGCCCCTTTGGCGATCGCGAAGGAGGCCAGGGCGACCAGCCAGCCGAGCGCGCAGTCGACCCAGTAGTGGTTGGCGGTCACGATCACCACCCAGGCGATCAGGATCGGCCAGAGGGCCCACCAGGCTTTCGACCACCAATGGCGACAGACGGCGATGCCGCTGGCGCCGATCATCAGGGCAAAGGCGCAGTGCATGCTCGGCACCGCCGCGTACGGGTTGATGAAGACCTTGGCGATCGTCGAGTCGTGGTTGACCGAGGAGTATTTCGTGATCGTGTCGACGAATCCGTCGCCCGGGAACATCCGCGGCGGCGCGGTCGGGAAGCCGACGTAGCCGATCAGCGCCAGGCACATCGCGACCACGAACATGTTGCGGACGAAATAGTAGTTCTCGTTGCGGAAGAGGTAGAGCCAGACGAGGAAGCCGAGGGCGATCGAGAACTGGGCGTTCAGGTAGAGGAAGTTCGCGGCGTCGATCGTCCACTGGGCAGGCAGGAAGAGCTTCTGCAGGGCGGGCTCGAATAGCGTGTGCGTGGAGCGCTCGAAATCGATCACCTGGGCGCCGTGGTGGATCGCGTCGGCGCGGCTGGAGTCGGCCAATCCGCGGCCGAGCTCGTAGATCACGTCGACGCCGACCAGAATCCCCAATTGGCGCCCGGCATCGCCCCAACCCTTGGGGAGCCAAGCGCCAACAGCGGAGAAGACACGCGACATGAAACCTCGATTGTAATCCTGCCTTGAGCAGGGCTCGGAATTATGGCCACGACCTCCCCCAAGAAGCGCGAAAAGAAAC
>MKSH01000066.1:5767-16193 GCA_001898095.1 Solirubrobacterales bacterium 70-9 | reverse complement strand
CGCGCTCCGCGAACGGCTGCGGGAGATGTACGGAGTGCCGGTCAACGAGCCTAATCGACGGCCGATCGACGAGCTGGTGCTGACGATCCTGTCCCAGCACACGAACGACCGCAACAGCGGCCGGGCCTTCAAATTGCTGCGCGAGCGCTTCCCGACCTGGGACGAGGTGCGCGACGCGCCGGTGGCCGAGGTCGAGGACGCGATCCGGCCGGGCGGGCTGGCGCAGCAGAAGGCGCCGCGGATCCAGGCGATCCTGCGCGAGCTGGGGCCGGAACCGAGCCTCGACTGGACCGAGGACGCGCCGATCGAGGAGTCGCGCGAGTACCTGCTGAGCCTGCCGGGGGTGGGCCGCAAAACCGCCGCCTGCGTGCTGATCTTCAGCTGGGGCCTGCCGGAGATCCCGGTCGACGTCCACATCCACCGGGTCGGCGGCCGCCTCGGGCTCTTCCCGGCGAAGGCCTCGCTGGAGCGCGCCCACGACGAGATGCTGGCGATCGTGCCGCCCGAGGACGCCTACGAGCTGCACGTCAACCTGATCCGCCACGGCCGCACGCTCTGCCGTCCGAAGCCCCGTTGCGGCGGGTGCGAGCTGCGCCGGATGTGCCCTTGGTACCGCGATCTGGACAACCAGGAGCTGATCGCCGGCTAGCGGAAGCCCCTCCCGGGGTGGCGCAAGTTAGTATCCGCGCCGCCTCTCCATGAGCAAGCGCACCTTCTACACGTTCGCGGTCCTCGTCTTCGTCCTCGCGGTGGTCATCCCGTGGTTGGCCTTCCGTGGCAGCGGCGATGCGAATACCGGTGCGATGAAGGTCCCGCAGCACCTGAAGGCGGGCCAGGCCCTCTTCGAGACGAACTGCGGCACCTGCCACACGCTCTACTCGGCGGGCACCGACGGCGACTACGGTCCCGACCTCGACGAACTTCTGGCCCCGACCGGCCCGGTCGAACCGGAAGACACGAAGACGATCAAAGCGACCGAACAGCGCGTGATCAACGCCCAGAAGCAAGGCGTCGACAGCAACACGCCGGGCCGCATGCCGCCCGGCATCCTCAACGAAACGCAGCAGAAAGAAGTCGCCGAATTCGTCGCCGCCACCGCCGGCGAGGGCTAGACGCCCCGTTCGCGGTTCGGGCCCGGATGGGCCTTGTTGGGTGAGTGAAGGATTGGCGGGGGACGCGGCGGCGTCGCGTCCAGCGGCAGGCGTGCGAGGGACGACGAGGGACGCGGCCCTCTCGTTGGCGGCCCGGACAGGCTGAGGCCGCCTACGAGAGGGCCGACCCTTGGGGAGAGGGCGAGGGTGCGCAACCCGTGCGGGTCTCGGGAGAGTGCGTGGCGAAGGCGTCGGCAACGTCACGTTTACGGAGGGAAGACGCCACGAACGCAGCCTTCTGTGACAGGCCAAATATTGATGGGTCGAAAACACCTCCTATAGGGCATGTTTTCGGCCCGTCAACCTGAGGGCGTTGTGGAGGCGCGACGTCTCTCCCCGGATGCGCATGGGACCTGCGCACTTCCCTGCGAAAGCCTCACGTCCTGGGCCGCCGGCGCCTCGAAGTGCGCCGTCCCCCGCTGGCGTTCGCAGTTCCCCGTACCAGCTACGGGAAAGTGCGAACGCCAGGCGGCGGGGCGGGGTCAGTAGATCTTCAGGGTGCTGAAGAGGCCGGCGTGGTCCGAGTCCCAGAAGCCGTTCTGGGGACTGCGGCCGGTGACGGAGGAGTTGACCTCCTTCACCTGCTTCGGGTCGCGGGTCATGATGTGGTCGACCTTGTGGTCGAACTGGGCGACTCCGCCGCCGTCGCCTACCGGGAGGAGCGCGGTCTGGAGGCAGCAGCCGAGCGGCTTGTAGGTGCTGCGTTCGCGCATCCCGGCCTTGACCAGCGTTTCGTAGGCCTGGCCGTCGCCGGGCTGGACCGCGGTCTTGGTGTCCGAGTTCAGGTCACCGACCAGGATCGTCGGCAGGGGGTTGGTCAGCGGCCCGTTCGGCGCCACCAGTTCGGCCGCCTGCTGGGCGCGGATGCTCGGCACCACCGTCTGCGGGTCGAACGATTCGAGGTGGGTGTCGACGAAGTGGAACGGGGCCGAGCCGCGCACCGTGGCGTCGATCGAGGCCCAGCCGCGGACCACGGTCACCGTGGCGCCCGAGAGTTCCACCGAGTAGAGGCTCTTGTAGTGGCCCTTCCTCGGCTGTGAGACCTTCACTTCGCCGCCGACCTTGGCGAGGATCACGTCGCGCATCGTCAGCCTGCCGTTGATCTCGGCGTTGGCGATCAGCTGGTTGGGGCCGTCGCCGGGGACGCCGTTCTCGTCGGCGGGCGCTTCGAAGTCGAACTCCGGGTTGACGACGACCGCCTTGTAGCGCTGCTTGCCCTTGTTCAGTTCCTTCAGCAGTTCGGTCAGGTAGTCGTAGCGAACCGTGGTCGCCTTCGGCAGCGAGCCGCCGAGCAGCGGTTCGAGGCTGGGCGGGCCGGTGCGCCACTCGGCGACCTCCTGCAGCCCGACCAGGTCGGGGTCCTTCTTGATGATCTCCTGGGCCAGGCCTTTGGCCCGCACCGGGAAGTCGTTGGCGGTCACCTGGCGCAGGATCTCGCCGGTCGCCTCGGTGAAGGCGGCGACGCCTTTCGCCTGGATCGCCGGCGTCAGGTCGGCGCCGAGGTAGAGGTTGCGGGTCATCACCTTGACTTCGGTCGGCGGCGGCGCGGCGGTCTTCTTCGGCTTCGCGGTCGCGCTCCCGGCGACGGCGAGCACCAGCGCCGCCAGCAGCGCGGCTCCGAGCAGCACCGGCACGGCAAGGCGCGGGCGCAGATGGGCGTGGTTCAAGTCTTCCTCCTGATCGGCGGTCCTCCCGGACCGGTTTGCGAGGCCCTCCCGCCTCGTTGCCCTTCCCCAACTTACCCACCCGGCGGCTGAGTTCGCAGTTTTGGCCGCTATCCGGCCATTTCTGCGAACGCACGGGGTGGGCTGGCGGAAAGTTCGCGGATCGCCTTGAGACCGGGCAGAAGATCTGCCATACTGGCACTTAGATTTCTTAGGCTTAGACAACGAAACCCCTGGAGGGAGCAGCAAAAGTGGCAAAAACGATCGGAATCGACCTGGGAACCACCAATTCCTGCGTCGCCGTCATGGAGGGCGGGGAGCCGACCGTTCTCGAGAACGCCGAGGGTGGTCGCACCACTCCGTCCGTAGTCGCCTTCACCGAGAGCGGTGAGCGGCTGGTCGGAACGGTCGCCAAACGCCAGGCGGTGATGAATCCCGAGAACACGATCTTCTCGATCAAGCGCTTCATGGGCCGCAAGGAGTCCGAAGTGAAAGAGGAGGAGACGATCGTCCCCTACTCGATCGAGGCAGGCCCGAACGGCGACGTGCGCGTCGACGTGCGCGGCAAGCAGTACAGCCCGCCGGAGATCAGCGCGATGATCCTGCAGAAGCTGAAGGCCGACGCCGAAGCGAAGCTCGGCGAGCCGGTCGACAGCGCCGTGATCACCGTCCCGGCCTACTTCAACGACGACCAGCGTCAGGCGACGACCGACGCCGGCAAGATCGCCGGCCTCGACGTCAAGCGCATCATCAACGAGCCGACCGCGGCCGCCCTGGCCTACGGGCTCGACAAAGAGAAAACCGACCAGACGATCCTCGTCTTCGACCTCGGCGGCGGCACCTTCGACGTGTCGGTGCTGGAAATCGGCGACGGCGTCTTCGAGGTGAAAGCGACCGCCGGTGACAACCACCTGGGCGGCGACAACTGGGACAAAGCGATAGTCGAGTGGCTGGTCGCCGAGTTCAAACGCGACCAGGGCGTCGACCTCGCGGCCGACAAGAACTCGCTGCAGCGCCTCTACGAGGCTGCCGAGAAGGCGAAGATCGAGCTCTCCTCGACGCAGGAGACGCAGATCAACCTGCCGTTCATCACCGCGGTCGAGGGGCAGCCGAAGCACCTCGACATGAAGCTCACCCGGTCGAAGCTGAACGAGCTGACCGGTGACCTGCTGGACCGCACGGTCGGGCCGGTGAAACAGGCCCTCGCCGACGCCGATGCGTCGATCGACCACGTGGTCCTGGTGGGCGGGATGACCCGCTCCCCGGCGGTCCGCGAGAAGGTCAAGGAGCTGACCGGCAAGGAGCCGCACCAGGGCGTCAACCCGGACGAGGTCGTCGCCGTCGGCGCCGGCATCCAGGCGGGCGTGCTGGCCGGCGACGTGAAGGACGTGCTGCTGCTCGACGTCACCCCGCTGACCCTCGGCATCGAGACCAAAGGCGGCGTGATGACGAAGCTGATCGAGCGCAACACGACGATCCCGACGAAGAAGTCGGAGGTCTTCTCGACCGCCGACGACAACCAGCCCTCGGTGGAGATCCACGTCCTGCAGGGCGAGCGCGAGATGGCCTCGGGCAACAAGAGCCTGGGCAAATTCCAGCTCACCGGCATCCCGCCGGCGCCGCGCGGCATCCCGCAGATCGAGGTCACCTTCGACATCGACGCCAACGGGATCATCTCGGTGACGGCGAAAGACAAAGGCACCGGGACCGAGCAGAAAATCGAGATCAAATCCGGCTCCGGGCTCTCCGATGAGGAAATCCAGAGCATGGTGTCCGACGCCGAGTCGCACGCCGAGGAGGACCGCAAGCAGCGTGAGCTGGCCGAGGCCCGCAACATCGCCGAGAACGCGGCCTACCAGGCGGAGAAAACCGTCAGTGACGCGGGCGACAAACTCGACCAGGGCACCAAGGACCAGATCGAGACGGCCGTCAAAGACGTCCGCGCGACGCTCGAGTCCGGCTCGCTCGACGAGGTGAAAGGCAAGACCGAGGCGCTGACCGCGGTGATGACCACGGCCTCCGAAGCGCTCTACGCGCAGGCCCAGTCCGAGGCCGAGGCGGCGCCGAACGGCGGCGACTCGACCGGATCGAGCTCGGCCGACGACGAGGAAGTCGTCGACGCCGAAGTGGTCGACGAGGACAAGTAGATGAACGACCGACCGGAGAGTCAGGCCGGCGCGCCCGAGAGCGCGCCGGTCGAGCCGGCCGCCGCGGAGACTCCCCAGGCCGAGCCACAGGAGCAGGAGCAGGTCGAGCAGGACCTGGCCCAGCTGCTGGCCGAGGCCGAGGCGAAACGGGACGAGTACCTGGACATCGCCCGCCGGGCCCAGGCCGATTTCGAGAACTACCGCAAGCGGATGGCAGCCGAGGTCCAGGCCGCGGCGCTGCGCGGCAAGGCCGAGGTCGTGCGCGGGTTCCTGCCGGTGGTCGAAAGCTTCGAGCGGGCGCTCGAACATGCCGGGATCGACGGCGACGCCGACCCGAGCGACGAGGCCGACGCGACCAAGCAGGGCTGGCTCCTCACCTACCGCGACCTGACCCGGGCACTGGCGAGCGCCGGCGTCGCCGTGGTCGATCCGAAGGGCGAGAAGTTCGACCCGAACCAGCACGAGGCCCTCTCGATGGTCCAGGTCGAGGGCGCCGAGGCCGGCGTCGTCGTCGAAGTGATGCAGAAGGGCTACCAGTTCGACGGGCACCTGATCCGTCCCGCGCGGGTCGTGGTGGCCTCCTAGAGGACGCAGAAGAAGACGGAAGAGACGAGAGAAGTGGCAGACGAGCTTTACAAGACCCTCGGCGTCGGCAAGGACGCGAGCGAGGACGAGATCAAGAAGGCGTACCGCAAGCTGGCGCGCCAGTACCACCCTGACCGCAACCCCGGCGACAAAGAGGCCGAGGAAAAGTTCAAGGAGGTCTCGGCCGCGCACGACGTCCTCTCCGACCCGGAGAAGCGCAAGGAGTACGACGCGGGGCCGGCCTTCGGTGGGTTCGGCGCAGGCGGCAACCCGTTCGGCGGCGGCAACCCCTTCGGTGGGGGCGGCGCCCAGGCGGGCAGCTTCGGCGCCGACTTCGGCGACATCCTCGGCGGCATCTTCAACCGCGGCGGCGGCGGTCGCGGCAAGCCGCAGGCGGTCCGCGGGCGGGATCTCGAGACCGAGGTCCCGCTGAGCTTCGACGAAGCGATCAACGGGACGCAGATCAGCATCACCGTGCCGAAGGCGGAGCGCTGCGAGACCTGCCACGGCTCCGGCGCGGCACCCGGCACGGCGCCGGTCACCTGCCCGCGCTGCGAAGGCCGCGGCATCGATCCCCAGAACCAGGGCTTCTTCTCGATCAGCCAGCCCTGCCCGCAGTGCGGCGGCGCCGGCGAGATCATCGAGAACCCCTGCCCGACCTGCAACGGCTCCGGCCTGACCCAGCAGAACAAGCGGATCAAGGCGAACATCCCCGCCGGAGTGAAGGACGGCACCCGCATCCGGCTCGCCGGCAAGGGCGAGGCGGGACCGCGCGGCGGCCCGAATGGCGACCTCTACGTGACCACGCGGGTGGCCGCGTCGCCGGTCTTCCGCCGGCTCGACGACGGCAACCTCGAGGTGACGGTGCCGATCACGATCCCGGAGGCGGTCCGCGGCGGCACGATCGAGGTGCCGACGCTGGCCGGCACGAAGAAGATCAAGGTCGCGCCGGGGACCAGACACGGGGCGATCCAGCGCCTGCGCGGCGAGGGCGCCCCGAAGGGGAAAGGCAAGGGCAAGGGTGACATCCGTTACCGGCTCGAGATCGAGGTGCCGAAAGATCTGAACGAGGAGCAGCAGAAGGCCGTCGACGAGCTGGCCACGGCGCTGAACGGGCACGACCCGCGCGCCGAGCTGCTGCGCAAGGCGGGGGTCTGATGCCGACCTACCGCAGACAGGTGACGAAAGTGAACGCGACCTTCGATGACGAGCAAGGGGTCTTCATGATCTCGGTCGCCGCGGAACTCGCCGAGATGCACCCGCAGACGCTGCGGATGTACGAGACGCGCGGCCTGATCGCCCCCAAGCGCTCGCCGAAAAACACGCGGCTCTACAGCCGGCGCGACGTCGAACGCCTGCGCCGAATCCAGGAGATGACGCACCAGGGACTGAACCTGATGGGTGTCGAGACCGTCCTGGCGCTGGAAGAGCAGGTCGAAAAGTTGAAGGAGAGAGTGGAAGAGCTGGAAGGAAGGAAGAAGGTCTAGATGCAGCCCGACAAGTTCACCCAGAAATCGCAGGAAGCGATCGCGGCGACGCTGGAGCTGGCGCGCAGCCACCGTAACCCCGAGGCTGCGCCCGCCCACCTGCTGGTCGCGCTGCTCGACCAGACCGAGGGCCTGGTCGTGCCGATCCTGCAGCGGGTCGGCGCCGACACGGCGACGATCGCGGCGCGCGCCTCGGAGGCCGTCGCGGCGCTGCCGAAACTCGGCGAGGGCGACGAACCGCGCCTCTCCAGCGCGCTGGCCGCGACGTTGCGCGTCGCCGAGCGCGAAATGGGGCGCGACGGGTCGAGTCTGATCTCGACCGACCACCTGCTGCGGGCGCTGACCGAGGACCCGACCGTGGGCCCGATCCTGCCCTCGCGGGAGGAGCTCGACGCCGCCGTGATGGCGGTCCGTCCCAACCCGGTGACCACCGCGAACCCGGAGTCGACCGCCCAGGCCTTGGAGAAATTCGGCCGCGACCTGACCGCCGACGCGCGCTCGGGCAAGCTCGACCCGGTGATCGGGCGCGACGAGGAGATCCGCCGCGTGATCCAGGTGCTTTCCCGGCGGACGAAGAACAACCCGGTGCTGATCGGTGACCCCGGCGTCGGCAAGACGGCGATCGTCGAGGGGCTGGCCCAGCGGATCGTCGACGGCGACGTGCCGGAGAGCCTGCGCGACCGGCGCGTGATCGCGCTGGACATCGGCTCGCTCTTGGCGGGCTCGAAATACCGCGGCGAGTTCGAGGAGCGGCTGAAAGCGGTGCTGAACGAGGTGCAGGAGGCGGAGGGCCAGATCGTCCTCTTCCTCGACGAGCTTCACACCATCGTCGGGGCGGGCGCCGCCGAAGGCGCGGTCGACGCGGCGAACCTCTTGAAGCCGATGCTGGCGCGCGGCGAGCTGCGCGCGGTCGGCGCGACGACGCTGGACGAGTACCGCAAGCACATCGAGAAGGACGCGGCGCTGGAGCGGCGCTTCCAGCCGGTGCTGGTCGGCGAGCCCGACATGCAGGACACGATCGCGATCCTGCGCGGGCTGAAGGCGCGCTACGAACAGCACCACGGCGTGCGGATCGCCGACTCGGCGATCGTCGCCGCGGCGACGCTCTCGGAGCGCTACATCGCCGATCGCTTCCTCCCCGACAAGGCGATCGACCTGATCGACGAGGCCGCCTCGCGGTTGAAGATCGAGATCGACTCGGTGCCGACCGAGATCGACGAGGTCGCCCGCCGGATCCAGCAGCTGGAGATCGAGCGCGAGGCGCTGAAGAAAGAGACCGACGACGCCTCGAAGGCGCGCCTCGAGGCGCTCGAGGACGACCTCACCAACCTGCGCGAGACGGAGACCGAGCTGCGCGCCCGCTGGCAGAACGAGAAAGAGCCGATCGAGGAGATGAAGGCGGCGAAGGCCGAACTCGAGGAAGCGCGGGTGCAGGCCGACCAGGCGAACCGCGAGACCGACCTGCAGCGCGCCGCCGAACTCCAGTACGGGCTGATCCCGGAGCTGGAGGGCAAGGTGAAGGACGCCGAAGCGCGCCTCGCCGAGCTGCACGCGGGCGACGGCGGCACGATGCTCGCCGACGAGGTGACCGACGAGGACGTCGCCGAGGTGGTGGCGAAATGGACCGGCATCCCGGTGTCTCGCCTGATGGAGGGCGAGGTCGAGAAGCTGATCCACATGGAGGACCGCCTGCACGACCGGGTGATCGGCCAGCAGGAGGCGATCGAGGCGGTGGCGAACGCGCTGCGGCGCTCGCGCGCCGGGCTGTCGGATCCGAACCGGCCGATCGGCTCGTTCCTCTTCCTCGGCCCGACCGGGGTCGGCAAGACCGAGCTGGCGAAGGCGCTGGCGGAGTTCATGTTCGACTCCGAGCAGGCGATCGTCCGCCTCGACATGTCCGAGTACATGGAGAAGCACACGGTCTCCCGCCTGGTCGGCGCCCCTCCGGGCTACGTCGGCTACGAGGAGGGCGGCCAGCTGACCGAGGCGGTGCGCCGGCGCCCCTACGCGGTGGTGCTGCTCGACGAGATCGAGAAGGCGCACCCGGACGTCTTCAACACGCTGCTGCAGATCATGGACGACGGCCGGCTCACCGACGGCCAGGGCCGCACGGTCAGCTTCACCAACACGGTGCTGATCATGACCTCCAACGTGGGGAGTGATCGGATCGTCGGCGACGTCGTCGACGAGGGGATCCGCGAGGCGATCGAAGAGACGCTGGCGGCCACCTTCAAGCCAGAGTTCCTGAACCGCATCGACGACACGGTGATCTTCCACCGCCTCTCGAAGCAGGACATCGGTCGCATCGTCGAGCTCCAGGTCGCCCAGCTGGTCGGCCGGGTGGCGGAGCGCGGGATCTCGATCGAGCTCACGAGCGACGCCCGCACCCTGCTCGGCAACCTCGGCTACGACCCGGTCTACGGTGCCCGCCCCCTGCGCCGGGTGATCCAGAAGCAGCTGGTCGACAAACTGGCGCTGAAGATCCTCGAGGGCGAGTTCGGCGAGGGCGACACCGTCCGCGTCGACACCGCCGACGGCGAGCTCACCTTCGAGCGCGCCGCGGCGGGCGCGGCGGCGACGGCGTAGGGCCGGCGCGGGACGGCGCACTTCGGGGCCCCGGCGGCCGGGGACGCGAGGATTCCGGGGGAAGTGCGCGGGTTCTGGCGCAGATCTGGGGCCCCTGCATGAGTTGACCACACCAGGGTGTGGTCAACTCATGCAGGGGCCGGATCCGGGGCCGAGATTCGCGCTGCGTGGATCGACCTTGCCATGGCACGGTCGATCCACGCAGCGCATCCGGGACTCCTCAAGGGACGTGGAGTCCCGCACCGGACCCGCGCAGATCGTCACGGACCTCCGCCGCGACCCGCACGGGACCCGCGCCCTCGCCCCTCTCCCCCGCGACCCGGCCCTCTCGTAGGCGGTCACAGCCTGCCAGGACCGCCTACGAGAGGGCCGGGTCCCTTACCTCGTCCTTTCTCCGCCTCTCGCCGTCCCGTCGCCGACCCCCGACCCCCTCCCGGCTCCTCCCCACTTCTGACGTTACAAATACGTAAAAATGTGCAGGGCGTGAGGACAGACGCGTTTGCATTCAGGAAACCGCGCTGTAATGCCGAAACTACTTCCCGGCGGATGTTCTTAAACTGCGGCAAGAGCGATGGACGAGGCACAGAAAGATTCCCCTAAGGACCGCGTTATCCAGCGGACCGTGGATCTCTGGGGTGATCACGGCCGGCCGCGCACCGAAGACGTCGCCTGGTTCCTGCGCGAGCGGGTCATCTGGCCGGTCCAGGACGGGCTCGAGGAGCTCGGTCCGCGGGGGCAGATCGGGGTGTTCGGCGGCGGCGGGATCGCGCTCGCCGGCGTCGTCGCGGCGATCCTCGTCGCGAGCG
>MKSH01000066.1:0-5633 GCA_001898095.1 Solirubrobacterales bacterium 70-9 | reverse complement strand
GAAGCGGTGAGCGGCGAGACCGGCGGCGTGAAGGCCGAGCGGGGCGCCGGCAACCAGACCTCCGACCAGGCGACCGCATCGAGCGCCAACGACTCCCCCGCCTCGACCGCAAAGATCGGCTCGACCCCCGCGGCGACGGCGTCGGCCACGGCCCGCGCCGAGGCCCTGTCGAACGACAGCGCCTCCGGGGCCAGCCAGGGCGGCACGTTCGGCACCGGTGCGACCGGCGCCGAAGACGAAGCCGCGATGATCGGCCCGCCGGCGCCGAAGGCCGCCAAGCGGGTGGCCCGCCATTTCGCCGAAGCGTTCGTCGTCTACGAGACCGGCGGCGTCGACGGCAAGGTCCGCAGCGCCTTCCGCCACACGACCACGAAACAGCTCTCCAACGCCCTGCTGCACCGGCCGCCGCGCCAGCCCGCCGGGGTCGAAGTGCCGCAGGCGAAGGTGGTGACGGTGGTCGCCGGACCGTCGAAGGACAAGGTCTACGAAGTCAGCGTCTCGCTGCTGCGGGTCGGCGTGACCTCGGAGCTGCGCCTGCAGATGGAACAGGGCCCGGGCAAGAAGTGGCAAGTCACCAACGTTCTCGGCTAGCTCGATGACGTCTCCTTCCCCCAAGCTGCGCGCGCTCGCCGTCGCCGCCGTGCTGAGCGCCGCCCTTGCCCTGCCGATCGGCGCCGCCGCTGCCGCGCAATCCCCTGATACCTCCGAACCCACCCGCGGAGAAAGCCTCGGCGCGCCGACCGAAGCACCGGTCACCGAAAACGCGCCCCTGGCGCCGGAAGTGATCCGCCACCCGACCATCCCGCAGGCCTCCGGCGGCACCACGGCGGAAGAACCCACCAAAGGCGAAGAAGAAATCGCCGAAGCGAAAACCGAACAGGAAGCCGACGAAGCGGCCGAACGGGCGGGCGAAGAAGCGGGGACCGACAAAGCCGCGCCGACCTTCCAGATCCCGGCCCTCTCCGCCTCGACCTGCGCCGCCGCCGCGGTGCCGCCGGTGCTGATCCCGATCTACCAGCGCGCCTCGGCCCAGTACGGGCTCGGCTCGCAGGGCCCGGCGATCCTGGCCGGCATCAACGCGGTCGAGACCGGCTTCGGCACCAACCTCGGACCCTCCTCGGCGGGGGCCGAGGGCTGGATGCAGTTCATGCCCTCGACCTGGGCCACCTACGGGGTCGACGCCAACGGCGACGGCATCGCCGACCCGAACAACCCCGAAGACGCGATCTTCGCCGCCGCCCGCTACCTCTCCGCCGCCGGGATGCCAACCGACACCTATGGCGCGATCTACGCCTACAACCACGCCGACTGGTACGTCTCCGAGGTCCTCGCCGACGCCGGCTGCTACGCCGCCGAAGTCGGCGACGCCGCCTTCACCCAGGCCGGGCTGACGCCGCAGATCGAAGTTCTCCGCTGCGACCCGGCCACCGAATGGCGCAAGCAGATCCCGGCCGAATACCTGGAAGCCTTCGAGGGGGCCGCCGCCCGCTACGAACTCGGCAAGCGGGGCGTCTGGGCGATGGCTGCGATCGCCCGGCTCGAGTCGAACTTCGGGCGCGGGATGTCGAAGCAGGAGCTCGAAGAAACCGGGCCGCTGGGCCTCGAAGCGAGCGAGTGGAAGCAGTACCGGGTCGACGGCGACGACGACGGTCACATCGAACACGCCGACATCTTCGACTCCGCCGCCACCCTGGCACGGGAGATCTGGTCGAAGGGCTCGCTCGAAGCGGGCGTCTTCGCCCACAACCAGGCCGAGTGGTACGTGCAGGAGGTGCTCGAAGAGGCCGAACAGATCGAAGGCGGCTGCAAAGCCTCGACGGTCCAGTGGCGGGTCGCCCCGCTGGCCGCCGAAACCACCGTGCAGGGCGCCGAAGCCGTACTCCAGCCGAACGGCCTCGCCGCCGCCCCGACCTCCGCCCCGCCCGCGGTGAAGGCGGCGATCGCGGCGGCCAACTCGATCGCCACCACCCCCTACGTCTGGGGCGGCGGGCACGCCTCCTTCTACTCCTACGGCTACGACTGCTCCGGCGCGGTCAGCTTCGCCCTCTACAGCGCCGGCCTGCTCGATACGCCGCTCACCTCGGGCTCGCTGGAGAGCTACGGCGAACCGGGTCCCGGGAAGTGGATCACGATCTACGCCAACGCCACCCACACCTACGTGGTCATAGCCGGCCTGCGCTGGGACACCGTCGGCGACGCCCACGGCACCGGCCCCCGCTGGCACGCCGAACCGCCCTACCCGGCAGGGTTCGTGGTCCGGCACCCGGCCGGGTATTAGGTCCGCAGCCGGCTGCGCGGTTCGATATCCGTCCCCTGGCCGGATGAGGAACCACGGAACGGCCGGCGGCCACTAGGATCTGACGAGGAGGAGCAGATGCCGACCTACCTGATGCTGACCAACCTGACCGCCGAGGGGCTTCGGACCCTCAAGAACAACCCGGCCCGGGTGACCGAGGTGAACAAAGAGGTCGAACAGATGGGCGGCAAGGTCGTCACCCAGTACGCGACGCTCGGCGACTACGACTTCGTCACCGTGATCGAGGCGCCCGACGAGCGGACGATGGCGAAGATCTCGGTCGAGCTCGGCTCGCGCGGCACGATGACCAGCCGGACGCTGACCGCGATGCCCGCCGCGGACCTGCTCGGTTGAAGGCACTCGTAGTCGGCAGCGGCGGCCGCGAGCACGCGATCGTGCGGGCGCTGGCGCGCTCGGCGGCGGCACCGGAGATCCTCTGCGCGCCGGGCAACGCCGGGATCGCGGCCGACGCCGAGGTCTTTCCCGAAGTCGCCGCCGACGACGTCCCGGCGCTGGTCGCGCTGGCGACCGAGCGGGGCGTCGACCTGGCGGTGATCGGGCCCGAGGCGGCGCTGGTCGTCGGCGCGGTCGACGCGCTCGAGGCGGCCGGGATCCCGGCCTTCGGCCCGACCGAGGCGGCGGCCGAACTGGAGGGCTCGAAGGCCTTCGCGAAGGAGTTGATGGCCGCGGCCGGCGTGCCGACCGCGGCCCACGTCCTCCTCCGCACCCACGAGGAGGCGGTGGCAGCGCTGGCGCGCACCGAGTACCCGACCGTGCTGAAGGCCGACGGCCTCGCCGCGGGCAAGGGGGTGATCCTCTGCGCCGACGAGGCCGAGGCGCGCGGTGCGCTCGACGTCTACTTCACCGAGCGCCGCTTCGGCGCCACCGCGGTGGTGATGGAGGAGTTCCTCGAGGGCGAAGAGCTCTCGCTGCTGGCGCTCTGCGACGGCGAGAACGTGGTGCCCCTCTCCCCCGCCCAGGACTACAAGCGGATCTTCGACGGCGACGAGGGACCGAACACCGGCGGCATGGGCAGCTACTCGCCGGTGCCGGGCTTCGATGCGGCGACGATCGAGGAGATCGTGGCGCAGGTGCACCGGCCGGTGGTCGCGGCGATGGCGGAGCGCGGCACGCCCTTCCACGGGGTGCTCTACGCCGGGCTGATGATCTGCGCCGACGGTCCCAAGGTGATCGAGTTCAACGTCCGCTTCGGCGACCCCGAGACGCAGGCGGTGCTGCCGCGGCTGCGCTCCGACCTGGTCGACCTCTTCCGCGCCGCGCGCGAGCCGGGCGGGCTGGCCGGGATGACCGCCGAGTTCGACGACGACTGGGCGGTGACCGTGGTGCTCGCCTCGGCCGGCTACCCGGAGAGCTCCTCCAAGGGCGACGTGATCAGCGGGCTCGACGCGGCGGCGGAGCTCGCCGAGGTCACCCACGCAGGCACCGCCGCGGCGGATGGCGAGATCGTCACCGCCGGCGGCCGGGTGCTGAACGTGACCGGGCTCGGCCCCGACCCGGCCGCGGCGCGGGAGCGCGCGTACGATGCTGCTGGCCGGATCTCCTTTGCGGGTATGCAGATCCGCGGCGACATCGCCGCCCGCGCGGTCGAGCGCGTCGCCAACCACTGAAGCACCAGTCCCACCAGTCCGACCCACACCCCCCGAGAGGAACACATGAGCGACATCACCCCGGAGACGCAGACCGAGGCTCAGATCGAGCAGATCGAGCAGGAGTTCGAGGAGTCGGGGACGCTGGTCGGGATCATCATGGGGTCGAAAAACGACATGGAGAAGATGCTCCCGGCGCAGAAATACCTGGACGAACAGGGCATCAAGTCCGAAATCCACGTGATGAGCGCGCATCGCGATCCGGACAAGGTCCATGAGTTCTGCACGACCGCGCGGGCGCGCGGGCTGAAGGTGATCATCGCCGGCGCCGGGATGAGCGCCGCCCTGCCCGGGGTCGCCGCGGCGCAGACCGACCTGCCGGTGATCGGCGTGCCGATCCTCGGCAAGAGCCTCGGCGGGCTCGACGCGCTGCTCTCGGCGGTGCAGATGCCGCCCGGGATCCCGGTCGCCTGCGTGGCTATCGACGGGGCGAAAAACGCGGGCGTGCTCGCCGCGCGGATAATCAACGCGTGATCCCGCGTTACACCCGGCCTGAGATCGGCGCCGTCTGGACCCAGCAGTCGAAGCTGGAGACCTGGCTCAGGGTCGAGCTCGCCGCCACCGACGCGTGGGCGGAGGAGGGCGTCGTCCCGGCCGAGGTGGCGGCAGCGGCGCGCAACCGCGCCGCCTTCACGGTCGAGGCGGTCGACGAGCGGGAGAAGATCACCGACCACGACGTCGCCGCCTTCGTCGACGTGGTCGCCGCCTCGGTCGGCGAGGAGGGCGCCCGCTGGATCCACTACGGGCTGACCTCCTCCGACGTGCTCGACACGGCACTGGCGCTGCAGCTGCAGGCGGCGGGCGAGATCCTCGTCACCGGGGCGAAGGCCTACCGTGACGCGCTGGTCGCGCGGGCGCTGGAGGAGCGCGACACCCTCTGCGTCGGCCGCACCCACGGCGTCCACGCCGAGCCGACCACCTTCGGGCTGCGGCTGGCGGGCTTCGCCTTCGAGGCCGACCGCAATCTGAAGCGCCTCGAAGCTGCCTTCGAGCAGCTCGCCTACGGCAAGCTCTCGGGCGCGGTCGGGACCTACGCCTCGGTGCCGCCGACGGTCGAGGCGCGGGTGATGGAGAAGCTCGGGCTGGGGCGCGAGGACGTCGCCACCCAGGTGATCCCGCGCGACCGCCACGCCGAGCTGACCGCCGCGATCGCCCTCGCCGGCAGCGGGCTCGAGCGCTTCGCCACCGAGGTCCGCAACCTGCAGAAAACTGAGGTCCGCGAGGTGGAGGAGCCGTTCCGGGCGGGCCAGAAGGGCTCCTCGGCGATGCCCCACAAGCGCAACCCGATCCGCACCGAGCGGATCACCGGCCTCGCCCGCGTCCTGCGCGGGTACGCCCAGACCGGCTTCGAGGACGTCGCCCTCTGGCACGAGCGCGACATCTCCCACTCGGGCGCCGAGCGGGTGATCCTGCCCGACGCGACGATCCTGCTCGACTACATGCAGGGGCTGGCGACCGGGGTCGCAGAGGGGATGACCCTCCACCGCGAGCGCATGCTCTCCAACCTGAACATCACCCACGGGGCGCTCTTCAGCCAGCGCGCCCTGACCGCCCTGGTCGAGTCCGGGATGACCCGCGACGATGCCTACCGGGTCGTCCAACAGAACGCCCAGGAGGCCTGGGACACGGGGACCGAATTCCGCGAGCTGCTCGCGGTGGCGGCACCCCAG
>MKSH01000065.1:27013-27945 GCA_001898095.1 Solirubrobacterales bacterium 70-9 | reverse complement strand
GCCAACGCGGTGATGATCTTGTAGGTCGAGCCGGTCGGGTAGGCCGACGAGGTCGCCCGATTGAAGAGCGGATCGCCGGTTTCTTCGGAGGAGAGTTCTTCGTACTGCTTCGTCGACAGCGGCTTCGTCCAGACCGTCGGGTCGTAGGTCGGCGCCGAGCCCATCGCGAGGACTTCACCGGTCTTGATGTTCATCGAGACGAAGGCGCCCGGCAGCCCCCGTTCGGCCAGCGCCGCTTCGCCCGCTTCCTGCATGGCCTCGTTGATCGTCAGCTTCAGGGTGTCCCCCGGCTGCGGTGGCGTCGAGGTCAGGTTCCCGCCTGGCGTCGGCTCCCCCATCGCGTTCACCTGGTAGCGCGAGACTCCCGGCGTCCCCCGGAGGACCTTGTCGTAGCTGTACTCGAGTCCTTCCTTGCCCACCACTTCGCCCGGTTCGAGCCCCTTGTAAGGGCCCGCTTTCAGCTCTTCTTCGTCGACCTCGCCGGTGTGGCCGAGGATCTGCGCGGCGCGATCTTCTTCCGGGTAGCTGCGGACGAAGACTTTTTCCACGGTCACGCCAGGGAATTTTCCCTTGTGTTCTTCGATGTAGTAGATGAGCTGGTAGCCGACGTCACGCCGCACGGTCAACGGCGTGCCCGCGGCGACCACCTTCTCTTCTTCTTCGATCCGCTTGCGCACCTGCGGCAGTTTCATGTGCACGAGTTCGCCGATTTCGGTGAGCTCGGCCGCTTCTTCGGCGGGGTCTTCGGGCAGCTTCGCCGGGTCGACCTGGAGCGCCAGGCTGGTCCGGTTGTCGACCAGCACCTGGCCGTTGCGGGCGACGATCTTGCCGCGCGGGGCGATGATTTTGGTCGAGCGGGTGCGGTTGTTCTTCGCCTGCGCCAGGTTCGAGGCGCCATCGATGATCTGCAGCGTCCAGAGGCGGAAGAAGAG
>MKSH01000065.1:23921-26980 GCA_001898095.1 Solirubrobacterales bacterium 70-9 | reverse complement strand
GTACACCGCCCTACGCTCCCAGCACCGTCGGTCGGCGCGTCCGCCGCACCGTCGCCTCGTCGACCAGCGCCGGGCGGACCAAGCGCCGCAGGCCGACGTAGATCGCCCAGCCGAGGAAGAAGGCGAAGGCGCTCTGGATCAGGATGTCGCGCAGCACCAGGACGCTGACTTCGGTGTCGATGCCGAACATCGCCTCGACCGCGCCGAAACCGAGCTCGGCGGCGAAGGTGAGCAGCGCGCAGAGCAGCGGCGCGACCAGGCGGCTGTGGATCTCGAAGCGCTCGCGGAAGATCCCCGCCGCGTAGCCGACCGCGATCAGCACCAGCGAGGCGCCGCCGAGCGGCTGGATCAGCAGGCAGTCGAGCAGGAAGCCGATCGCGAAGCCGGAGACGGCTCCGGTCATCGACCCGCCCAGCAGGCCGAGGCAGACGACCAGCGCGGGCAGGATGTCGGGGCTGACGTGGAAGAGCTCGATCTGGGAGAAGAAGGTCAACTGCAACAGCACGCCGAAGAGGCCGACGAGGATCAGGCGGACGACGATTTTCGGGGTCAGGATCACTTGCGGCTTCCCCCAGTGAGCACTTGGACCGTGCCGATGTTGCGGAGATCGGCGTAAGGACGCACGTTCGCGCGTTCCTGCGCCTCCTGTTCGAAGATCGTCGCCTTGGTGATTTCGCCGACCGGGATGTTCGGCGGGAAGCGCGATTCGATCGTTTCGCCGCGCCAGCCCGCGGTCACCACCGACTGCCCCTTGTGGACCTTTTTGTCGGAGTTGAGGAAGTTGAGGACGAGCGTGTTCGGTTCGCCGACGGTCGGTTTGACGATCCCCTGGATCCCGGCCGGGACGACCTTCACCGAGACCGCGCTGGAGTGGTCGGTGATCAGGGTCACCTTGGAGGCGCCGCCGGTCACCGCCGTCACCTGGCCGACCAGGCCCTCGCCGTTCACCACCGGGTCGTGCAGCTTCACCCCGTCGCCGGAGCCGACGTCGATCATCACGTCGCTGTACCAGACGGTCGGCGAGAGCCCGATCACGCGCGCCGCCACCGGGTCGTAGCCTTCCGGGATCGCCCCCGATTTGTCGAGTTTCAGCAGCGCGCGAAATTCTTCGTTTTCGGCCAGCGCCACCTTGCCGCCGACCGCCGCCTTGCGTTCGACTTCCAGTTCTTCTTCCAGCCTCTGGTTCTTGCCCCGCGCGTCGAACGTTTCGTCGACCCAGTTGATCAGGTCGCGGGCGGGCTTCAGCGCCCGGTCGAGGATCGAGGACACCGGGGTGAAGACGGCCGTGACGCCGCGCTGGAGGCTGTTCGAGCCCTGCCCGTAGGTGAGCGTGAGCAGGGCGAAGGAGCCGACGATCAGGAGCGCCAGCACCGCTCGGCGGCGGCGTACTTGCTTGCGATACACGTGCCCGACCTACCTCGGACCGCTGCGATGGATCGTCTCGAACTCCTCCAGCGAGATGCCCGAGCCGACGGCGACGCAGGTCAACGGCGACTCTGCCAGTTGGCAGGGCATCTGGCACTCGTCGTGAAGTCGTTGCTCCAAGCCTTGCAGGAGGGCGCCTCCGCCCGCCAGCGTGATGCCGCGGTCCATGATGTCACCGGCGAGCTCCGGCGGCGTCTGGTCGAGCGTCTCTTTGACCGCGGCGACGATGTGGCTGACCGGCTCCTCGAGCGCCTGGCGGACCTCCTCGGAGGTCAGTTCGATCGTCTTCGGCAGGCCGCTGACGAGGTCGCGACCGCGGATCTCGGTGCGGATCTCGGTCGGCAGCGGCGCCGCCGAACCGGCCTCGAGCTTGACCTCCTCGGCGGTCTGCGCGCCGATCGCGAGTTTGTAGGTGTTCTTGCAGTGAGCGACGATCGCCTCGTCGAGCTCGTCGCCGCCGACCCGGATCGACTGCGAGACGACGATCCCGCCGAGGCTGATCACCGCGACCTCGGTGGTGCCGCCGCCGATGTCGACGATCATCGAGCCGGTCGGCTCGGCCACCGGCAGGCCGGCGCCGATCGCCGCCGCCATCGGCTCCTCGATCAGGTACGCCTGGCGGGCGCCGGCCGAGAGGCAGGCCTCCTCGACCGCGCGCTTCTCGACCCCGGTGACGCCGGAGGGCACGCAGACGACCACCCGCGGATGGGCGAAGCGATTCGAGTGAACCGACTGGATGAAGTGCCGCAGCATCTGTTCGGTCACCTCGAAGTCGGCGATCACGCCGTCCTTCAGCGGCCGGATCGCGGTGATGTTGCCGGGCGTGCGACCGATCATCCGCTTCGCTTCGACGCCGACCGCGTGGACCTGGCCGGTTTTGGTGTCGATCGCGACCACCGAGGGCTCCGACAGCACGATGCCGCGCCCACGCACGTAGACAAGCGTGTTCGCGGTCCCGAGGTCGACCGCCATGTCGCGTCCGCCGAGGCGAAAGATCCGCGTCAACCAGCTCATATTTCGGTCCGTTCGCCGGGCAGAACGGTCCATGATTGCAAGCATGGGAAGCCGGAACGTGACCGACTCACGCGGCGCAGAAATTCCGTCGCTTGCAGGATTAATTGCGGCTTACGGCCTGCTAACGCGGAGCTAAGAAGCGCGCATCAGAGCGCACGATTCAGGCGGGTTGGAAAAGCGCCGGCGCGAGCTCGGCGAGCAGTCCGACGGGAAGGCCGACGACGTTGGAGACGCTTCCCTCGAGGCGCTCGACCAGGGTCGACCCCAGGGTCTGGATCGCGTAGCCGCCGGAACGGCCCTGCCACTCCCCGAAGTTCACATAACGTTGCTTCTCGGCCTCGGTGAGGTTCTTGAAGACGACCTCGGAGCGTTCGAGGCCGCTGCGCTCCTCGCCGCTCTCGTCGACGACGACCAGCCCGCTCATCACCGTGTGCCCGCGTCCCGACATGCGGTCCAGGTAGGCGCGCGAGTCGGCCGCGTCGGCGGGCTTGCCCAGCACCTCCCCGTCGAGCACGACATCGGTGTCGCAGGCGATCACCAGGGCACCGGGCGGGCGCTCGATCGCGCGCGCCTTGCGACGCGCGTTCTCGATCACGAGGAATTCCGGATCCCCGGCGTCG
>MKSH01000065.1:23313-23834 GCA_001898095.1 Solirubrobacterales bacterium 70-9 | reverse complement strand
TGTTGAAGGTCACCTCGAGCGCGTAGTCGCCGCGGATCGAGCCGGGAGCGGCCTCGACCGGGTTGGTGGCGCCGATCAGCTGGCGCGCGGCCTTCACCGCCTCGACGCCCTCGAAGACGATCGCGACCAGCGGGCCGCCGGTGATGAAGCTGACCAGCTCGCCGAAGAAGGGCTTCTCGGAGTGCTCGGCGTAGTGCTGGTTGGCGATGTCCTCGGTCGCGGTCATCGACTTGAGGGCGGTGATCCGCAGCCCCTTGCGCTCGAAGCGGGCGATGACCTCACCGGTGAGGGCGCGCTCGAAGGCGTCAGGCTTGACGAGGATCAGGGTCCGGCTCACGGCGGGGGCTCCTTTGGTCTTGTTCGCTGGTCGGCGCCTCTTTGGTCGAGGCGCTGCGGCTGCCACTCGATTTGCGGGCACCCGAAGTTCGAGATTTGCGTTGGCCCTGGTCATCCGGGGCGGCAGCAGCTTGCGGCTGCCGTTTTTTGGCCGGGCGGCGGCGTTTGACCGGCGGCTGGGCTCC
>MKSH01000065.1:20039-23133 GCA_001898095.1 Solirubrobacterales bacterium 70-9 | reverse complement strand
CCGGGTATTCGCAGTTGGGGCAGCTCTGCTCGCGCAGCTGGCGCACCCGCAGCTCGGCCGCTTTGATCTCCAGCTCACGCTCGTGGGCGTCCTCGAGGAACTCCGGCGGGCGGACGATCGTGTAGACGGCGGTACCGATGTAGGGGAAGAACGAGGCGATCGTGGCGCAGGCGACCAGGAACGGGTCGCCGATGCGGCGCCGCGCGTCGAGGTAGGTGTAGACGATCAGCGCCAGCCAAAGGACGATCAGCAGGAGCAGAACGAGGGTCGCGGCCAGGTTGAGGCCAGAGTTGGTGATGCCGAAGATCGCTAGTGCCATGGGAAGTGCCCCTCCGGGGATGGGGATCGCGCAGTGTATTCGCCGCGCGGACGCCTGATCCTGTTCGGGTCCTCCGGCGGGCTACCCGTCTAGAGGAAAAGTCTCCCGAAGAAGTACCCGACGCCGAAGAAAACGAGGATCACGATCGCCACCACAGCAGCGACCAGGGCCATCATCGACAGCAATTGGGAGCCCGCGCTGCGATCCATGCACAAATCCTCGCACAGTGGTCCAGGCTCCTAGTCCCCGCCGCCGGTAAGGGCGCCTTGGACGGTCCGCGCGGGACCGATCAGGTAATGCGATCCGGTGACGACGAGGACGCCGGCGAAGGTTCCGCAGGCAATTTCGGCGGCGCGGCGGAGGGCCGGCTCGAGGTTCGGCTCGGCTATCGCTTCGACCCCGTGGGCCTGGAAGAGGTCGGCGAGCTCCTGGGCGGGGCGCGAGCGGGCCCCCGGGCGGCCGTGCCCGAGCAGGGCCTGTGGTGGGATCTCGGTGCAGACCGCGGCGCGCAGGACCGGGGCCAGCGCGGCGATCATCGCGGGCGCGTCCTTGTCGACGAGGACGGCGAGGCAGGCGACCACCGGGCGCCCTTCGGCGAGCGTCGGCAGCGCTTCGGCGAGCGCCGCCGCCCCGTCGGGGTTGTGGGCCGCGTCGACGTAGGTCGGCGGGCTCGCGGCGATCTGCTCGAGCCGGCCGGGGACGAGGAGCCCGGCGGCGACCGCCGCGACCCGCTCCGGGTCGACGCTGCCGAGGAAGGCCTCGGCGGCGGTCACGGCGAGGGCGAAGTTGCGTCGCTGGAAGGCGCCGCTCGCGGCCAGCTCGATCTCGGGCCCGGGATCCTCGGGGGCGACGATCAGGCGGGCGGCGCGTTCGCCTGCCACCCGTTCGGCCAACTCGCGCACCTCTTGCGAGACCCGTCCCAGGACCAGTGTCGACTGGTCGTGGAGGACGGCGAGCTTCTCGGCGGCGATCTCCAGCTCGGTCCCCCCCAGCCACTCGGTGTGGTCGAGCCCGACCGAGGTGAGGACGGTGACCTGCGAGGGGATCGTGTTGGTGGCGTCGAGACGACCGCCGAGCCCGGCCTCGATCGCTGCGGCTTTCACCCGGGCGCGGGCGAGCGCGACGAAGGTGGCCGCGGTGGCCGCCTCGAACTGGGTCACCGCGTCGTCGTCCTCGAGCGTGCGGTTCACGCCCTCGGCGGCCGCCGCCACCTGGGCCACCGCTTCGGCCCAGGCCTCGGGCGCGATCTCCTCGCCGCGGACCTGGGTGCGCTCGGTCCAGCGCGAGACATGCGGGGAGAGGCAGGCGCCGGCGCTGACCCCGTGCGCTTCCAGCAGCGCCGCGACCATCCGCGTCACCGAAGACTTGCCGTTGGTGCCGACCACGTGGACCGAGGCGAAGCGGCGCTGCGGCAGGCCGAGCGCCGTGGTCAGCTTCCACATCCGGTCGAGGCCGAGCCGCCAGCCGACCGGTTCCAGCGATTCCAGGTAATCATCAGGCGACAGCTGCTCCCAGGAAGCGCCGGCGACCGGTGAGGAGGGCTCCGCCCGACTTCGTGCGCTGCTGTCTGGCCGGACATTCACCGCTCAGCCCAACTCGGCAAGTTCCGACCTGTAGCGCTCGAGCTTGCCCCGCTCTTCCTCGACCACGGCGGCGGGCGCCTTGGCGACGAAGCCTTTGTTCCCCAGTTTGCGCTCGCCGCGGTCGATCTCCGCGGCCAGTTCCTCGCGCCGCTTGCCGAGGCGCTGCTCGACCGCGGCGGCGTCCAGCTCGTCGGAGGCGAGCACCCGCACCGGACCGACCGAGGCGACCGGGTCGGCGCCGACGCCGTCGAAGGCGAAGCGCGAGAGCCGGCCGACGAACTCCGACGGAGCCATCCCGTCGATTACCGCGGGCAGCACCGCCTTGGCCGGGACGCCGACCATGTCGCGCCAGGCGCGCAGGCTGCGGGTGAGCGCGATCGCTTCGCTGATCTCCTCCTCGGCGTTCTCGTCGTAGAGCGACGTGTCGACGGTCGGGAAGGCGTGCACGGCGAGGTGGCCGGCGCGCGCCGGGTGGAAGGACCAGAGCTCCTCGGTGACGAACGGCATCATCGGGTGGAGCAGGGAGAGGACGCGCTCGAGCGCGTAGAGGAGCATCGCCGAGACGTCCTCCTCGCCCTCGTAGAGGCGCGGCTTGACGATCTCCAGGTACCAGTCGCAGAGGTCGCCGTAGACGAAGGCGTAGGCCTCCTGGACCGCGTGGGAGAAGTCGAAAGACTCCAGTTTCTCGGTCACCGAGGCGATCGTCCGCTCCAGCCGCGAGAGCAGCCAGCGGTCCTCGAGCTGCGCGGTGCGCGGGGCGGGGCCGACCTCGGCCGCGTTCAGCAGGATCAATCGCGCGGCGTTGTAGAGCTTGTTCGCCAGGTCGGCGCCCTGCTCGACCTTGGCGTCGGAGTAGCGCACGTCCTGGGTCGAGGACATCGCCAGCAGGCCGAAACGGAGGGCGTCGGCGCCGCGCTCGTCGATCTCCTCCAGCGGGTCGATCCCGGTGCCGAGGCTCTTCGACATCCGCCGGCCGTCGCGGGCCTGGATCACCGAGTGGACGTAGACGTCGCGGAACGGGATCGCGCCGGGGAACTCGATCCCCATCATCACCATGCGGGCGACCCAGAGGAAGAGGATCTCGCGCGCCGTGGTGAGGAAGCTGGTCGGGTAGAAGGCGCGCAGGTCGGGCGTGTCGGCGGGCCAGCCGAGCGTGGCGAAGGGCCAGAGCGCCGAGCTGAACCAGGTGTCG
>MKSH01000065.1:18500-19676 GCA_001898095.1 Solirubrobacterales bacterium 70-9 | reverse complement strand
CCGCCTCGCCGTTCAGCAGGCCGTCGGGGCCGATCACGGTGATCTCGTCGAGCCCGTGGCGGCGGCCGATCTCGAAGTCGTTCATGTCGTGGCCGGGGGTGATCTTCAGCGCCCCGGTGCCGAACTCGGGATCGACGTAGGCGTCGGCGATGATCGGCAGCTTGCGGCCGACCAGCGGCAGCACGCAGAACTGGCCGATCAGGTCGGCGTAGCGCTCGTCCTCGGGGTTCACGGCGACGGCGGTGTCGGCGAGCATCGTCTCGGGGCGCACGGTCGCGACGGTGAGCACGCGGTCGGAACCCTGGACGGGATAGTCGATCGAGAAGAGCGAGTCGGTCACCTCGCGGTTCTCCACCTCGAGGTCGGAGATCGCCGAGCGCGTCCCCGGGTCCCAGTTGACCATGTAGTTGTCGCGGTAGATGTAGCCCTTGTCGTAGAGCTGCTTGAAGACCTTGTGGACCGCTTTCACATAGCCGGCGTCGAGGGTGAAGCGCTCGCGCTCGTAGTCGCAGGAGGCGCCGAGGCGCTTGTACTGCTCGACGATCCGCGAGCCGTACTCCTCTTTCCACTCCCAGACCCGCTCGACGAAGGCCTCGCGGCCCAGTTCCTGGCGGGTCTTGCCTTCGGCGATCAGCCCTTTCTCGACCACCGCCTGGGTGGCGATGCCGGCGTGATCGGTGCCGAGGATCCAGAGCGTGTTCTTGCCCCGCATGCGGTTCATGCGGACCATCGCGTCCTGCATCGAGCCGTTCAGCGCGTGGCCCATGTGGAGGGCGCCGGTGACGTTGGGGGGCGGGATCGCGACCGAGAAGTTCTCCTCCGGCGTCCCGGTTGCCTCCGGGTGGAAGTAGCCGCCCTCCATCCATTCGGCGAAGACGCGCGCCTCGATCTCCCCCGGTTCGTAGCGGGTGTTCTGCTCGAGCTGGGTTCGCCTGGCCGCGTCCATGCGGGCGAGTCTAGATACCGAGGCGCGCTCCCAGCTCTTGCCGTCCGACTTTCGTCACCCGGACGGCGCGGCGTCGGTCGGTGCGGCAGACCCACCCGAGGTCGAATAGGCGGCTCGTCAGGGCGACGCCGAGCTTGCCGGCGAGGTGGGGACGGCGCTCGGACCAGTCGTTGCAGGCCTTGCCGGCGCGCGGCGGCTTGGCGATCCCGAGGTCGCTCAGGAACGCCTCT
>MKSH01000065.1:16232-18414 GCA_001898095.1 Solirubrobacterales bacterium 70-9 | reverse complement strand
GCGGCGCCGAGGGCACCGGCGCGGTTGGCCTGGCGGAGGCTGCGGACCTCGGTGCGGGGCGCCAGAGCCGCCAGCGCCTCGACCGCGGTCGCCACCTCCGGGCTCGCCAGCCGGTAGTAGCGGTTGCGCCCGCCTCGCTCGACCGCCAGGAAGCCGGCCTGCTGCAGCTTCGCCAGGTGCTCCGACATGGTCGAGCGAGAGACGCCCGCGACCTCGGCCAGCTCGCTCGGCGGCAGCGCCCGGCCGTCGGTCAGCTCGATCAGCACCGCAGCGCGGCTCGGATCGGCCATCAGCGCCGCGGCGGCGGCGACGTCGGCCTCGCCTTGCGCGCGGGTACCTATAGACACCATGTACCCAGGGTAGGACGACGACGATTCGGCCGCCACCGAACCATTTTGGACCTACGGTCGAAGCATGACCGACGCCGATACCCCTCGTGGCCGCGGCCCGGCGCTTGCCGTCGCCTCGGCGGGCTACTTCTTCGTCCTCCTCGACGTGACGATCGTGAACGTCGCCCTGGCCCGGATCGGAACCGGGCTCGGCGGCTCCCGCAGCGAGCTGCAGTGGGTGGTCGACGCCTACGCGCTGGTGCTCGCGGCGGGGATGCTGGGGATGGGCGACCTCGCCGACAGGATGGGGTCCCGGCGGCTGTTCCTCGCCGGGCTGGCGCTGTTCGGCGCGGCCTCGGCGGGGTGCGCGACGGCGCCTGACGCGGGCGCGCTGATCGGCGCGCGAGCAGTGCAAGGGATCGGCGCCGCGGCGATTTTGCCCAGCTCGCTGGCGACCGTGAACCAACTCTTCCCCGCCGCCGAGGAGCGACCGCGGGCGATCGGCGCCTGGGCGGGCTTCGGTGGGTCGGCCCTGGTCCTGGGACCGATTCTCGGCGGCCTCCTGGTCGGCCCGCTCGGGTGGCGGGCGATCTTCTGGCTGAACGTGCCGCTGGTGATCGGGGCCCTGGCCGGCGGGATCGCGACGCTGCCGCAGGGCTCGCGGGCCAGGGGCGCCCACCCCGACGTCTGGGGTCAGGGACTCGGGACCGCAGCGCTCGCGGCTCTCGTCTTCGCCCTGATCGAGGGCAGCAAGGGCGGATTCGGGTCGGTCCCGGCGATCGCCGGCCTTGCCGTGGCGCTGGGGGCATTCAGCGGGTTCATCGCGGTCGAGACACGGCTTTCGGCCGCCGCAGAGGTGACCCGAGGCGCACCGCGGGCGCCGCGACCGCTCCTCGACCTCGGTTGGTTCAGACGCGCGGAGTTCTGCGGGGCCAATGCGGGCGCCGGGTTGATGAACCTCGGGACGCTCGGCGGGCTGTTCGCGCTGGGGCTTTACCTGCAGGAAGTCGAAGGGCTCTCGCCGCTCGAAGCGGGGCTGGCGCTGGTGCCGCTCGCCGCCCCGCTGGCGATCTTGACGCCCTTCACCGGTCACCTCGTGGCCCGCGTCGGCCCCCGGCTCCCGGCAGGCGTCGGCCTGGCGCTGAGCGGCGTCGGCTACCTCGGCGCGGCGCTGGTCGGCGGCCCTTCGATCGACTCGCCCGCCGGCTGGGCGTTCCTCCTCCTCGCCAGCGCCGGCATGGGCATCGCCGTCCCCGGCCTCGTCGCCGGGGCCACCGAGGCCCTCGGTCCCGACCGCGCCGGCATCGCCTCCGCCGTGAACAACACCTCGCGCCAGGTCGGCGGCGCGATCGGCGTCGCTCTGATCGGCGGCCTCTCGACAATCACGGCGTCCCTCTCGGCGAGCGCTGCCGCCCTGCTCCTCGGCGGCCTCCTGTCACTCGCGCTCATGGGCCGCTCGTCGAACCCCCGAACGAACCTCCCCGCTGTTCGTGAGAGAGGGGGTCCGACGAGCGGCCCCCTCGCAAACGATCGCTAAGCGGTTTCCTCGCCCAGCCGATCCTCGGCCGGGCCGATGTCCTGCTGGGCGGCCTCGGTGACGAGGGTCGGGCGACGGCCTTGGAGGATCGTCTCCCGGGTCACCACGCACTTGGTGACATCACGGCGCGAGGGCAGCTCGAACTGGACGTCGAGCAGCGTCTCCTCGAGGATCGAGCGCAGCCCGCGGGCGCCGGTCTCGCGCTCGATCGCCTTGTCGGCGATCGCCTCGAGGCTGTCCTCGGAGAAGACCAGCTCGATGTCGTCGAACTCGAAGAAGCGCTGGAACTGGCGGGTCAGCGCGTGCTTCGGCTCGG
>MKSH01000065.1:10577-16191 GCA_001898095.1 Solirubrobacterales bacterium 70-9 | reverse complement strand
TGCTCGAACCACTCGCCGGTGTCCTCCTGGGTGCGTGACGCGATCGCCGCACCGAACCCGACGCCGTGGTCGCCGACCCGCCGCTCGATGATCTTGTCGAGCTCGGCGAAAGAGCCGCCGCAGATGAAGAGGATGTTGGTGGTGTCGATCGTCAGGAACTCCTGGTGGGGGTGCTTGCGCCCGCCCTGCGGCGGCACGCTGGCGGTGGTCCCCTCGAGGATCTTCAGCAGCGCCTGCTGGACGCCTTCGCCGGAGACGTCACGGGTGATCGACGGGTTGTCGGCTTTGCGCGCGATCTTGTCGATCTCGTCGATGTAGATGATCCCCGTCTCGGCCTTCTTGACGTCGAAGTCGGCGGCCTGGATCAGCTTCAGCAGGATGTTCTCGACGTCCTCGCCGACGTAGCCGGCCTCGGTCAGCGCGGTCGCGTCGGCGATCGCGAACGGCACGTTGAGGATCCGCGCGAGGGTCTGGGCGAGCAGCGTCTTGCCGCAGCCGGTCGGTCCCAGCATCATGATGTTCGACTTGCCGAGCTCGACCTCGTTCTCGTCGGACTGGCCGATCTGCACCCGCTTGTAGTGGTTGTAGACGGCGACCGAGAGCGCCCGCTTGGCGGCGTCCTGGCCGACCACGTACTCCTGCAGCACGTCGTAGATCTCGCGCGGTTTCGGCAGGTTCTCCAGCTCGAAGGTGGGCGGAGCGGTCAGCTCCTCATCGATGATCTCGTTGCAGAGGTCGATGCACTCGTCGCAGATGTAGACCCCGGGGCCGGCGATCAGCTTTTTGACCTGCCGCTGCGACTTGCCGCAGAAGCTGCAGAGAAGCTGCTCGTTGGAGTCGGTTGGACGTGCCAGTGGAATCCCCTCCTGACGGGACTTTCGATCGGAGCTTCGCGCGGTCCCGGAAGCTTAGACGGGGCCTGCTGCCGGTTACAGGGGGACAGATACGGCGCCCGGGCGACGGCCCCTGCGCATGACCGACGCCTTGCACGGCGGTAGGTTTCCCGGATGGCCCCCGAGATCGAAATCAGCCCGGTCCGCGAGGAGGAGTTCGAGACCCTCCTGCCGCTGATCGCCGCCTACCAGCGCTTCTACGAAGTCGTCGACGTCGACGTCGACCGCAACCGCTTCTTCTTCCGCCGCTTCCTCGCCCCGAGCGACGTCGGCCTGCTGCTGGCGGCCCGCGACCCGAGCGGCGTGATCCGCGGCTACGCCTGCCTCTACTGGCACTTCTCCTCGTTGCAAGCGCTAGAGGTGGTGCTGATGAACGACCTCTTCGTCGCCCCTGAGGCACGCGGCCAGGGCATCGGCCGGGCGCTGATCGAAGCGACCGCGCAGGTCGCCCGGGAGCGCGGCTCGGCCTGGGTCGAGTGGTCGACCGCGCCGGACAACCACACCGCCCAACGCCTCTACGACTCGCTCACCGAGCACAAATCGACCTGGCTCTCCTACGAGCTCGAGGCCTGAGGCCGGGACCACGGGCTTCGGGGCCCCTGCGGCGGGGGACGGTCCCGTCCTGGGACGCGAGGCTTTCGGGGGGAAGTGCGCGGCGTCGGGCGCAGGTTTAGGGACGCGGTCGACTTTCACCTTGCCACGGCAGGGTGTAAGTCGAGGGCGCGTTCGGAACTCCTCAGGGGACGTGGAGTTCCGCACCGGACCCGCGCAGATCGTCACGGACCCTCGCCGGGACCCGCACGGGACGCGCGCCCTCGGCAGTCCCCCCGAGACCCGGCCCTCTCGTAGGCGGTCACAGCCTGCCCGGACCGCCTACGGGAGGGCCGCGTCCCTTCTCGTCCCGCCGAAGGCCTGACGACCCGACCGGAAGCCTCGACTACGTGCGATCCGAACCTGCGCGTCGCGCCGCCGCCCGGGCCCGTCGATTTCGGAACCAGGCGAGCGGGCCGCCGCGGCGCGCCTCGGCGCCGGTGCGGGTCGACGACTGATCGGTAGCCGGTTTGCGTGGTCCTTCGGAGCGAAAAGCCATGCTCAAAGACTTTTCGGCCAAATGCGCCAGAATCTTTAACCGGCGGCTATTCGGGGTCCGTCGGGGCTACAGGGACGCCCTGCTCGAGGCGCGCGGCGAAGGTGCGGCGGAGGTAGATCTGGGCGACGATCGAGGTCGCCAGGTAGACGATCAGGACCAGGATCAGCACGCCGCGGATGTCGGAGAGCACGGCGGCGAGGATCGCGATGACCACCACCCCGATCACGGTCGAGAGCGTCATGAAACGGAGCGTCGAGGCGACCTGGCGTCGCAGCAGCTCGGTTGCCTCCGCGTCGATTTCGACGGCGGAGTCCGCCGCGGCGACGGGGTTGCCGTCGGCGTCGACCTTGTAGGGATCGCTCACCGGACCAGCCTATTCATTGCGGAGCAAGAAATCGGTGCCCTGGGCGGGTTTCTCGCACCGCAAGATCAGCTCTGGGCATCCCAGCGCGTGACGATGGGCTTCGGGTCGATCGGCACGCCGTTCACGTGGATCTCGATGTGGAGCTGACAGCCGACCGTCCGGGCATTGCCGGTCTTCCCCACCTCGCCGACCCTCTCCCCCGCCCAGACCCGCTCGCCCGCGCGGACGGAGGGCCGGTTCTTCATGTGCGCGTACATGTAGGTCCGGTGTTCGCCCTCGCCGTGGATCAGCAGGTAGTTGCCGTAGAGGACCGGGTCGTAGCCGACTTCCCGCACCTTGCCGGTCACCGCGCTCACCAGTTCGGTCCCGCAGGCGGCGAGGATGTCGAAGCCTTCGTGGATCCGCCCGCCGCTGCGGGGCGCGTGGAATTCACCCACCGGGCCGCGTTCGGAGTGCGGCCCGCGCACCGGGAAGACGTACTGGAAGAACTGGATCGACCCGTCCTTCTGGCCCAGCGGTACCGCTCCGACCGCCCCACCCGGGGCAACCAGCGACGCGACGGCTAGAACGAGAAGAAGGCGCTTAATGGTGCGCGATGACGCGGTCGACGATGTTGTACTCCTTCGCCTCGTCCGCGCTCATGAAGTAGTCGCGCTCGGTGTCTTTGGTGACCTTCTCGAAGGGCTGGCCGGTGTGTTTGGCGATGATCTCGTCGAGACGCCGGCGCACGTCGATGATCTCTTTGGCGTGGATCTCGATGTCCGTGGCCTGACCCTGGAAACCGGCCGAGACCTGGTGGATCAGGATCTTCGAGTTCGGCAGCGACATCCGCTTGCCGGCCGCGCCTCCGGCCAACAGCAGCGCGCCCATGCTCATCGCGATCCCGACGCAGATGGTCTGCACGTCGGGTTTGATGAACTGCATCGTGTCGTAGATCGCCAGACCCGCGTATACCGACCCGCCCGGCGAGTTGATGTAGAGGCTGATGTCCTTGTCCGGGTCCTCGGACTCGAGGTGGAGGAGTTGGGCGACGATCAGGTTCGCGATGTCGTCGTTCACCGGCGTGCCGAGGAAGACGATCCGCTCGCCGAGCAGCCGCGAGTAGATGTCGAAGGCGCGCTCGCCGCGCGAGGTCTGCTCGACCACCATCGGGATCAAGGGGCTCATCGTGCGCGCACTCTATAGAAGGCGTCCGGCGTGCTCTGGGTGACCGTCCGGATCACTCGTCGCCCGGCGTCCAGAGTTTCCCGGCCGGTTTCTCCTCGCCCTCGGGAGCGAGGATCTTCTCGGCGGCCTCGGCTTTCTCCTTGCGGTCGTCGGCCTCCTCTTTGGGGATCGTCTTGGCCGAGTCGGCGATCAGCTCGATCGCTTTCTGGGCGACCAGGTCTTCGGCGATCACCCGGTCGCGACCGTTCTCGCGCAGGCGGGCCAGCAGCTTCTCCGGCGAGGTCCGTTCGTGTTCGGCGGTGTGGGCGAGCGCCTCGACCATCTCCTCCTCGGAGGCCTCGAGGCCCTCGGCGACGGCGACCGCGGTCACCACGGCCTCGCGCTTCAGCTCCCGCTCCGCGTCGGGCTTCGTTTCCTCGATCAGCTCGTCGCGAGTCTTTCCCTGCATCTGCAGGAAGATGTTGGGGTCCATACCCTGTTGGGCGAGCTGCCGTTCCATCCGCTCCCAGCGTTCGCCGGCACGGGCGGTGACGATCTCGTCGGGGACCTCGACCGTGGCCGCGTCGACGGCGGCGTCGACGGCGGCGATGCGGAAGTCTTCCTCGGAGCGGCTGTTCAGCGCTTTGCCGACTTTCTCGCGGATGTCGCCGCGGAGCTCCTCCAGCGTGTCGAACTCGGAGGCGTCAGAGGCGAAGTCGTCGTCGAGCTCGGGGAGGATTTTCTCCCGCACCTCTTTGACCTTGACTTTGAAGACCGCGTCCTCGCCCGCCAATTTCGGTTCCTGGTACTCGTCCGGGAAGGTCACCTCGACCTCGACGTCGTCACCCGGCTTCGCGCCGACCAGCTGGTCCTCGAAGTCGTCGATCAGCGAGCCGGAGCCGAGCGCCAGCAGATAGTCGTCGGCCTTGCCGCCCTGGAAGGCCTGGCCGTCGACAAAGCCCTCGAAGTCGATCAGCACCGAGTCGCCCTCCTTGGCCTCGCGCTCGACCGGCTCGAGGCGCGCGAACCCCTCGCGGATCCGCTCGACCTCGGTGTCGATGACCTCCTCGTCGACCTCTTTCTCCTCCTTGCCGACCTCGAGCCCTTTGTACTCGCCGAGCTTGGCGACCGGCCGCACGGCGACCTCGAACTTGAAGGCGAGCGGCTCGCCCTCCTCCTCGGGGGTCGAGACCATGTCGATCTCGGGATCCCCGATCGGGGTGACGCCAGCGTCGAGCAGCGCCGCTTCGTACCACTCCGGCAGCGCGTCCCGGATCGCTTCCGAGAGGACCGCGCCGAAGCCCATCCGCTGGATCACCAGCGCGGGCGGCGCTTTGCCCTTGCGGAAACCGGGCAGCCGGAGTTCGCGGGCCATCGCCCGGGCGGTGCGGTTGGCGGCGCGCCGAACGTCCTCGGCCGGGACCTCCGCCTGGACCTCTACGCGTGATTCGGGAAGCTCTTTCAGAGTCGTCTGCATCGTCGGCTGACCCTAAAGGAATCGCCGCTCCGGCCCCGTTTCGGGTGGGGGCGACGGTTCGGGGCCGGCGGCGGGGACGGGCGGCGTGGTTCGGGGGGCATGCGACGGAGGACGGGTGGCGTGGTCCGGGAGGCATGCGGCCGGGGACGGCGTGCTTCGGGGGCCCTGCGGCCGGGGTCGGGCCGTCCCGGGCGTCTCGGAGGCGACCCGGGCAGGCTGTGGCCGCCTCCGAGACGCCCGGGACGCGACGAGTTCAGGGGGAAGTGCGCGACTTCGGTGCGCCTGCGGGGTGATCCGTCGCCCCTCCGGGGCGCCGACCCCGGTGAGTTCGCAGAAATGGCCGCATAGCGGAGCCAACTGCGAACTCACCGGGGGATGGGGTGACGGGAGGGTCGCGGGCGTGACGATCTCCTCGCTTCCTTCAGGGAGATGCCGGGGACGTCACCCGGGCGTGCGCCTTCGCGGGGGATCCCGGCCCGCCCCGGACCTCCGTTCGCTGCTTGTTCGCCATACCCGTACAAGCAGCGAACGGAGCGAGGGGACCCGTGAGGGATGTGACGTCTTCCCTGAATGAACGCGACGTTCCGGGCGCCTTCGCCACGGATCTCCCCCGGGACCCGCACCGGACGCGCACCCACTCCTCC
>MKSH01000065.1:0-10567 GCA_001898095.1 Solirubrobacterales bacterium 70-9 | reverse complement strand
GGACCGCCTATGAGAGGGCCGCGTCCCTTTCCCGTCCCTCTGCCCCCGGGCGCCAGCTTCCCGGCCCCCCGTCCCTACCCCCGCCGCGCGCGCAACATCGTCCGCGCCGCCGCGGCGAAATCGATCGCGAAGGCGACGCCGCGGCCGGGGGCGCCGGTGACGAGCCAGGCGCGGAGGCGGTCGAGGGGGCCGAGGTCAGCCACCGGCGTATTCCAGGAGGGAGTCGTCGATCAGCCACTCGACCGGGGCGTGGTCGTCGGTGTAGACGTCGCCGCCGGGGAGGCGCGGGGCGAGGCGGGCGGCGGCGGCGAGGGCGACCGGGCGGAGGTCGAAGGGCAGCTCGGTCACGATCGCCTCGAGGCGAGCGGCAGAGACGTCTGCGCCGCCGCCGACCAGCAGCACGTTGGTGTCGGCGATCGGATCGCGGAGGACGCGCGGGAACGAGGTCGCCATCGTCGCGCCAAGCACCCGCTCGAGCGCCTCGGAGTCCTCCGGGTGGCCGACGTTCACGATCACCACCCCGCCCGGCGCCAACCGTTCGGCGGCGAGCCGGAAGAACTCCGCGGTGGTCAGGTAGAAGGGGATGTAGGGCTGGCGGTAGGCGTCGACGAGGATCGCGTCGTAGCCGCCCTCCGAGGCCTCGAGCCAGGGCCGCGCGTCCTCCTCGTAGACGTCCATGCGCGCGTTGTCGAGGCCGAGGTACTCCCGTCCGAGGTCGGTGAGCGCGCCGTCGATCTCGACCGCGTCGACCTCGGTGCGGGGAAAGTAGTGACCGTAGGCGCGGGCGACGGTGCCGCCGGCGTTGCCGAGGATCGCCACCCGGCGCGGCTCGGCCCGCCCGTTCACCGCCGGGAGCACGGCCAGCCCGTCCCAGTAGTCGCCGGTCAGGTAGCTGTCGGGACGCCAGAGCGAGTGGACCGCGTGGCCCTCGTTCAGCTCCATCACCCGACTGCCGTCCTCGCGTTCGACGATCCGCACGTACTGCTGCACGGTCTCCCCCTCGTAGAGGACGCGCTCGTCCTCGCCCTCCTTGATCGCCCCGGGCGGGATCACGAGGGCGAACGCGAGGGCCCCGGCGATCGCCAGCGCGCGCGGCCCGGAGGCGAGCACCGCGACGACGGCGAGCAGCAGGGCGAAGGCGATGAAGGTGCGCTGGGTGCCGAGCAGCGGGATCAGGACCAGCGCCGAGGTCATCGTGCCGAGCAGGGAGCCGGCGGTCGAGATCGCGTAGAGGCGGCCGACCGCCTCCCCCGCGCCGCTGCCGCCCTCGCCGACCGCGAGCCGCGCCGCCCAGGGCGAGACCGCGCCGAGCAGCGCCACCGGCACCGCGACCAGGATCAGGATCCCGAACAGCGAGCCGGCGAAGGTGGCGATCGAGAGGCCCTCGAAGGCCTCGACCGAGAAGCCGAGGAAGGGACGGGCGGCGAACGGGACGACCGCGATCAGCGCCGCGGCGACGAGGACGAGGCCGCCGAGGCCGCTCGCCCCGGGGCGCCGGTCGGCGACCTTGCCGCCGACCCAGTAGCCGATCGAGAGGGCGACGAGGACGATCCCGATCGTGTTCGCCCAGACGATCGTCGAGGCGCCGAAGTAGGGCGCCAGCAACCGCGCGGCGGCGATCTCGACCCCGAGGCTCGCCGCTCCGACGACGAAGACGAGCGCCCCCAGCCGCGTTCGCCCGATGCCGGCTCCCCTTGGGGTGACGAGCGCCGAGCTCATGGGATCGCCGCCCCGGCGCGCTCGGCGTCGGCGAGGATCTGGGCCTCGAGGCGTTCGCGCGCGCTCTTCCCGGCGGCGCACGCCCGCTGCGCCCGCTCCGGCTCGAGCTCTACCCCGTTCTCGAAGGCGAGGTCGAGCAGCCGCTGCTTTTCGATCCCCTCGGTCGCCGCCTGGAAGAAGAACCAGGCGAGCACGCCGAGACCTAAGAAGACCCCCTCGACCATCATCACCACACCGGCGATCGACTGGTCGGCGAGCGCTTCGATGTCGTGCTTCGCCTCGCCCGCCGCATAGACCTTGTAGAGCACCTGGCCGTCCCACATCAGGATGTTGCCGAGCACGGTCGCGATCAGCCGCATCACGATCACGTAGACGACCTTCCAGCCGGCGGTGAACCAGGGTGGGTTCGGCAGCGGCCCGAAGACCGGCATCCAGAGCAGCACGCCGACCGAGATGAACATCGCGTGCTCGAGGAAGTGGGTGGCCGAGTTGCCGTAGGCGGCTTCGTAGAGCGGCGGCGCGTGCCAGGTGAAGATCGTGATCGTCCACAGCGCCAGCGCCACGACCGGATGGCAGAGGATGCGCAGGCGGTCGAAGATCGGGATCGCGAGGATCGGCTGCAACAGCGGCCCGGTCAGCCCGAGGACGATCAGCAGGCTGGCGATGTCGCCGATCAGCAGGTGCTCGATCATGTGCGCGATCACGAGTTCGTCGGCGAGGTCCGAGAGCGGCGTGATCAGGGCGCCGGCGATGCAGAGGAGGCCGGCGGCGAAGCAGATCTGGCGCCAGAGAGGCACCGGGCGACCGCGCCGGGCCAGCGTGGTGGCGCGGCGCGCGTAGAGGGCCGCGGCAATCAGCATCGGCAGCAGCTCGAGCGGACCGAAGATGCCGCTCACGTGAGCGACGGGGACGAGAGTCATCTTTTCCCAGCGTAGCGACGGGATCGTCGCGGCCTGGGGGCCGCCGGCGGTGTTAGCTTGCCGCGATGCCCGACGACTTCCCCCCGATCGGCGGCTACGGCTTCCTTTCCGACTGCCACACCTCCGCCCTGGTCACCTTCGACGGCACGGTCGAGTGGCTGTGCCTCCCTCGCTTCGATTCCCCGAGCGTCTTCGCCGCGATGCTCGACCGCAGCGCCGGGCGGCTCTCGCTGCGCCCGAAGGACATGATCGTGCCGATCTCCCGCCGCTACATCCCGGGGACGCTGGTGATCGAGACCACCTGGGTCACCGACACCGGCTGGCTGGTCGTCCACGACGCCCTCTCGATCGCCTCCTGGACCCCCGACGAGGGCGGCCCGATCGAGTCCCACGACGCCGACCGCTCGCTGCTGCGGACGATCCGCTGCATCGACGGCGAGGTCGAGGTCGAGATGGAGTGCCTGCCGCGCTTCGACTACGGGCACGGCGCGGCTACGTGGAGCGACGGCGCCGCCGTCGGCGAGGGGCCCGGGGTGAGCGAAAAGATCGCCCGCGCCGAGGACGGCACCGAGCTGGAGCTGCGCACCGACCTCGAGGTCGAGACCAATGGCGGCGAGGTCCGCGGGCGCATCCACTTGAAGGAGGGCGAGCGCGCCTTCGTCTCGCTCACCTGGGGCGAGGAAGGCCGGGAGGGGCTGAGCGGGCCGGCCGACGCCGAAGAGGCCCGGCGGCGGCGCGAGCTCACCGAGGAATTCTGGCGGCTCTGGCTGCGCCACGGTGAATTCCCCGACCACCCCTGGCGGATCCACCTGCAGAGCTCGGCGCTCGTCCTCAAGGGGCTGACCTACACGCCGACCGGGGCGATCGTCGCCGCCCCCACCACCTCGCTGCCGGAGGCGCCCGGCGGCGAACGCAACTGGGACTACCGCTACAGCTGGATCCGCGACTCGACCTTCAGCCTCTGGGCGCTGCACACGCTCGGTTTCGACCAGGAGGCGCGCGATTTCATGCGCTTCATCCTCACCCTCTGCCGCGACAACCCGGAACTGCAGATCATGTACGGGATCGGGCACGAGCGGGAGCTGACCGAGTCGACCCTCGACCACCTCTCCGGCTACGGCGGGGCGCGGCCGGTGCGGATCGGCAACGGGGCGTTCGACCAGCGCCAGAACGACGTCTGGGGCGCGCTCCTCGACTCCGTCTACCTGCACGAAAAAGCACTGCGCGGGACGGGGACGCAGGCCGACCGCGAGGTGATCCGCCACCAGGTCGAAAAGGCGATCGAATCGTTCCCGGAGAAGGACCAGGGGATCTGGGAGTCGCGCGGGGAGCCGCAGCACTACGTCTCCTCGAAGGTGAGCATGTGGGTGGCGGCCGACCGCGGCGCGCGGCTCGCCGAAGAGATCGGCCACGATGACCTGGCCGCCGAGTGGAGCGCCAAGGCCGACGCCTTCAAGGTCGAGATCTGCGAGAAAGGCTGCCGCGACGGGGTCTTCCGCCAGCATTACGACACCGACGCGCTCGACGCCTCGCTGCTCCTGATGCCGCTGTACCGCTTCCTGCCGGCGGACGATCCGCGGATCGTGGCGACGGTCGAGGCGATCGCCCGCGACCTGACCGAGGACGGGCTGGTCCTCCGCTACAAGGTCGACGAGACCGACGACGGGCTGGTCGGCAAGGAGGGCACCTTCCTGATCTGCTCGTTCTGGCTCGCCTCGGCGCTGTCGGAGATCGGCGAGAAGGAGCGGGCGCGGGAGCTCTGCGAGCGGCTGCTGACGATGGCCGGCGCGCTCGACCTCTACGCCGAGGAGTTGGAGGCAAAATCGGGACGGCACCTCGGCAACTTCCCCCAGGCCTTCACCCACCTGGCGCTGATCAACGCGGTCTCCCACGTGATCGCCGACGAGCAGCGGGCGACCGACGACACGCAGGGCGTCTTCACCGAGATGGGCGGCGTCCGCGAAGGCCCCTGACGCAGATGCGTTCGCAGTAATCACCGCATAGCGGTCATAAGTGCGAACGCACTTGCCGGCTACGGGCGGTCGAGGCGGTAGACGACGATCCGCTCGCCGCTGCGGCCGGTGGTGGCGAAGTCGAAGTGCATGCCGATCTTGCGGGCGACGCCGAGCGAGCCGTCGTTCTCGGGCTGGATGCGGGCGATGATGCTGGGCATCTGGAGGACCTCGAAGGCCTCGTCGCGGAGCGCCGCGGCGCCCTCGGTCCCCAGCCCCTTCCCCCACGCGTCCGGCTCCAGCCACCAGCCGATCTCCCGCTCTTCCGGATCGAGCCCGGCCGTCCCCTCGCCCGCGTAGTTCAGCGAGACGAGGCCGATCCCGCGCCCGTCGGCCTTGTCGATGGTCGCCCGCCAGCCGAAGCCGTGGTCCTCCCAGTGGCGCCGCTCGGCCCGCGCGACGTCCTCGGCGAGCAGCGGCGGCCACGGGTCCCCGGTGCCGATCAGCCGCATCACCTCGGGCATCGAGGCGAGCCGCACGAGCAGCGGCGTGTGGCGATCGTCCCAGCGCTCGAGGCGCAGGCGCTCGGTCTCGATCACGGCGGCGGCGTCGATGGTCATCCCGTCCAAGTATGGCGACGGCTGACCGCGCGTCGAACTGGCGGCGAGTTCGCACTAATGACCGGATAGCGGCCGGAACTGCGAACTCAATCGGCGACGGTGGGGAGCCACGACCAGAAGCGGCGGGCCTGCTCCTGGGGGTGGCCGCCGGCGCGGCGGATCGCGGTCAGGGAGCGCTCGATCTCGAGGTCTTTCAGCGGCACGGCGACGAGGCGGCCGGCGCCGAGGTCAGGTTCCAGGGCCAGCTCCGAGATCAGGGCGAAGCCGCCCGCGGCGAGCGAGCGCTTCACGCCTTCGAGACTGGAGAGCGAGAGGTCGGGCTCGAGGTCGACGCCGACCTCGGCCAGCGCCGCGGCGGCGACGGCGCGCGTCCCGGACCCCGACTCGCGGGAGATCCAGCGGCCGCCCGCCAGCTCGCGCGGGTTGACCGCCCGGCGGGTGGCCCAGCGGTGTCCGACGGCGACGACGAGAACGATCCGGTCGCGGGCGACGACCTTGGTCTCCAGCCCGTCGAGCGGTTCGAGCCCCTCGACGAAGCCGACGTCGGCGCGCTCCCCGCGCAGGGCGGCGACCGCCCCCGGCGAGTTGGTCACGTCGACCTGCGGGTGCACCCCGGACAGCTCGGCGCGGAAGGCGGTCAACCAGCTCGGCAGCAGCGCCTCGCCGACCGTGTGGCTGGCGGCGATCCGCAGCGGCCGCGCCGCCCGGCGGCCGGCGACGGCGCCCTCGGCGAGCGCCAGCGCGTCGAGCCCGCGCCGCGCCTCCGGGTAGAGCGCCATCCCCTCCTCGGTCGGGCGCACGCCCTGGCGGCCGCGCACGAGGAGGGTGACGCCGAGGCGGCGCTCCAGGGCCTGGATGCGCTTGGTGGTCGCCGACTGGGTCAGGTCGAGCGCTTCCGAGGCACCCTGGACGCTGCCGGTCTCGATCGCGGCGAGGAAGGCGGCCAGCTCACGGGAGGAAAGCGGATCGGGCATGGACACATTCCAGCATGGAATTACGGCTTCGTGCCTGAAATTGGGTCTATATGCATTCCGGCTTGGAATGTCTGGTGCGCAAGGCGACTGGTTCCCGGGACCCATCCGCGCGACCGTGTCGTCCATGAGCACCGCCACGTACCGCGATCTCGGCCCCAATTGGTTCGCCGCCGTGATGGGGACCGGGATCGTCGCCAACGCCGCCGTCCTCCTCCCCTTCGACTGGCCCCTCGCCCGGGACCTGGCGATCGTGCCGTGGGCACTCGCGGTGGTTCTCCTGGTGACGCTCCTCGGCGCCACCGTTGCGCACTGGGTCCGACACCCGGAGCGCCGCCGCGCCCACCTCGACGACCCGGCGATGGCGCCCTTCTACGGCTGCCCGCCGATGGCGCTGCTCACGGTCGGCGCCGGCACCATGCTGGTCGCGGCGCCGCTGATCGGCACCGAGGCCGCGATCGTCGTCGACTCGGTGCTCTGGGGCATCGGCACGGCGCTCGGTCTACTGACCGCCGTCCTCATCCCCGTCCTGATGATCCGCCGCGGGGACCTCGATCCGCGCCGCACTTTCGCCACCTGGCTGCTGCCGGTGGTGCCGCCGATGGTCTCGGCCTCGACCGGCGCAGCGCTGATCTCCCACTTGCCGACCGCCGGCCTCCAGCAGGCGATGCTGTTCGGCTGTTACGCGATGTTCGGCCTCAGCCTGGTGCTCTCGCTGCTGATGATCATGCTGCTCTGGTTCCGGCTGATCTACGTCGGCAGCGGCCCGCCGCGGATGGTGCCGACGCTGTGGATCGTGCTCGGCACGCTGGGCCAGTCGGTGACCGCGGTCGGGCTGCTCGGTCCGCACGCCGGCGAACTGCTGAAAGCTCCCTACGGCACCGGCCTGGAAGCGTTCGGCGTCGTCTACGGCCTGCCGGTGATCGGGTTCGCGCTGACCTGGATGGCGATCGTCGCGGTCGTCACGCTGCGGGCGCTGCACCACGGCCTGCGCTTCTCGATGACCTGATGGAGCTTCACCTTCCCGGTCGGCACCGTCGTCACCGGGGCCTCCGAGCTGGCGGCGCAGACCGGAGCCAGGGCTTTTGCCTGGCTCGCGGCCTGCCTCTTCGCCTTGCTGCTGGTCGCCTGGGCGGTGGCGTTCGCCAACACCCTGCGGATGGTCTGGACGGGCGCCGGGTTCCTGCCGGCGCCCGCCCTCGACCAGGCGCCGGCTACTTCCCCAGCTTGATCGCGACCTTCGTCCCTGGGGCGAGCACGCGGCCCGCTTCCGGGTTCTGCTTCACGACCTTGCCCTTCTTCTTCTTGGCCGCCTTCACCTTGGTCACCTTGCCGACCGTGCAGCCGCCGCCGCGGATCGCGTTCTTGGCGCCCGCGAGTCGACGGCCGACCAGCCTCGGCACCGTGCAGCCGAGGTAGGTGTAGTTGTCGGCCTTGGTGAGCGGGCTTTCACCTGCCAGGGTCGTCGCGACGATGTCGACGGTGCCGACTTTCGCCTGCGACGGGACGACCGCGGTGATCCTTTCCTCACCGGTGATGCTGAAGCTGGTCGCCGCCACTTCGCCGAACATCAGCGCGGTGGTCCCGTTCAGGTTGGTACCGGTGATGGTGATTTTTTCACCACCGAGGATCGAGCCTTGGGTGGCGGACACCCCGGTGATCGCCGGCGCGGGCTGGACTTCGGCGCTGAGCTCCAGCTCCGAGGACGTCACCGTCGACGAGGGGGCGTTCGTCGACCCTTCGAACGGCGGCGTCGAGAACACGCCGTAGGTGGCGGGCCCGACGTTGGCGACGCCGATTTCGTCGGTCGGGTTGCTGGAGTCGATGCCGATCAGGTCCCCGGCGTGGATCGGCAGCTGGGTCGAGAACGTTTCGATCCCGATGTCCTTCGGGGTCACCGGTGCACTCGCGCCGACCGCCGTGTAGGCGCCGGCACCGTTCGGGTGGAGGATCCGCAAGGTGAACGGTCCGCCTTTGGCCCCCTGGACTTTCCAGCGGACGATCGCCCCGGTGACCGGCGAGGTGAGGTTCGACCCCGCCTCGGGCAACGCGGTGTTGAATTGGGTACGCACACCTCCGAAGGGGGTCGAGGTGAAGGTCGGCGGCATCACGCTGCCCACCGTCACCGTCGTCGCCCCTGCTGCAACTGCCATGACCAACGCCCAGGCGGTGGCCAGTGCCATCGCCAGGATCCCGATGCGGGCGCGTCGGCCCATGCGTCTACTTACACCTCTGCGTCCGGATGCAGACATGCTTCTTCCCTCCCTGTACGGGTTGGTATTTTCGCGCCGCCTCGCTGCCGCGGCACCTCAGATGCCGAAAGAACCCGTCAACTTTCTAAAAGGTGCGGCGGGGGTGTGGAACTTCATCCGCGGCGGCGCCGCGGAGGGGGCAGGGAGCTACTCGCCCTTGGCCTCGAGCTCGCGCCGGCGAGCCTCGTCGATGGCCCGCTCGGCGTCGGCCAGCGGGTGCCAGCCGTCGGTCTCGACCGGCTTGTGTTCGAGGTTCTTGTAGACGTTGAAGAAGTGCTCGATTTCCTGCTGCAGCTGCTCGGGCACGTCGTCGAGGCTCTCGATGTGGGACCAGCGCGGGTCGCGGGTAGGGACGCAGATCACCTTGTCGTCGGCGCCCTTCTCGTCGCGCATCTTGAACAGCGCCACCGGCTTCACCGGGGTGACGCAGCCGGGGAAGGTCGGCTCCGAGCCGACCACCAGGCAGTCGAGCGGGTCGCCGTCCTCGCCCAGGTGACCGGGCAGGAAGCCGTAGTCGGTCGGGTAGACGGTCGAGCCGGAGAGGAAGCGGTCGAAGACGACGCGGTCGAGCCCCTCGTCGTACTCGTACTTGTTGCGACTGCCCTTGGGGATCTCGATGAAGGCGAGTAGCTGGCTCTCTTGGACTGGCTCGTTCAAAGGCTGCTTCCGGGAGGAGGACGGCGGGGATGGCCATCCGGGGGGACGCGAACCTTAGTTCGTCGCACCGGTTGGAAACTTTCTGCCTGCCCGACGACCCCCCGATCGTCGCTCCGCAAGGTCCTCAATGGCGCCTTGCGAGCGGCCCCGGACGGCGTAAGGTGAGATCGTGCGTGCCCCTCTTCCCCTCGCCGCAGTCGCCTCCGTCGCCCTCCTCCTCGCGGGCTGCGGCGGCAGCGGGACGACCCTGGAATCGCTCGCGGGGACCCCGGCGGCAATCCACATCGTCGAAGACGTCGAAGCGATGGCGCACGCCTGCGCGAAGCCGGGCAAGAAGACCCGCGAGGCCGGCATCAAAGGCTTCACCGACCTCGCGGGCATCACCGCGATTCACCCTCAGGCGACGTTCGGCCCCGAAGGGACCGACGTCACCATGCGTCAGCTACAGCGCCGCACCGTCGAAAGGACCGGTCACTGCATCGGCGTCAGCGTCGACTCGAAGGGCAAGTACCACACCGCCAACTAGCCGGTCACCCCGTGGACCGCGGGGTAGTAACCGTTCAGATGACCGGCCACCTTCGGGTGGTAGCTTTCGCTGGTCGGGCTGGAGAGGCCGTTGATCCACTCCGTCGACGAACCGCTGCCGCCGTCGCACACGGCGTGTCCGATGAAGGCCGGGATCACGTCGCGGAAGACGAAGTTCGACCCCGCCCGCGTCGCCGCCGCGCTGATCGTCGTCCGCATCAGTTCCGCAGTTTCGTTCAGCCGCGCCTCCTCGCTTTCGCTGAAGAAGGTGAGGAGGTTGCAGTCTTCACCGTTGAACAGCTTCGGGTAGTCGAGGACGATCACTTTCGCGCTCGGCGCCCGCGCCTTGATTTCGTTGTTCACCGTGTCGAGTCGACCCGGCAACGTGTTTTTGATGATCGCCTGTGCTTCGTTGATCGCCCCGGTGCAGTTCGAGGCCCACGCGGGCAGCGCGCATTCGGTGATCACGTGCGAGAAGCCGGCGTCGTTGCCACCGATCGTGTAGGTCACCCAGTTGGTTTCCGAGGTGACGCTCGAGATCTGCGAGCTCAACAGTGACGACGTCGTCGCCCCCGAGCAGGTCGCGTTCACGAACGTCCAGGTCGGGTGCGCTTCGTGCTCCAGATACGGATACGCGTACACCGACCGCTGGCAAGTCGGTTCGTAGAACGTCCGCGTCCCCACTCCCGACGAATACGAATCCCCCAACGCCACGTACTTCGTCGCCATCGCCTGCGCGGCGAAGGCAAAGCACAGCGCAACCACGGCCATCGCCGCGGAAATACGAATGAACTTCATGAGGCTCTCCTCCCGAAGAGTCGACGTCGGAGCCCTTATCCCCGACGGTTCGGGGCACGCTACACCTTATGACAATATATGTCGAGTATTCAGGACAGTTCTTCTTCAGGCGCTGCGAGAGCGAACCCGTGCCGGCGTAGGCGATGCCGAGCA
>MKSH01000064.1:16869-18483 GCA_001898095.1 Solirubrobacterales bacterium 70-9 | reverse complement strand
TTGGGGAGGGGACGGGGTCGGGCGTATCAGGGACGGCAAAGGGACGCGGCCCTCTCGGATGCGGTCCGGGCAGGCTGTGACCGCATCCGAGAGGGCCGGGTCTCGGGGGAGGCGGAGGTGCGGGACCCGGGTGTGGAGCGAAACTCGGTCTATGACCGACTAACCCTCCACGGCCCGTCGCCGGCGCGGAGGGCACGTGACGAAGACGCCGGGAACGTCGCCCCGGCGTGAGGAAGACGCCGGGATCGTCACGGCGAATTGCGAGAGACGTCGCCTGTCGCGGGCTTCTTCCACGGTCACGAACTCGTGACCCTGGTTTGACCCTGCTATAGGAGGGTCAACTCACGCAGCGCGATCCGGACCCCGGGAGAGCGCAACGAACCCGCACGTCGAGGCGACGTTCCCGGCGACTTCCCTTAGTGAACGCGACGTTCCCGGCGGGACGTTCGCATCTCTCCCCAGAGACCCCGCACAACCTCGGGCGGGCCGTCCCGTCCCTCCCGCAGACGTCGCGGACCTCCGACGAATCCCCGAAAGACTCCCCGTCCTGGGCGTCTCGGAGGCGGCCACAGCCTGCCCGGGTCGCCTCCGAGACGCCCAGGACGGCCCGACCCCGGCCGCAGGGCCCCCGAAGCACGGCGTCCCGGCCGCCCCGCCCCCGAATCGAGCCGTCCCCGGCCGCCCACGCCCCGAATCCCGCCGTCCCTAGCCACCCCGGCCCCGAATCGAGCAGTCCTCCGACCAGCTAGGGGCTTCCCCCGGCAGCTTCGGGGGGTGGCCCCTATGGTCAAATGCGCAAGGCCTGGGGATACTCCGTCGACCATTTGCTCCATGAGGAGACCTGAATGACCACCACCAAACAATCGACCTTCGGCGCGACGCTGCGCACGACGATCCTGTTCGCCGCTCTCGGCGGGCTGCTGGTCGTCATCGGTGCGCTCATCGGGGGTCCCAAGGGAGCGGCAGGCTTCCTGATCCTCGCGTTGCTGATCAACGCGGGCTCCTACTTCTTCAGCGACAAACTCGCGTTGGCGTCGAGCCGGGCCAAGCCGATCGATGAAGCCGAAGCGCCGCGCCTCTACCAGATGGTGCGCGAACTCTCGACCCGCGCCGGGCTGCCGATGCCGCGCCTCTACATGATCCCGAGCGAACAGCCGAACGCCTTCGCCACCGGCCGCAACCCGAAGCATGCCGCGGTCGCGGTCACCCAGGGGATCACCAAACTGCTTTCCGAGGACGAGCTGCGCGGCGTCCTCGCCCACGAGCTCACCCACGTCCGCAACCGCGACATCCTGATCCAGTCGGTCGCCTCGGCGATCGGCATGGCGATCACCTACGTCGCCTACATGTTGATGTGGTTCGGTGACGACGACAACTCGCCGCTGGGCCTGGTCGCCTCGCTCGGCCTGGTGATCTTGGCGCCGATCTCGGCGAGCATCATCCAGCTGGCGATCAGCCGGCAGCGCGAGTACGCGGCCGACGCCGGGGGTGCCGAAATCTGCGGCAACCCGGAGTCCCTGGCCAGCGCGCTCCTGCGTCTCGAGCAGGGCGCGGAAGCGATCCCGATGCAGGTCAACCAGGCGGCCGAGCCGCTGTACATCGTCCGACCCTTCA
>MKSH01000064.1:16344-16861 GCA_001898095.1 Solirubrobacterales bacterium 70-9 | reverse complement strand
GCCGATCGAAGAGCGGGTGCGCAGACTTCGTCAGATGCGTCCCTCTATGTAGGGCGTATTCCCGAAGGGCTAGGTCTCGTCCGGTGACCTAAGTCAAGCGCCACGGCCGTCATTCTGGAGACGGCCGTGGCGCTTATTTTTTGGTGGCGGGGCCGTGCATCCCGCATCCCATGGCCGTTTCCCGAAGCCCTATACAGCGCCGAATGCGGTCGCTATACTTTTTGAAGTAAAGCTGATCCGAATTAGGGGATTTGAAAGAAATGGCGACTGGCGCAGGTACCGAGCAGACGCAGGTGATCGAGGAGATCGAACCGTTCGAGGCGCAGCAGGAGATCGAGGGCGGCGACGTCGTCCTGATCGACACGCGTGAGCCCCACGAGTACCAGGAGGCCCACCTCGACGGGGGCACGCTGGTGCCGCCCGCGATGCTCGCCGACCAGATCGAGGCGGCCGCGCCCGACAAGTCCGCCCGCACGCTCCTCTACTGCCGCTCCGGCAACCGCTCCGGCATCGCCGC
>MKSH01000064.1:11789-16314 GCA_001898095.1 Solirubrobacterales bacterium 70-9 | reverse complement strand
GCAGGAACAGGGCCTCCCGGTCGTCTCCGCCTCCGGCATGACCGCCGAGCAGCGCGAGCGCTACTCCCGCCACACGCTTCTCCCCGAGGTCGGCGTCGACGGCCAGATCAAGCTGCTGAACGCGAAGGTGCTGCTGCTCGGCGCCGGCGGGCTCGGCGCGCCGACCGCGCTCTACCTCGCCGCCGCGGGCGTCGGCACGATCGGCCTCGTCGACGACGACGTGGTCGACGCCTCCAACCTGCAGCGCCAGGTGATCCACAACACCGAGCGGATCGGGATGCCGAAGACCACCTCGGCGCGGATCTTCATCGAACAACTGAATCCCGACGTGAAAGTCGTCGAGCACAACGGCCGCCTCGACGCGAGCAACATCCTCGCGGTGATGGAGGACTACGACATCGTCGTCGACGGTGCCGACAACTTCCCCACCCGCTACCTGCTGAACGACGCCTCGGTGCGGACCCGCAAGCCGGTCGTCTCCGCCTCGATCCTCGGCTTCGACGGCCAGGTCTCCACCTTCATGCCCTACGAGGGCCCCTGCTACCGCTGCCTCTTCCCGACCCCGCCGCCCGCCGAGCTGGCCCCGAGCTGCTCCGCCAACGGCGTCCTCGGCGTGATGGCCGGGACGATGGGCACGCTGCAGGCCAACGAGGTGATCAAGCTGGTGCTCGGCGCGGGCGAGCCGCTGATCGGCCGCCTGCTGCTCTACGACGCGCTCGGCACCACCTTCACCGAGCTGAAGGTCCGCCGCGATCCGGACTGCCCGATCTGCGGTGAGCATGCCGCCGAGATCCCCGAGTCGGAGATGGGCCAGTTCCCCGACTACGACCTCTTCTGCGCCGGAGCGGGTGGGGACCGCTAAGGCGGCCCCGCTCGTCTAGGATCCCCGCTCGATGGCGACCGTTCGCATCCCTCCAGTCCTGCGGCCGAAAACCGGCGGCAACTCCGAGGTCGACGCCGCCGGCGGCAACGTCGGCGAGGTGCTGCGGGCGCTGACCGCTGCGCACCCCGATACCTCGGCCCAGCTGTTCGACGCCGAGGGCGAGCTGAACCGCTACGTCAACGTCTACCTCAACGACGAGGACGTGCGCGTGCTCGACGGTCTGGAGACCGCGGTCAAGGACAGTGACTCCGTGGTGATCCTCCCGGCGATGGCCGGCGGCGCCTTCTAGTCCTCCAGCGCCGCGATATCGACGTGACCCAGGCGGCGTGGGTCGGCCAGTAGGTCGATCTCGACGATGCGGCCGTCACGGACGACGAAGCCCGCCACCGAGGCGGTTTTGCCGGCCGGCGCGATGACCACGCCCGGGGTGCCGTTGACCAGCGCCCGGCGCATGTAGGGGAAGAACGGGCGGCCGAAGGTGACCGCGTTCTCGGCGACGCTGCGGGCGCCGCGGAGTTCGCGCGAAGGTGGGCCGGGGAGGTCGCCGCGGTCGACGCGGAAGACGACGTCGGGGTCGAGCAGGGCGACCAGCGCCTCGAAGTCGCCCTCGCGGGCGGCGGCGACGAAGGCGTCGATCACCTCGCGCTGCCGGGTCGGATCGGGGTCGGCCTGCGGCACCGAGCCGCGCACCCGCCGGCGGCCCCGGCTGGCGAGCTGGCGCGCCGCGTCGGGGGTGCGGTCGACGATCGGGGCGATCTCGTCGAAGGGGACGGCAAACATGTCGTGGAGGACGAAGGCGAGCCGCTCGGCCGGTGGCATCGACTCCAGCACCACGAGGAGCGCCAAGCCGACCGAGTCGGCGAGGACCGCCTCGTGCTCGGGGTCGGTCTCTCCTTCCGGTGCCACCAAGGGCTCCGGCACCCAGGGCCCGAGCGGCTCCTCGCGCCGCGCCCGGCGCGAGCGCAGCTGGTCGAGGCAGACGCGGGCGACGACGGTGGTGAGCCATCGCCGCAGGTCCTCGATCGCGCCCGCGTCGGAGCGGCTCAGCCGCAGCCAGGACTCCTGCACCGCGTCCTCGGACTCGGCCACCGAACCCAGCATCCGGTAGGCGACCGCCTCGAGGTACGGCCGCGCCGCCTCGAACTGCTCGGCCAGCGCTTCGGGCCCTTCCATCGTCGACATCATCGCGAGGCCGCCGGGCTCGGGGCGCCGACCCCGTCGTAGGTGGCCCGGCCCGCCTCTTGTTCCTCCTCGAGCGGTTCCCGCTCGATGTCGCGCTCGCGCACCAGTGCGAGGACGGCGACGGCACCGGCGAAGGCAACAAGGGCACCGAGAGTGAGGACGTCGTTGAAGCCCGCCAGGAACCCTTCCCGGGCGGCGGCGCCGACGCTTGAGCGGGCGCCCGCCGGGATCTGGGCGAGCGCCTGGGGGAGGGCGCCGGAGGAGACCGCTTCGACCAGTTGGCGCGGGTGGTCGCCGTGGGCGGCCGGCGTCCCGGCGGTCAGCGCGGCGACCTTGTCGGCCCCGCGGCCGACGAAGATCGCGCCCCAGACGGCGACGCCTACCGCGACGCCGACCTGGCGGAAGGTGTCGTTGATCCCCGCCGCCATGCCGCTGCGCTCCTTCGGCACGACGCTGAGCGCGACGTCGGCGATCACCGGATTCAGGAATCCGACCCCGGCGCCGACGACGACCAGGCCGGCGAGCATCGCGGTCCACCCGTCGCCGGCGTCGAGCCCGGTCATCAGCAGCAGGCCGACCCCGATCACCGCAAGGCTGGCGCCCATCATCAGCCGGGCCGGGAGGCGCGAGAGAAGCGCGCCCGCCAGCGGAGCGAAGAAGAAGCTGACGATCGTGATCGGCAGGTAGCGCAGCCCCGCCTGCAGGGGCGAGTAGCCGAGGTAGTTCTGCAGGTAGAGGGTGACGTAGAGGAAGAGCGCGAAGATCGAGGCCGAGACGGCGAAGGCGCCGATCTGGACGCCGGTGAACGCCGGGCGGCGGAAGAGGCCAAGCGGCAACATCGGCGCCGCCGAGCGGCGCTCGATCGCGAGGAAGGCGGCGAAGAGCACCGCCGACCCGGCGAACAGGGCGACGATCGGGGTGCTGCCCCAGCCGTCGTCGTTGCCCCGCACCAGAGCCAGCACGAGGGTGAAGAGCGCCGCCGTGAAGGTGGCGACGCCGGGCCAGTCGACGGCGCCCGCGGCGGGGTCGCGGGTCTCGCGCAGGCGCGTGCGGCTGATCGCGATCGCGGCGATCCCGATCGGCACGTTGACGTAGAAGATCGACTCCCAGCCGAGCCAGTCGGTGAGGCCGCCGCCGATCAGCGGCCCGACCGCCACCGCGACCCCGATCGAGGCGCCGTAGATGCCCATCGCGGTGCCGCGCTCCCGACCCGCCGGGAACTCCTGCGCGACCAGGGCGAGGGAGACCGCGAACATGATCGCCCCGCCGACGCCCTGCAGGGCCCGGGCGAGGTTGAGGAAGAGCGGGTCGGGCGCCAGCGCGCAGAGCAGCGAGGCGAGCGAGAAGATCCCCAGCCCGATCTCGAAGACGCGCCGGCGGCCGAAGCGGTCGGCCAGCGAGCCCGCGGTGAGGACCAGCGCCGCCAGGGTCAGGGAGTAGGCGTCGACCACCCACTGCAGGTCGCCGAAGCTGGCGTGCAGGCTCGCGCGGATCGAGGGCAGCGCGACGTTCACCACGGTGATGTCGAGCAGCAGCATGAAGGTCGCCACCGTGACGGCGAGCAGGGTCCACCACTTGCGTTGCATCAGTACCTCCTCAGAATCTGGTTCTGAGGGGTAGACGCACGAGCCGTCTAAAACGTGACGGCGAGCTTGGCGCTCAGCGCTCGAGCACGAGGCCGAGGAATTTCTGGGTGCGCTCCTCTTTGGGGTGGTCGAGGACCGCTTTCGGGTCGCCCTGCTCGACCACGACGCCGCCGTCCATGAAGACGACCTGGTCGCCGACCTCGCGGGCGAAGCCGATCTCGTGGGTGACGACGAGCATCGTCATCCCTTCCTCGGCCAGCTCGCGCATCGTGTCGAGGACCTCTTTCACGAGCTCCGGGTCGAGGGCCGAGGTGACCTCGTCGAAGAGCATCACATGCGGTTCCATCGCCAGCGCGCGGGCGATCGCGACGCGCTGCTGCTGACCGCCGGAGAGCGTTTCCGGGTACTGGCTGAGGCGATCGCCGAGACCGACCCGCTCGAGCAGGGCGCGGCCCTTCTCCTCCGCCTCCCGCTTCGATTTGCCGAGCACCTTCTGCGGCGCCAGGGTGACGTTCTCCAGCACCGATTTGTGGGGGAAGAGGTTGAACTGCTGGAAGACCATGCCGACCCGCTGGCGGACGAAGTCGAGGTTCCAGCTCGACTCGCCGGTACCCGAGCCCGGGCCCTTGCAGATGTCCTTGCCCTCGAGGAAGATCTCGCCCTGCTCCGGCGGCTCCAGCAGGTTCACGCAGCGCAGCAGGGTGCTCTTGCCCGAGCCGCTCGGCCCGAGGATGCAGATCACTTCGCCTTTGGCGACGTCGAGGTCGACGCCTTTCAGCACCTCGAGCTGGCCGTAGCGTTTGTGGACACCCTTCAGCTGCAGCATCGGCTCCGCCATCAGGCGACCTCGATGTGGGCGCCGCGGGAGATTTTG
>MKSH01000064.1:11327-11755 GCA_001898095.1 Solirubrobacterales bacterium 70-9 | reverse complement strand
GAGGATTTCGCGGCTGACCAGGACCGACTCGCCGAAGGCGATCACGCTGACCAGCGTCGTGTCCTTCAGCAGCGAGATCAATTCGTTCAGCATCGGCGCCGGGATTTTCGTCACGCCCTGGGGGACGATGACCAGGCGCATCGCCTGGAAGTGGCTCATGCCGAGCGAGCGCGCCGCCTCCATCTGGCCTTTCGGCACCGCTTCGATCCCGGCCCGGTAGACCTCCGCCGTGTAGGCCCCGTAGACGAAGACGAGTCCGGCGACGCCGTACCAGAACGGGTCGGGCTTGCCCAGCCACTCGGGGATGCGGATGTCTTTCGGGATGAAGGTGAGGAAGGGGACGCCGCCGGAGATCATCAGGATGATGATCAGCAGCGGGATCGCCCGCAGGACGTCGATGTAGGCGATCGTCAGGAAGCGGACGGGGG
>MKSH01000064.1:10719-11261 GCA_001898095.1 Solirubrobacterales bacterium 70-9 | reverse complement strand
CTTCCCCGAAGTGTTCTCCCATGATGTGGAAGTCGAAGTACTGTTCGAAAAAGACCTTCACGTTGGCTCCTGCTCCCTGCTGCTTGATTTCCCAATCAAAGAGGGGGCACCGTCTGGCGCCCCCTCTCTTATACGTCTTTCGCTACCTGGCGATCGTCACTTTGCTTCGGCTTCTTCGATCGCTTTTTCGAGACCTTCGATCGGCGGTTCTTCTTTGAACCACTTTTCGTAGACCTTGGCGTAGCTGCCGTCTTCGATGGTTTTCTTCAGGCCTTCGTTGATCTGTTCCAGCAGTTCGGTCGATTCCTGGGCGACCGCGATCCCGTACGTTTCGTCGGTCGGGACTTTTTCGACGATTTCGATGCCGCCGAGTTCTTCGGCCTGCTGTTTCGCCACCGGCGCGTCGATGATCACCGCTTCGACCGTCCCGGCCTTCAGCGCGTTGTCGGCGTCAGGGCCTTCGGGGTAGGGCCGGAGTTCCTTCGCTTCGGCTTTTTCCTTGCCGAGTTCGAGGCCGGTCGTGCCCTGCTGGGCGGCGACGA
>MKSH01000064.1:645-10701 GCA_001898095.1 Solirubrobacterales bacterium 70-9 | reverse complement strand
GACCAGGATCGCCTGTTCGGAGAGGTAGTACGGCAGCGAGAAGGAGACGACCTTTTCGCGTTCTTCGGTGATCGTCGCCGCCGACATCACCGCTTCGAACTTCCCCTGTGCGACGTCGCGGAAGATCGTTTCGAAGGAGGAGTCGATGAATTCAGGTTCGCGATTGATCTCTTTGCCGATCGCTTCCATCAATTCCACGTCGAAGCCGGTGTAGTTGCCCTTTTTCCCCTGCTCGAACGGGGGATAGGGGATGTCGGAGCCGACGGTCAGCGTTTCGCCGCCGCCTTCGGCTTCTTCTTCACCGCCTTCGGTTTCTTCGGCGCCTCCGCCGGAGCTTTCGCTGGTTTCTTCGCTCGTGCTGCCCGAGCTCGAGCTGCTGCTCCCGCCGCCGCAACCGGCCACGACAAGCGCGGCGATCGCCAGCAGGAGCGCCGCGAAGAGCGCGGCGGGCCGGATCTTGGTCATCGAGTGCTGCCTCCATTCTGGATTGGACGGAATGAACATACGGCCGCACGGCCGGGCTGCTCAAGCCCCCAGGTCAGATTTGCCGCAGTGGTGCGCGACCCCCATGGTGCTGCGCCGCACTGTACGGCGAAGTATGCAGCGCGGGCCGGTCCCGATGCGTTGACCGGTGGCCAATCTGGCCGCCGCATTTTTTGACAACCGTCCAAACACCGGCATCGGGGGAGGGGGCGGTGACTCGCGCTCGCCCCGCCGACCGGATCGAGTTCTGGCTCGCCCTGCGGACGCGGGAGTTCTTGACCGGCTGGGCGCATCGCACTGCCTGACCCTCGCTACACTTTCTGAAGTGAGGGGGCAACCGGCAACGTCATGGCACCAGATCCAGTCCTGAACAGACCCTGCGGGGGCCGCTTCGGCGACGTCGTCGAATCGATCGGCAACACGCCCCTGGTCGAGCTCAAGCGCCTCTCGCCGAAGGAGGAGGTGCGGATCTTCGCGAAGCTGGAGGGCCACAACCCGACCGGCTCGGTGAAGGACCGCGTCGCCCGCTCGATGATCGAGAAGGCGGAGGCCGAAGGGGCGATCGAGCCGGGGCAGACGATCCTCGAACCGACCTCCGGCAACACCGGCATCGCGCTGGCGATGATCTGCCGGCGCAAGGGCTACCCGCTGCAGGTCGTGATGCCCGACAACGTCACCGAGGAGCGCACCCAGCTGCTGCGCATGTACGGCGCCGAGATCGTCTACTCGGAGGGGGCGAAGGGCTCCAACGGGGCGGTCGAGGTGGCGCTCGAGCTGGCCGAGCAGCCCGGCTTCTTCATGCCTTACCAGTACGGCAACGAGGCGAACCCGCTGGCCCACTACAACGGCACCGCGGTGGAGATCCTCGAAGAGCTCGATTCGGTAGCCGCCTTCGTCGGCGGCCTCGGCACCGGCGGCACCCTGATGGGGAACGGCCGGCGGCTGAAGGAGGCCGACCCGGAGACGCTGGTCGTCGCCGCCGAGCCGATGCAGGGGGAGCTGGTCCAGGGCCTGCGCTCCCTCGACGACGGCTTCATCCCGCCGATCATCGACATCAACCTCTTCGACCGCAAAATCATGGTCGCCAACCGCGACGCGATCGTCTGGACGAAGAAGCTGCTCGAGGAGGAGGGCATCTTCGCCGGGGTCTCCGGCGGCGCCGTCGCCCGGGTGGCGGCGCGGATCGCCGGGGAGCTCGACTCCGGCAACGTCGTCTTCCTGATCCCCGACGACGGCTGGAAGTACCTCTCCTCGGGCATCTACACGAAGCCGCTCGAGGAGATCGAGAACCTCGACTCGACGGTCTGGTGGTAACCGCCCACCGCAACTTCTAGCGCTCAGGAGTATTTGAGCGGCGGAAGATGTCGCGTCGCACCGGATCCATACGGGCGCTTGACACCTCGAAGGGCGGTCGGAGGGGCGGGGCGGGCGCCCGGGCGTCGGCCCAGTAATCTCGCGGGCGTGAAGATCTCCCAGGAGCTGGTCGACGAGATGGTCGCGCACGCCCGCGAGGACCTGCCGAACGAGTGCTGCGGCATGATCGGCGGGGCCGACGGGGTGGCGACCAAGGCGGTCCGGGTGGTGAACGCGGCGGCGACCCCGCTGCGCTACGAGATGGACCCGCAGGGCCAGTTCGACGCGTTGAAGGAGATCGAAGCAGACGGCGAGCTGCTGGCGATCTACCACTCGCACACGAAGAGCGCCGCCTATCCGTCGCAGACCGATGTGAACCAGGCGCAGAACTGGCCCGAACCCATCTACGTGATCATCTCGCTGGCCGATGCCGAGAACCCCGACGTCCAGGCTTTTCACCTCGCCGATCTGAAGATCGCGGACGCCGAGCTCGAAATCGGATAGAAAAGGTCAGGACATGGCTCAGCAAACGAAACATCGCGGCGCCCACTCGCGCGGCTCCCACGGAGGCGGCGGGAACCGCGGCGACGACGGCGGTGGCGGGGGCGGCGGGGGCGGCGGCAAGCTGATCAAGGTCGGCTTCGCCCGCAACCAGGCGGAAGCGGAGATGCTCCAGGCGCTGCTGCAGGAGTCGAACATCCCAAGCATCCTCAAACGCGCCGGTGGCTTCGACAACCCCGACTTCCTCGTCGCCGGCCCGCGCGACATCTGGGTGAACAAGGACCACGCCGACCGGGCCCGCGAGATCCTCGCCGAGACGATGACCGAGTCCGAGGGCGAAGAGCGGGAAGAGCTCGAGGACGAAGCGCACCTGCGGGCGACCGGCGGCGATCCGATGACCCCGCAGCGGTTGGCGATGTTCGTCGTCGCCGGCCTGGTAGTGGCGATCGTCCTGATCTGGATCGCCTTCGAAATCTCCGGCTGAGCGCGTTCCTTCCCGCGCTCCGGGGGGCGAGATCGGGGCTGTGGAGCCTTACTCCCCCTATGCGGAGGAGCTCTCCATAGCCGACTCGAAGATTGCGGCGATCGCGGGTCGGCAGCATGGGATCGTGACTGCGGGCGTCCGGCTTGGGACGCACCTCAGCTGGCGGTGCTCGCCGCGGGTTGACGGAGCGGTCCTGAGCCATACGAGTGCCGCGGCGCTGTGGCAGTTCCTCCGGCCGATCCCCGGCCCGGTCCATGTCACCTTCGGCGCCAGTTCGTCGTAAGCCGCGGCCCGGGCTCCGATATCACCGCTCCCGAACCCTCGGAACGGTGGAGACCTCTGCGAGGGCCACGACCTCCCACGTCCCCTGGTCAACCACCGGGTCCACGCGCGACCTCGCGCTCCGCGGGCGCGGGATCGAAACTCGGCGCTACACCGGCGATCAAATGGAGGCGACGCCCGATGCCGTCGTCGCCGACCTGCGCGCCTATCTGACGCCGGCGGGGTTCGCCATCTCCCGCAGGTAGTCGCGCCAGGCGCCCTCGATGTCGCGGAAGCGGGCGTCGAAGGCGTCTTCCAGGGTGACCGCGGGGCCGCCGGGGAGGAGACCGTCGACGAGGCGCTCGCAGGCCTCGGGGCCGCGCTCGTTCTCCAGCAGGTCGAAGATCGTGCCGCCGAGGATCACCGCGTCGCGGCGGGTCGGCGGGAAGGAGATGCGGCCACCGCCGCGCAGGCGCAGCAGCACCGCGCCGCGGTAGAGGCCGACCTGGCGGGAGAAGTACTGGGCGCCGCCTTCGACCAGCCAGGCCCAGCGCAGGTAGCGGGCGAAGCGGCGCGGGGTCCAGGAGGGCGGCAGCGCGGTGTTGTTGGTGGCGATCACCAGCTGCGCGTAGAGGCGCTCGGAGGTGCCGCGCAGCGCTTCCAGCGAGTCCTCGCCCGCCGCGCGCTTATCCATGTGACGGTCGTTGAGGACGTGCAGCTCGGTTGCCATCGGCCAGCCGACGAGGTAGCGGCGGCCGGCCGGCGCCGCCGCCCAGCGGGCCGCGGGCAGGAACGGGTGGGCTGCTGTCAGCGAGAGCGGGTTCGTGTGGATGACGACCGTGACCTCGGCCGGCATCTTCTCGAAGCGGTCTTCCAGTCGCAGCCGCAGCGTCTCCAGTCGGTCGAGCGTGCGATCGGCGAAGGCGGCGTCTTCGGAGTCGTGCCGCGCGGTGAAAGAGAGGGACTCAGTCTCGACCCAGGACATGGGTCGAGACTAGTACCCGAAGCGGTTCTTCAAACGAGAGCCGGGCTAGACGAGCGCCGGTTCGGCCTGCTCGCAGACCTCGCGGATCGCCGCACGGGCGCGGTCGAACTCTTCGTCGGCCATGACCGGGGTGCCCTCGAAGGGGAGGTCACGGTCGATCTCGACCCAGGAGCGGCAGCCGTGGTACTCGTCGCGGACCCGCACCGTGACCGGGCGGGGGATGCGATGGACCCGCAGCAGCAGGATGTGGAGCGGGTGACGACGCTTCCAGGCGAGTCGCTTCTCGGCGTAATCCGGCGTCCAGATGTAGTACGGCGAGAGGCAGTCGAGCGTCCGCCGGTCTTCGATCGTGACGTGGTCGGTGACTTCCGCCCAGGCGCGCAGTCGCACGCGGTCGGGCTGGGGGATCCCACCGTCCTGGATCAGGGCCTTCGGCGGCGGCTCCTCGTCGGGCCAGACGCCCTCCTCGAGGGCGCGACGCAGCTCGGGATGATGCGATTCCCGGACCAGGTCGTTCCGCTGGTGGTCGAAGGTCGGATAGAGGAAGAACCGCTCGTGCTCCAGTTCGAAGTGCTTGTTCTCCTCGCGAATTCCGCCCTTACGGAGCGTGAGCAACTGCTCACCCTCGGCGAGGGCGCGGACCGTTACAGCCCATTCCTTGAGAGCGATTGGCATTTGAAGTCAGTACCTGGGGAGGTCGTGTTCGATAAATAGGGGGCTGGGCGCTTGAAATGAGGCCGTGTGAAAGGCCGCGGTGCCCACCCGAGGGAGCGGATTCTAGAGAAGCCCGCGCGAAACACCAAATAATTGGTGGCGAAATTTAGGGATCACCCAGGCCTCCGCCGCCCGGCGTCTCGATCCGCAAACGGTTTCCTGGAGCCAAATCTCCCTCGCTCTTGGACGGAAGGTGATGTTCGTCACGCAGGTTCTGGCCGGGTGTTCCGTCTTTGCCGCCGTCGCGGCCGCGCGGGGCCCGGCGGCGCCGCTCGGTGAGCAGCGTGAAGCGCATCGGGGCCAGCGCTTCCAGCTCGCGGACCAGCCCGTCGCCGCCCCGATGGGCGCCCGCGCCGCCGGAGCCGCGGCGGATCGCGAGCTCGCGGACGCGCAGCGGGAACTCGGTCTCCAGCGCCTCGATCGGGGTGTTCAGCGTGTTCGACATCGCGACGTGGATCGCGCTCGGGCCGTCGGCGTCGGGGCAGGCGCCCTGGCCGCCGCCGAGCGTCTCGTAGTAGGTGAAACCCTCGCCCGCGAGGGTCAGGTTGTTCATCGTTCCCTGGCCCTGGGCGGGGACCGGGCGGGCGCCGGCGAGCGCCGCGATCACCAGGTCGGCCACCCGGCTCGAGGTCTCGACGTTGCCCGCGACGACCGCCGCGGGCGGCTCGGCGTTCAGCAGGCACCCGCGTGGGGCGGTGACCTCGATCGGCCGGTGGGCGCCGGCGCAGGGTGGGGCGTCGGGGTCGGTGAGGACGCGGACGGCGAAGAAAGCCGCCGATTTCGCCACCGAGAGCGGGCAGTTGAGGTTGCCCTCGACCTGGCGGTCGGTGCCGTCGAAGTCGAGGTGGAGCGTCTCGCCGGCGATCGTCGCGGTGACCCGCAGGGTGACGTCGCGCTCCTCGCCGTCGGGCGAGTCGTCTTCGAGGAAGTCCTCGGCCGTGTAGGTGCCGTCGGGGAGCGCGGCGAGGGCGGCGCGGGTGCGGCGCTCGGAGTAGGCGAGGATCTCGGCCATCCCCTTGCGCAGGCCGGCGACGCCGTGGCGCTCGGCCAGCTCGGCGAGGCGCAGCCGGCCGACCCGGTTGGCCGACTGCTGCGCGCGCAGATCGGCGAGCCGCTGCCGCGGGTTCCGCATCTCGGCGACGATCTCGTCAAGCGTCCCCCCGGTGCGTTCGCACTTATCCACAACTGTTGTCGTTATCTGCGAACGCACCCCTTCGATGCGGGTTGGGGGGATGACGACGCCCTCTTCGTCGAGGCGCCGGGAGAAGGCGGGCATCGAGCCGGGGGTCGGGCCGCCGACGTCGGCGTGGTGGGCGCGGGCGGCGGCGAAGCCGAACAGCTCGCCGTCGATGAAGACCGGGGAGACCAGCGTGATGTCGGGCAGGTGGGTGCCGCCGCGGTAGGGGTCGTTGAGGATCCATTCGACCTCCGGCTCGTGCTCCTCGTCGAGGACGGCGGCGACGGCGTCGGGCATCGAGCCCAGGTGCACCGGGATGTGCTCGGCCTGCATCACCAGCTCGCCGGTGGCGTCGAAGAGGGCGGTCGAGCAGTCGTGACGCTCCTTGATGTTGGCCGAGTAGGCCGAGCGGATCAGGGTCGCGCCCATCTCCTCGCAGGCGGCGCCGAGGCCGCCGATCATCACCTGGAGGGTGATCGGATCGATCATCTGGCCTCCGGGGGCGAGCGCGCGGCGGTGATCGTCCCGAACTCGTCCACTTCCGCGCTCCAGCTGGGCGGGAGGACGAGGGTGGCCTCGGGGAGCTCGAAGACGACGGGACCCGCGGCGGTGCGGCCGGCTTCGGGGTCGCCTCGGAGGACGGGCGTCTCGACCCATTCGTCATCGAAGCGGACATTGCGCGAGGACTCTTCGAGGGTGCCGTCGCCTGCGGCGGCCGGGCGCGGTTCGGGGCCGTCGATGACGAGGGCGAGGCGGATGTCGACCAGGACGACGGAGCCGTCGGGATCGCGATGGCCGTAGCGGTCTTCGTGGGCCTCCTCGAAGCCGGCGATCAGGTCGGCGGGGTCGGGATCGGGATCGCCGGGGACGGGGAGCTCGAAAGCCTGACCGGCGTAGCGCATCCCGTAGACCACCTCGGCCCGGGCCTCCGCGAGGCCTCGCTGTTGACGGGCCGAAAAGCGCTCTATATCAGCGCTTTTCGGCCCGTCAACCGAGTTGCGGAGGTCGGAGACGGCGGCGGCGATGCGCTCGGCGGTGAGGTCGTCGCCGCTCAGCATCACCGTGCGGGCGGTGTCGCGGCGGCGGTCGGAGGCGCAGAGGCCGAAGGCGGAGAGGACGCCGCCGGCGCGGGGGCAGAGGAGGCGGTCGATGCCGAGCTCGGCGGCGATCGCGGCGGCGTGCATCGGGCCGGCGCCGCCGAAGGGGAGGAGGGCGAAGCGGCGCGGGTCGACGCCGCGCTCGACCGTGACCACGCGGAGCGCCCGCACCATCTCCTGGTTGGCGACGCGGACGATCCCGGCGGCGGTGTCCAGCGGGTCGAGCCCGAGCTCCTTCGCCAGCGCGCCGACCGCCCGCTCGGCCGCCTCGGCGTCGAGCGCGACGCCGCCGGCCAGGGTCGAGTCGGCGGCGAGGTTGCCGAGCAGGAGGTTGGCGTCGGTGACCGTCGGCTCGGCGCCGCCGCGCCCGTAACAGGCGGGCCCGGGGACGGCTCCCGCCGAGCGCGGGCCGACCCGCAGCGCGCCGCCCTGGTCGCGCCAGCCGATCGAGCCGCCGCCCGCGCCGACGGTGTGGACGTCGACCGTGGGCAGCTGGATCGGGCGGCCGTCGATCGAGCGCGAGTCGGTGCGGCGGACGGCGCCGTCCTCGACCACGCAGACGTCGCAGCTGGTCCCGCCCATGTCGAAGCCGAGCGCGTTGCCGTCGCCGGAGAGGCGGGCGAGGAGCCCGGCGCCGACCGCGCCTCCCGCCGGGCCGGAGAGGACGCTCCAGGCCCCGGCCCGCGCCGCCTCGCCGGCCGGGGCGACGCCGCCGGAGGAGAGCATCACCTGCGGCGCCGGCAGGCCCGCCGCCGCGGTCGCCTCGGTGAGCCGGCCGAGATAGCGGCCGAGCAAGGGGGAGAGGTAGGCGTCGATCGCCGTGGTCGAGGCGCGCTCGTACTCGCGGAAGCGCGGCAGCACCTCGTGCGAGGCGGAGACGTGGAGGTCGGGGAGGCGCTCGCGGAGGAACTCGGCGAGCCGGCACTCGTGGGTCGGGTCGAGGTAGCTGAAGAGGAGGCAGATGGCGACCGACTCGGCGCCCGCGTCGGCGAGCGCCGCGGCGAGGCGCTCCGGCTCGCCCGCGGCCAGCGGCTCGACGATCCCCTCCGGACCGGTCCGCTCGGCCGCCTCGAACTTCAGCTCCGGGGCGATCAGCGGCGTCGGCTTCGGCGCGCAGAGGTGGTAGAGGCTGGGCCGGTCCTGGCGGGCGATCTCGAGCAGGTCGGCGAAGCCGCGGGTGGCGATCAGCGCCGTGCGCGCCCCGCGTTCCTCCAGCAGCGCGTTCGTCCCCACCGTCATCCCGTGCGAGAAGAGCTCGACGTCGGCGGGATCGGCGGCCGCCTCCGCGATGACGGCCTCGATCGCCGCCATCACCCCCTTCGACTCCTCCCCCGGCGTGGTCGGCACCTTCGCCGTGTGCACCGCCCCGTCGTCGAGCAGGACCGCGTCGGTGAAGGTCCCGCCGACGTCTACCCCGAGCAGCATCGGGGGGAAGCTACTCCCAGGTCTCGCGGCGGACGGTGCCGTCGGGGGCGAAGACGACGTGGACGCCGTCGAGCGCCGGGTCGGTCTCCGGGCAGTCGGTCCGCAGGTGGCCGCCGCGCGACTCCTTGCGGTCGAGGGCCGCGGTGCCGATCGCTTTCGCCAGCGGGTAGGGGTCGGGGATCAGGCAGGCGAGGTCGGTCGGGTTGCGGAGCGGGCCGGCGCGGCGCCAGACCGCGTCGCGGGTCTCCCGGGTCGGCGGGGTGAAGCGCCACTCGGGCTCCGCCGGACGCTCCCCGGGGTCGGGCTCGCCGAGCGCCGCCCGCGCCGCCCGCCCGCCGAAGACGAAGCACTCGCTGAGCGAGTTCGAGGCCAGCCGGTTGGCGCCGTGGAGGCCGGTGCAGGAGCACTCGCCGACCGCGTACAGGCCGGGCAACGAGGAGCGCCCGTCGAGGTCGACCACGATCCCGCCCATCGTGTAGTGGGCGGCGGGGGCGACCGGAACCGGCTCGCCGCGCGGATCGAGCCCGGCCTCGGCCAGCGAGGTGAAGACGTTGGGGAAGCGGGCCGGGTCGATCGCCCGCAGGTCGAGGCGGACCGCGGCGCTGCCCTCCTCGCGCATCTTGGCGAGGATCGCCGCGCTGACCGCGTCGCGCGGGGCGAGCTCGTCGGTGAAGCGCTCGCCCGCCGCGTCGAGCAGTTTCGCCCCCTCGCCGCGGATCGCCTCGGTGATCAGGAGGCCGTCGAAGCGGGTGTCGGGGAGGTAGACCGCGGTCGGGTGGAACTGGCAGAACTCGAGGTCGGCGAGGTCGGCCCCGGCGGCGGCGGCGAAGACCGGCCCGGCGCCGATCGCCCCGCGCGGGTTGGTGGTCCGCCGCCAGAGGGCCGCGGCGCCGCCGGTCGCCAGCACGGTCGCCCGCGAGCCGAAGGCACCCTCGTCGGTGATCACCCCGTGGCAGCGGAAGCCGTCGGACCAGAGCGCCGTCGCGGAAGTTCCCTCGCGCACCTCGATCCGCTCGTCCTTGGCGACCATCGCCGCCAGCTTCGAGGTGATCTCGCGGCCGGTCTGACTGCCGCCGGAGTGGACGATGCGGCGGGCCGAGTGGCCGCCCTCGAGGCCGAGCGCCAGCCGCCCTTCGTGGTCGAGGTCGAAGTCGACGCCGCGCGCCTGCAGGTCGCGGACCGCGGCCGGGGCCTCCTCGACCAGCACCTGGACGGCGCTCGGCCGGCAGAGGCCGCGTCCGGCGGCGAGCGTGTCCTCGGCGTGGCGCGCGGGCGAGTCGCCCGGTTCGAGCGCCGCCGCCAATCCGCCCTGCGCCCAGAAGCTGGCGCTCTGGGACAGCGGCGTGCGCGAGACCACGCAGACGCGACCCCCCTGCTCGGCGGCACGGAGGGCGGTCCAGAGGCCGGCGGCGCCGCCGCCGACGACGACGACGTCGTACTCGGCGACCGCGGCTATCGCTCCCCGCCCTCCCGGCGGATCTGGTCGATGCGGTCGCGCAACCAGCCGGCGGCGCCTTCGCGCGCCCGGGCGCTCTCCGCGGCGACCGCCTTCTCGGCCTCCTCGGCGCGACGCTCG
>MKSH01000064.1:463-614 GCA_001898095.1 Solirubrobacterales bacterium 70-9 | reverse complement strand
TGTGCTCCTCGATCTCGCCCAGCCGTTCTTCGGCGGCGGCGATCGCCATCTCTTTCGCCTGCCGCTCTTTCGCCAGCTCTTCTTCGTGCTGCAGTTCCAGCTCTTTCCGCACCCGGTCGGACTCGGTGCGCCAGCGCTCGAGGTCCGCCTC
>MKSH01000064.1:0-183 GCA_001898095.1 Solirubrobacterales bacterium 70-9 | reverse complement strand
ACGCCGTCCTCGTCACCTCGGACTACGAGGGCTTCGGCATGGCGGCGATCGAGGCGCTCGCCTGCGACGTGCCGGTCCTCTCCACCCCGGTCGGCATCGCCCCCTACCTCCTCACCGGCATCGCGGGCTGCCTCTGCGCGCCCTTCGACCCCGCCGTCTGGGCGGCCGCCGCCCGTCCCCACC
>MKSH01000063.1:10935-11136 GCA_001898095.1 Solirubrobacterales bacterium 70-9 | reverse complement strand
CGTCCCCGGTGGCCGCCTTCCAGGCCCAGGTCCGCCACGCGAAGGTGCACGGCGGGCAGATCGCCTACTACGAACGCGGCAGCGGCCCGCCGCTGGTGATGCTGATCGGGACCGGCTCGACGATGGCCGAATGGGACCCGGCGCTTCTACACCTGCTGGCCCCGCACCACCGCCTGGTGATGCTGGACTACCCCGGCGTCG
>MKSH01000063.1:536-10874 GCA_001898095.1 Solirubrobacterales bacterium 70-9 | reverse complement strand
GTTCATGGCTGCGATCCGTCTCGATCGCGCCGACGTGCTGGGCTGGTCGATGGGCGGCTTCGTCGCCCAGCAGCTGGCGATCCGCCATCCGGGCCGGGTCCACCGCCTGGTCCTCGCCGGGACCAACCCGGGCGGTTCGCGCACGGTCCTCGGCACGCGCCACGAGCAGGAAGTCGACAGCAACCCCGATCCGACCCTGGCCGAGATCCTCGGCGAGCTCTATCCGCCGCGCCAGCTCAGCGAGGGGTTCGCCTTCGCCGGCAGGCTGGTCAGCGCCAGTCGCAGCGGCCTGATCCCGAACGACTTCCACGTCGCCGCGACGACCACCGACGCCGAGGTCGCCGCCGAGGACCCCTGGCTGCGCCGCGAAGCCAACTTCCGCGCCCTCGGCTCGCTCGCGGTCCCGACCCTGGCGACCGGTGGCCGCGTCGACCCGGTCGTGCCGCCGGCGAACCTCGAACGGATCGCCGCCCGCATCCCCGGCGCCCGCCTGCGCCTCTTCGCCGGCGCCCACGCCTTCCTCTTCCAGCAGCGGGTCGCCTTCGCCAAGGTCGTCGACCACTTCCTCGCCGGTTGATCCCCGGGTGAGTTCGCAGTTATGGCCGCTATCCGGCCATAACTGCGAACGCCCCTACTTTTCGCGGCGTTTGAGCCCTTCTCGGCGCAATCTGCGGGCCAGGGTGACTTCGGCCTTGCTCGACCCTTTCTTTTCCGGACCGGGCGTCTCCAGGGTCGCGGGGAGGCCCTCGAAGCGGGGCTCGGAGAGGAAGGCGGCGAGGCCCTTGCGCCCCATCTCGCCTTTGCCGATGTTGGCGTGGCGGTCGAGGTGGGAGCCGAGCGGGACGGCGGCGTCGTTCACGTGGACGGCGCCGAGGCGCTCGATCCCGCCCTTCTCGTCGGCTTCGTCGAGGACCGCGGCGAGGTGCTCTTCGTCGGTGATGTCGTAGCCCTGCACGAACATGTGGCAGGAGTCGAGGCAGAGGCCCAGGCGCGGGCCGCCGCCCGCCAGCTCGATCAGCTCCGCCGTCTCGTCGAAATCACGGCCGATCAGGCCTTTGTGGCCCGCCGTCTGCTCGAGCAGGAGCTTGCAGTGGTCGGTGTCTTTCAGCGCGGCTTTGATCACTTTGGCGGCGCGTTTCAGGGACGGTTGCAGCGGATCGCCCAGGGTCGAGCCGGGGTGGAGGACGACGCCCGCGGCGCCGATCCCGTCGCCGATCCGCAGCGCGTGGGTGAGGGCCGCCTGACTCTTCTTGCGCAGGTCTTTGTCTTTGGTCGCGGTGTTGATCAGGTAGACGGCGTGGATGATCACCGTTTCCACCTTGGAGGCGTCCATCGCCTCCCTGAAGGCGGCGAAATCGTCCTCGCCATAGTTCGTCGGCCGCCACATCCGCGGACTCTGGTTGAAGATCTGGATAGATTCGCAGCCGCGTTCGCTCCCTCGCTCGACTGCTTTGTCGAGACCGCCTGCGGTGGACACGTGAGCGCCGATGAACATGGAAAGAGATAACCCCCGCTTTCGATTTGCCCCGTCGCCGACCGGTGCCTTGCACATCGGGGGAGCGCGGACGGCACTCTACAACTGGCTCGCCGCCCGCCACGCCGCCGACGGCACGCTGATCCTGCGGATCGAGGACACCGACCGCGAGCGCTCGACGGCCGAGAACGTCGACCAGATCCTCGACGCGATGGACTGGCTCGGCCTCACCTACGACGAGGGCCCGATCTCCCAGGCCGGTCGCGCCGACCGCCATGCCGCGGCGCTGGCCCGACTGCTCGAGTCCGGCGCCGCCTACCGCGACGCCGCTACCGCCAAGGACGTCGAGGCCTGGAAGGCCGAGCACGGCGCCGGCCGCGGCTACCGCGGCACGCCCACCGACGAGCCCGGCGCCGCCCTCCGCTTGCGCGTGCCCGACGACGGCGAGACGATCGTCGAGGACCTGATCCACGGCCCGGTCGCCTTTCCCAACGCCTCGTATGACGACTTCGTGATCGCCCGCGCCGACGGCACCGTCCTCTACAACTTCGCGGTCGCCGTCGACGACGCCGAGATGGGCATCACCGAGGTCGTGCGCGGCGACGACCATCTCTCCAACACGCCGAAGCAGCTGCTCGTCCTGCAAGCCCTCGGCCACGTGGCGCCCGCCTACGCCCACCTGCCGCTGCTCCACGGCCCGGACGGGAAGAAGCTCTCCAAGCGCCACGGCGCCGCCTCGGTGCAGGAGCTGCGCGAGGCCGGCTACCTGCCCGCGGCGGTCCGCAACTACCTGGCGCTGCTCGGCTGGGGCACCGACGACGACACCACGCTGATGTCGACCGAGGAGCTGATCCGCCGTTTCGAGGTCGCCGACGTCGGCAAGGCGGCGGCGATCTTCGACGAGAAGAAGCTGCGCTGGCTGAACGGGCGCTTCATGCGCGAGATGCCGCTCGACGAGTACACCGTCGCGGTCGCCCGTCACCTTGGCCGCGAGCCCGATGACCGTCTCCGCGAAGCCTGCGCGATCGCCCAGGACAAAGCGCAGACCCTGGCGGAGGTCTGGCCGCTGATCCGCTTCCTCTACGAGCCGCCGGTCGAGGACGAGAAGGCCTGGACGAAGGTGATGAAAGAGGGGACGGGGGAGATGCTCGATGCCGCCGCCGAGGCGCTGACAGCGGTCGAGCCGTTCACGCCGGAGGCGATCGAGGGGGCGCTCGAACCGCTGCTCGACCGTTTCGACGTCAAAGCGGGGCGCCTCTACCAGCCTCTGCGCGTGGCAATAACTGGAACTTCGGTTTCACCGGGGATCTTCGAGTCGCTTTCGGTACTGGGCCGGGAGGAGACCCTGGACCGGGTTCGGACGGCCTCAGAGCGGCTTCAGGGCGCCTCCTGAGCCGAATTCCCCGCGATTCGCGGATCTCATCCTGAATACATAGACCTTTCCGGCTAAACCCTCACCGCACATCTGCCGATGGTGTGCCAGATGGCAGGCACGACTACGCAGACGAGTGGCCGCTCCATGGCAGCCGCGGATATGAGTCCGAAATCCAACGGCCGCGGCGCACCCGCGCCCGGCAGCCGGCTGGCCGAGGCCTTCGAGGCTGTCGAGCGCTTCCCGGTCCTGATCGAGTCGCGCGAGCGGGTGATCGCCGCTTCGACGGCGGAAACCGCCCGCGTCGGCGAGCTGGTCGAAACGGTCGAGTCCGACGTCGCCCTGGCGATCTCGGTCCTCCGCTTCGCCAACCGCGGCGGGATGACCGCCGGCGGCGTCGCCGGGATCCCCGACGCGGTCGACGTGCTGAAGCCCTCCGGCGTGCTGGCGATCGCCGGCACCGCGCCGAGCTTCGACTTCTTCGAGTCCAACGGCGGCTGGGAGCTGAAACCCGAGCGCTTCCGCGTCCACGCGCTCGCCACCCAGCGGGCCGCCGACCAGATCGGCCGCGCGGTCGGCTGGACCGAACGCGACGAGCTCGCCGCGGCGGCGCTCCTCCACGACATCGGCCGGCTCGTCATCTCCCGCCTGCACCCGGGCTACAAGGTCTACTTCGACGCCGCCTCGCGCACCCCCGAGCAGCGGCTCCGCGACGAACGCGAGCAGCTGGGGATCGACCACGCGCTGGTCGGCGGCGTGCTGGCGCGGCGCTGGAACCTGCCGCAGCGGCTCGCGGTGGCGATCGAGCGGCACCACGCCGAGGACGCCGACGGCCTCGCGGCGATGGTCTCGGCCGCCGACATGGTGGCCCACTACACCAACGGCGAGGCGATCGCGCCGGAGCGGCTGATGGCGAGCTGCGAGCGGATCGGGCTCGGCCCCGAGGCGCTCCGCGACCTCCTCTACGAGCTGCCCCTGGCGACCGCCGACTCGGGTCGGATCAGCGAGCCGTGCCCGCTCTCGGCGCGTGAGCTCGACGTCCTCCGGCACCTCTCCGAGGGCATGGTCTACAAGCAGATCGCGACCGAGATGCACCTCTCCGTCTCGACCATCCGCACCCACCTGCACAACGTCTACGGCAAGATCGGCGCCGTCGACCGCGCCCAGGCCGTACTCACGGCCCGCGACCGCGGCTGGATCTGAGGCGCCTGGACCGGCGCATATCGGCGTCCTCGGTCGCTCAGTTCGGGTCACGCACTGAAGTGCGCTCCCCTCACTTCGCTTTCCTGCGTCCTTGACCTGCTTGGTCCAAGCGCCTCAGATCCGTGACCCCCGTCATCAGGGAGACCGGGCTTAGACGATCAGGGATTCGCGCAGGCCGATGGCGACCGCGTGGCTGCGGTTTCTCGCTTCCAGCCGCGCGAGCGTGTTCTTCATATGGGTCTTCACGGTCTCCTCGGAGAGGCCGAGCTTGCGCGCGGCGACCGTGGTCGACTCGCCGTCGGCGAGCAGCTGCAGGATCTCGCGCTGGCGCCGGGTGATCGTCCCGCGGCTGCCTTTCGGCGGCACGTCGCCGTCGACGAAGCGCTCCTGCGCGGCTGCGGCCTGGACTGCCTTGCGCATCTGCTCCGGCCCGGCGGTGCGGGCGACGTAGGCGGCCGCGCCGGCGCCGATCGCGGCGTTGGCGAGATGGCGCTCGGGCCGCTCGCCGTGGGCGACGATCGCCAGCACCGGGGCCGCCCGGTGCATCTCGCGGATCGTCTCGGTGCCGCTGATCGAAGGGCCGTCGCCGTTGCGGCGCCAGCCCATGTCGAGGATCGCGACGTCGAAGTCGCCGATGTCGCGGATCAGGTCGAGGGCCTCCTCGCGGCCCGCCGCCTCCTGCACCTCGAAATCCGTGGCCAGCACTTCCCGGACCCCCAACCGCACCAGCGGGTGGACGTCCACGACAAGACAATGTGGGCGTTCGCTCAGGACTGCTTCCGATCGATTGTTTTGGGTGGGGGCACCCGGGTGGAGGGCCACGCCAGACTTGAGTCGATCCTAACCAAGGCCGGACGGTGCGGTAGAAAGTCCTGATGATCTCCATCACCTCGAAGTCGCGCTATGCGGTCGTTGCGCTTGCCGAGCTCGCTCGATCGGGGGAGCGACCGGTGCCGATCAAAGAGTTGGCCGAACGCCGGGACATCCCCGAGCAGTTCCTCGAGCAGCTCTTCTCGACCCTCCGCCGCGCCGGCCTGCTGACCAGCCACCGGGGGATGCGCGGCGGCTACACCCTCTCCCGCCCGGCCGAAGAGATCACCGTCCTCGAGGTCGTCCAGACCCTCGACGGCAAAATCGGCTCCGAAGCCGAAGAGGCAGGCGGCATCTGGGCCGAGGGCGTCGGCGCCCTGCGCAAGGTCTTCGGTCAGACCACGATCGCCGAAGTCGCCCGCCGCGAGGCCGAAGAGGCCGGCAGCGGCATGTACTTCATCTGACCCCTCGCGCATCCGAATCGCGCCGTCTCGGCCCGCCTTTGCGACTTCTCGCAGACACCTCTGTGCCAATTCCGTGAATTTCTAGGTCCCCTGGCGATACTGGCTCTAGCGTCGCTCCCGCGATGCGGGGAACGCTCAACCAAAGAAAGGCGATCCGGCTGCTCGAAGCGCAGGGATGGAGGCGGGAGGCGGGCGGGAAGCACCAGGTGAAGATGACCAAGAGAGGCCGACGACCGATCACGTTGCCCACCACAAGGGCCGTGACTATCCGCCGGGTCTGAGTGCGGCGATCCTGCGGGAGGCGAGGCTACGATGGAGAGGAGGATGGACTTGACCGCGATCATCCACGCTGAGGACGATGCCTACTGGGCCGAGGTGAAGGAGCTGCCCGGCTGCTTCGCCGCGGGGGAGACCCTGGACGAGTTGTTCGAGGCACTGCGCGAGGGGATCTCGCTCTGCCTCGATGAGGAGCCCGCCGGTCCGTTGCATCTGGCGTCGGTGACCTTCACCGACGCCCCGCTGACCACCGCTTAAGCCCTCGCCGGACGGCGAAGGAGGGCGGCCGCCGAGAGGCCGCCCTCCGGTCCGAAGCTAGTTCGCCTTGGTGATCGAGGCGGACGGAATCCGCTGCTCGCAATTGGAGAGCTTCATGCTCACCCCCTTCCCCTGACCGTTGCATGTTGGAGGCCGTCCAGTCCTGAGGACGGCGAAACTCTTTGTATGCATCCTGCAAGAGCTGTTGGAGGGGGCGAGCACAACGCAATCGCGCGTTTTAGGTCACTATGCTGCTGCGCGCGAATGAAATCGAGTGATCGAACAGTTCCAAGGGGTAGTCGATGAGGGCGACCCGGGCCGAACGCGAGAATTCCACCGCTGCCGCCGTGCTTTCGCACCCCCTGAGGGTTCGGATCCTGGCGCTGGCGAACGAGCGTGACCTGAGTCCGGTCGAGTTCTGCCGTGAAGGTTTCGCGCCCGAGAACATGGATGTCTCGCATGTCGCGTACCACTTCCGCGAGCTGGCGGAGTACGGCTGCCTCACCGTTATCGAGGAGAACAAACGGCGCGGCTCGATCGAACACGTCTACCGCGGCATCGGCCGTGCGTACTTCTCCGACGCCGACTGGACCTCGCTGACCGAGGAGGAGCGGGTGCGGATCAGCAAGACGGTGGTCCAAGGACTCTTCGCGCGCGCCGACGCGGCGATGATGGCCGAGACCTTCGACGCCCGCGACGACCGTCACCTGAGTTGGATCGCGATGCGGGTCGACGAGCAGGGCTGGAAGGAACTGACGACGACCCTCGCCGCCGCCTTCAGCGAAGTCGAACAAATCCGCGCCGACGCCGAAAAGCGGCTCGACGCTACCGAGGCGCCTGCGATCCCGGCCACCTGCGCGATCCTCGGCTTCGAATCCCCGGCCGTCCCCGAGCGACCGCTGGGCAGCTAGCGCCTAGAGTCAGCGGCGTGAGCGAGGCGGCGCGCACCACCGAGCGACTGATGCTGCGCCGGCCGGGCCCGGGGGACGGCCCCGGCTACCGGGCGCTGCTCACCGACCCGGTGATCGGCGAATGGCTGCGGCCACGGCCGCTGCGGCCCTTCGTCGCCGCCGACGGCGACCTCTGGCTGGACGAAGACGCGCGCCACTGGGAGCGCTTCGGGTTCGGCCCCTGGGCGGTGCTGGAGCGGGAGGGCGGCGACTACCTCGGCCGGGTCGGGTTGAAGTGGACCGACGTCGGCGACGAAGCCGGGGTCGAGGTGCTCTGGGCGATCGACCCGCGGCGCCACGGCGAGGGCTTCGCCGCCGAGGCCGCCGCCGCGGCGCTCGACTTCGCCGGCGAGTTGGAGCTCGACCGGGTCTTCGCGATGATCCTGCCGATCAACGCCGCCTCGCTGCGGGTCGCGGCGAAGATTGGCATGGAGCGGGCGGGCGAGGTCGAACACGCCAGCTTCGATCACTTCCTCTTCCGCGCCGAGCCCACCCGGGGCTGATCCGTCCACCGCCTCGCCGGACGCCCGGGTCGCGGCTAGACTGCCCCTGCATGCGGAGTCTCGCTCCCAAGCTCCTCGCCGCCGCGGTCGCCCTGATCGCGGTGCTGGTTTGGGCCCCCGCCGCCGGCGCCGCGCCGATGATCAGTGGCACCGTCGCACTCAAATCGGAATTGGGGACGAACAACGGTGTGATTGTCAAAGTCAGCGGCGTCGAACCGCCGGCGACGACCACCACCAACCCGCCGCCGACCACCACCAACCCGATCACGGCGACCCAGAAGCCGGTGCCCGACACCAAGGTCGCCAAAGGGCCGAAGAAAGTGATCAAGGTCGCGTCCGGCAAGGCGACGGTCAGGTTCACCTTCTCCTCCTCGATCTTCGGCGCGAGGTTCCAGTGCCGGCTGGTCAAGGCGCCGGTCGGCAAAGCCAAGAAGAAGAAGACCCCGGTCGGGTCGTTCTCGGCCTGCAGCTCGCCGAAGGTGCTGAAACTCGGGCCGGGCAAGTACCGCTTCGCCGTACGGGCGGTGGCGGATGGCGCCGCCGATCCGACGCCCGCCGAACGGGCCTTCAAGGTTCTGCGCTCGCCGCGGCACCGATGAGGATCGGCTCCGAGGCCTCCGCGGTCGTCGGCAACACGCCGATGGTGCTGCTCGAGCGCCTCGGCGCCGGGCTCCACGGCCAGGTCTGCGCGAAGCTCGAGTACTTCAATCCCGGCGGGTCGGTGAAGGACCGGATCGGGGTGGCGATGATCGACGCGGCCGAAGAGGCGGGGGAGATCAAGCCGGGACGGTCGCTGGTGGTCGAGCCGACCAGCGGCAACACCGGGATCGCCCTGGCGATGGTCTGCGCGGCGCGCGGCTACGAGCTGATCCTGACGCTGCCGGAAGGGATGAGCCGCGAGCGCGGCAAGCTGCTGCGCACCTACGGGGCGAAGGTGCGGGAGACGCCGAGCCTCGGCGGGATGAACGAGGCGGTGGCGCTAGCCGAGCAGATCCGCGACCAGCGCAAGGCCTTCATGCCGATGCAGTTCTCCAACCCGGCCAATGCCGAGACCCATCGACGCACCACCGCAGAGGAGATCTGGCGCGACACCGACGGCGAGATCGGCGCCTTCGTCACCGGGGTCGGGACCGGTGGCACGATCACCGGGGTGGGGCGGATGCTGAAGGAACGGGCCCCCGACGCACTCGTCGTCGCGGTCGAGCCGGAGAGCTCCCCGGTCCTCTCCGGCGGCCAGCCCGGCCCGCACAAAATTCAGGGCATCGGCGCCGGCTTCGTCCCCGACGTGCTCGACCGCTCGGTGATCGACGAGATCATCGCCGTCGGCGACGAGGACGCGCTGGAGGCGGCGCGGGCGGCGGCGAGCAGCGAGGGGGTGCTGGCGGGCATCTCCGCCGGGGCGAACATCCACGCCGCCTTGCAGGTGGCGGGCCGGCCCGAGATGGCCGGCAGGAGGGTCGTGACGATCGTCTGCGATTCAGGCGAGCGCTACATGTCCCTACCCTTCTTCGCACCATGATCCGGCGCCTCTTTGCGGAGATCCGCGCTGACGTCACCGCGGCCCGGGACCGGGACCCGGCCGCGCAGGGCGTCTCCAGCTTCGAGATCCTGACCAGCTGGGCCGGGGTGCAGGCGCTGCTCGCGCACCGGCTCGCGCACCGGTTGCGCAACGCAGGCGTGCCGCTGCTGCCGCGCGTGATCGCCTACCTGACCCGCGCCGTGACCGGGGTCGAGATCCACCCGGCGGCGGAGATCGGGCGGGAGTTCTTCATCGACCACGGCTCCGGCGTGGTGATCGGCGAGACGGCGAGGATCGGCAACTGCGTGACGCTCTACCAGGGGGTGACTCTGGGCGGCACCGGCTTCCAGCGCGGCAAGCGCCACCCGACCCTTGGCGACAACGTCACGGTCGGCTCGGGGGCGAAGCTGCTGGGGCCGATCGCGGTCGGCGACGGGGCGAAGATCGGCGCCAACACGGTGGTGGTCGAGGACGTGCCGCCGGGCGCGACCGTGGTCGGCAACCCCGGTCACCCGGTGCGGGTCGAAGGCAAGCGCCTCGAAGGCCCCGACGCCGACTGGATCCATCTGCCCGACCCGGTCGCCGACGCGATCAAGACCCTCTCCGAGCGGATCGCCGAGCTGGAAGGCCGCCTGGCCGAGGTCGACGGCGGTGAGAAGCCGCCGCCGCGCAAGCCCGACCAGCCCGGCCTCGCCCCCCGCACGGGCCGTTCTTCCGCGGGCGGCTAGCTCTAAGCTGCGCGCCGTGAACAGGCGCACGCTCATTCCGCCGGCCCTGCTCCTGGCGGTCGCCCTCACGCTCACCGCCTGCGGTGGCGGCTCGAGCGACGAAGATAAGATCACCGAAGCGATCGAAACGGCGGTGACCACGAGCGACCCGAGGAACTGCACGGAACTTGAGACGCAGCGTTTCGCGGAACAGAACAGCGCCGAAAAGGGGAAGGTCGCGGTCAAGACCTGCGAAGAAGAAGCCAAGGAAGGCGCCAATAAAGCGAAGGCCGCAAACGTCTCCAACGTATCCGTCGACGGATCCAAGGCGACCGCAGATGCCGAATTCGAAGGTGGCCCGCTGAACAAGCAGACTTTGGAACTGGCGCTGGTCGAAGAAGACGGCAAGTGGAAGATGGACCAGATCGAAGGCTTCGCGAAGTACGACGGGGCGGCTCTGGCCGAAACCTTCGAAAAGGGGTTCGAAGAAGAAGGCAAAGGTCCGAGTCCCGAACAGGCGAGCTGCATCACCGAAGGACTCGCCAAGGCGAGTACGGCAGAAGCCGAAGAACTGTTCCTCAGCGGCTCCCCCGAAAAGATCATCGAACTGGCCCAAGGCTGCGCCTGATCTGCGGCGCGGCCGAGGGACGGGCAAGGGACGCGGCCCTCTCGTAGGCGGCCCGGGCAGGCTGTGACCGCCTACGAGAGGGCCGGGTCACGGGGAGAGGGCGAGGGTGCGCGTCCCGTGCAGGTCCCGGCGGAGATCCGTGACGAGGGCGAGGAGACGTGAGCCTTCCGTGAC
>MKSH01000063.1:0-146 GCA_001898095.1 Solirubrobacterales bacterium 70-9 | reverse complement strand
AGGCGGTCGAGCACCCCGGGGGGCCGCTGCTGGTGCTCGCCGGTGCGGGGTCGGGGAAGACCCGGGTGCTGACGCACCGGATCGCCTACCTGCTGGCGACCGGGCAGGCGCGGCCGGGGGAGATCCTCGCGATCACCTTCACCAAC
>MKSH01000062.1:22565-32817 GCA_001898095.1 Solirubrobacterales bacterium 70-9 | reverse complement strand
ACCGGCAAATTCGTCATCCACTGCCACATGCTGGACCACGAGGACCACGGCCTGATGAGCCAGTTCCGGGTGGTGTAGGCACTCACCGGTGGTCGTAGCGGCGCAGGCGCGGGGGCGGACCGAGCCGCTAAACCGGCGCGCGCTCGAACCTTGCCGAGCGCAGGACGATCCGGGTCTCGGTGCCCGCCGCCCCGCCTTGGCGGATTGCGCGGACCGTGTCGTTCAGGTCCTCGGCATCACGGCAGGCGACCCTCAATTGGTAATCGAAACGGCCGGTCAGGAAGGCGAGCTCGCGGACCGAGGTGAGTTTGGCGACGCGGCGCTCGAAGTCCTCGGGGTCGGTGGTGGGGAGGAGGCGGATGTCGATGAAGGCGTCGAGGGAGCGGCCGACGCCGGCCGGATCGATGCGGGCCGAGTAGCCGGTGATCACGTTGTCGCGCTCGAGCCGGCGGATGCGGGCGGCGGTGCCGTGGGGGCTGAGGCCTACCTCGGCCCCGATCGCGGCGAAGGAGGCCCTTCCGTTTGTGGTGAGGATGCTGAGGATTCTGTCGTCGATTTCGTCCATAACTGTGGAAACGAGGAGATTAGGGCAGAAAGCTTGCTGATCGCCAAGACATATCCGACATTGGTGGGAAACCCCCAATGCGGAAACCCCGCAGATACGCGCAAAAGGAGTAGGCGAGATGAAGATCGGCGTGCCGAGCGAGGTGAAGGTCCAGGAGTACCGGGTGGCGATGACCCCGGCCGGAGTACGGGAGCTCACCGACCACGGGCACGAGGTCGTCATCCAGGCGGGCGCGGGCGCCGGCTCGGCGATCAGCGACGCGGACTACGTCGCCCAGGGCGCCGAGATCCTCCCCGACGCCGCATCCGTCTTCGCCGCCGCCGAGATGATCGTGAAGGTGAAGGAGCCGCAGCCGCCCGAGGTGGCGATGCTCGAGGCGCGTCACACGCTCTTCACCTACCTCCACCTGGCGCCCGACCCCGAGCTGACCCAGGGCCTGATCGACTCCGGCGCCACCTGCATCGCCTACGAGACGATCACCGACATCAACGGCCGGCTGCCGCTGCTGGCGCCGATGAGCGAGGTCGCGGGCCGGCTCGCGACCCAGGCCGGCGCCTTCATGCTCGGCCGTCCGGTCGGCGGCTCCGGCGTCCTGCTCGGCGGCGTCCCCGGCGTCGCCGCGGGCAACGTGCTGGTGATCGGCGGCGGCATCGTCGGCGCCAACGCGGCGCGGATGGCGGTCGGCCTCGGCGCCGACGTGACCGTGCTGGACCGCTCGATCGACCGCCTGCGGGAACTCGACAACATCTTCGCCGGCACCGTGCAGACCGAATACGCGACCGGGCTCGCGATCGAGGCGCGCCTCGCCGAGGCCGACCTCGTCGTCGGCGCGGTTCTCGTCAAAGGCGCGAAGGCCCCGCACGTGGTCAGCCGCGAGCAGCTCAAGCTGATGAAGTCGCGCTCGGTTCTCGTCGACGTCTCGATCGACCAGGGCGGCTGCTTCGAGACCTCCCACCCGACCACCCACGCCGACCCGGTCTACGAGGTCGACGGGATCAGCCACTACTGCGTCGCCAACATGCCCGGCGCGGTGCCGATCACCTCGACCCGGGCGCTGACCAACGCGACGCTCCCCTACGCGGTGCGCCTCGCCGACCAGGGCGCCGCCGCCGCGCTGGCCGCCGACCCCGGCTTCCTCGGCGGCCTCTCCGTCCACGCCGGCCGCCTCACCGACCCGGCCGTCGCCGCCGACCAGGGGCGCGACTTCACCCCGCCCGCCGAGGCGTTCGCCATCCCGGCCGCCGCCTGATCCCCGGTGTGTTCGGGCCGCCCGCTCAGCGGCTGAAGACCGCCAGGCCCCCGGCTCGAAGCTCGTCACGTAGACGGACTTCGAGTCGGGGCTGACCGTCACCGCGCTGGTCGCTTCGAGGCCGCGCGCGAAGGTGCAGAGCTTCTTGAAGCCACGGACCCCGCGGTGCCCGGCAGCTGGACCGGCGTGGCCGCCCCCGCCGCGCCCGCGCCGAGCAGCATGAACACGGCCACGATCACTCCCCAGGTTTTGCCCATCCCGGGGATCGTAAGTGCCAGGCGGGTAGCGTTGGACAGATGAGTATCGATGCCGAGACCGAGAAAGGGGCACAGCACCAGCGGCTGATGGACGGGCTCGCGGCCTCGATCCGGGAGAAAGGCCTCGCCCAGACGCAGGTCTCCGACATCGTCCGCCACGCGCACGCCTCGCGGCGCACCTTCTACAACCATTTCGAGGACAAGGAAGCGTGTTTCGTCGAGCTGATGGTGACGCTCGCCGACGCCTTCCTCGCCGAGGTCGACCGGTCGATCGACCGCGAGCAGCCGCTCGAGGTTCAGATCGACCAGGCGATCGACACCTACCTGGCGCTGATCACCGGCGACCCCGCCCTGATGAACACCTTCGCCGAGCCGAAAGTCGGCGAGCGCACCGTGGTCGCCCAGCGCGAAGGGTTCGAGCGCTACGCCGAACTGATCGTCTCGGTGGTGGAGAGCGACTCGGCCCGCGACCCGCGGATCGCGCCGATCTCGATCGAGCGCGCCTACATGCTGGTCAGCGGCCTGCACCAGACCCTGGTGCGGGCGCTGGTCCGCGGCGAAGACCTTGATCGCGCCTCTTATGAGTTCAAGGCAGTGATCAAGTCGGCGCTGTCCGGCGCCGCCGCCGACTGAGCCGCCTCCGGCTCGCCGAGCGCCCGCCGCCGCACCACCGTCGCACCGCCCCCCGAGGGAGCGAAGGCGACGCCACGGAACATTTCCCGCTCGCCCGGCGCGGTAGTCGTCTGCAGCTCGAAGTTCCGCAGCAGCGTGCGCAGCACGATGTCGATCTCGAACTGGGCGAAGGCGGCGCCGAGGCACCGTCGCATGCCGCCGCCGAACGGGATCCAGGCGTACGTGTCCGGCTTCTTGCCGACGTAGCGGTCGGGATCGAAGCTGCGCGCGTTCTCGTGGAAGCGGCCGTCCTTATGCAGGGGGGCGATGCCGGTGACCACGCGCGAGCCGGGCGGCATCAGCCACTCGCCGATCGGGAACGGCTTCATCACCAGGCGGGCGGTGGCGTTGATCACCGGCCGCACCCGCAGCACCTCCTCGGCGGTGGCAAGGCGGAGCGCGTTCTCCTCGCCGCGCGCCTCCTCTTCCAGCCGGCGCAGGATCTCCGGGTGCCGGCGCAGCCGCTCGACACACCAGGAGAGCGCCGAGGCGGTGGTCTCGTGCCCGGCGACCAGCAGGGTGAGGAGCTCGTCGGCGACGTCGGAGCGGTCGACCTCGCCGCCGTCCTCGAGCTGCGCCCGCAGCATCAGCTCCAGGATGTCGATCCGCTCGTCGAGGGCCGGGTCGGCGAGGTGGTCGTCGACCAGTTTGTCGACGATCCGCCGGTAGGCCGCGTGCATCCGTTTCCAACGGCCGCCGGGGCTGCGCCGGCCCCAGTCGCGGCGCAGGATCGGCGCCGTCACCAGGCGCTGGCCGAGCGTCGTCATCGGCGGCAGCAGCCTCTCCAGTTCGGCCAGCTCGCGCCCCTCCGCGCCGAACACCGTGCGCAGGATGATCCGCAAGGTGATCGACTGGAAGGACTCGATCGCGGCGAACTCGACCCCCTCGGGCCAGGCGTCCATCGCGGCTTCGGCCTCCTCTTCGATGATCGCTTCGTAGGAGCGCATCCGCTCGCCGTGGAAGGGCGGCAGCAGCATGCGCCGCTCCTTCAGGTGCTGCTCTTCGTCCATCGAGAAGAGCGAGCCGGGCCCGAGGATTTCGCCGAGCGGGTTCTTGCCGCCGTGCAGCACGTCGGGTTTCGCCGTGTAGACCTGTTTGACCAGCTCGGGCGTGGTGACGATCACCATCTGGCCGAAGCCGGGCATCTTCATCGAGAAGGCGTCGCCATAACGGCGCTGCCATTTCTTGATGATCCGGTTGCGGGCGACGAGGAAGGCCAGGCCGTTGAGGAGTTCGGGGGTCTTCGGGCCGTCGGGGAGGCGGTAGGGCTCGCTCATGCGAGGCATGGTACTCACGAGTACCAGCAGGCGCAAGCGAGGCGAGGATGAAGACCTCGAGCCGGTCGAGGACTAGTGCTTCTTCGGCTTCGGTTCCTTCAGCGTGACGGTCTGCGGCGCGACCGTGGTCGCGTTGCCGCCGCCGCTGAGGGTGACCGTGAAGACGGCGCCCAAGGTGCCCTTCGCCTTCAGCAGCCCGCGCGCCTTCGCCGGAAGCTTCAGGGTCACCGTCGCCGGCTTGCCGGCGCTCAGCGCGAGCTTGGCGGCGCCGAGCTTGACCTTGTGCGCCTTGTGCCCGCCGAGCTTGTAGGGCTTCTTCGTCTGCCCGGCGATCGCCGCCTGGCAGGACTGGGCCGCCTCGAGCTGGAGGATGACCTCGCCGCCCGGCTTGACCGTGGGGCGGAAGCGCAGCAGCTTGATCTTCCCCGGCGCCGCGCCCGCGCCGGCGGTGGCGGTCCCCGATCCCGTGGCTGCTTGGCCACCCGTCGATCCGGCCAGCGCCAGCAGGTGGTTGTGGACGGCAACCCCGTTCGGTGAGGCCGGCGTGCCGTCGTAGCTGTCGATCATGGTGAAGGCTTCACAGCCTTCTTCTTCCTTCTCCGACTGGCTGAGGAAGATCCAGGCCCAGCCCAGGTAGCCGACCCCGTGTCCATCGGCCCAGCCCATGTATTCGTTGTCGAAGTTGCTCGGCGTGCAGACGTCTTCGGCGAACTCGCCGGTGACCACGGGGACGGAGGCGGCGACCGGTGCGATCTGGGCGTTCCAGCAGCTGACGGTGTCGCATTTGTCTTCGCCCTGGTAGTTATGGAAGGAGGCCGCGATTTGATGGAGCGGGTCGGTCGGCACGTGGGAGAGCCAATCGCCGAGGTCGTTGGCGAAGTTCAGGCCGCCGAGCATCACCGGTTGGGTGGCGCCGGTCGAGCGGACCGCATTGATCATCTGCTGCATGCCGACGACGTTGTAGACGGTCCCGTTTTCGACGCCTTCTTCGTTGAAGGCGTCGGTGGTGCAACCGCCGTTCTGCCAGCAGCCCCAGGTGACCGCGTGCAGCGGGTCGGGGTCGTTGCCGGAGCGCGGGTCGTTCGGTGAGAAGGGCTCGTTGAAGAGGTCGAAGACCACCGCCGGGTTGCTCTTGAAGGTCGCCGCCACCGATTCCCAGAAGGGGATCGCGTGAGAGTCCGCCATCGGCTGCTGCTCCAACGCGATCTGGGCGCCGGGCGCGGTCCAGTGGAGGTCGAGGATCGCGTAGATGCCGTGTGCGTTCAGGGCGGCGACGTAGTTCTCGATCTCCAGTCGGTAGCCGGCCATCGTCAGCGGCGGTTCGGCGCCCTGGTTGCTGTTCGGCTGGCCGTTCAAGCCGAGCCAGCAGTCCTCGTTCAGGGGGACCCGCACGGCGTTCGCATCCCAGCTGGCGATCGCCGCCGCGTCGGCGTCGTCGAAGTGGCCGTCGTCGTAGCCGAAGCCGTCCACGCAGGCGTACTCGGAGCTGGTCCGGTCGACGCCCAGCAGCCGGATCGCCTGCCCGTCGCCGTTGACGAAGTGGTTGCCTTCGATCCGGATCGAGAGCGGCGCCGCGGCGAGTGCGGTCGCTGAGAAGACGCCGATGATCGCGGCGCAGGAGATCAGCGCGACGGCGCACAGCGAGCGGCCGATCCGGACGAGCTTGCGAGGCGGACGTTCCACGGGCGCGGAATTGTGGTCGCTGCCCCAGTCGTGCGCAACGTGGTGGGACCGTAGGATTTTGGCTGCGCGTCGGATGGCCGGATCGACGATTGTCTGCTACCTGAATTCTGGGTATGGGACCCGCAGCGGGGCGGGGCCAAGCCGCGTTCGCCCTTTCCCGGCCTATGCGTTCGCACTTTCCCGGCCTATGTACGGGAAAGTGCGAACGCGCCGCTCGGGGAGGCTCAGCGGGGGGTGGCGAGGCGGCGGCCGGCGGCGCGGAGGGCCTCGACGGTGCCGGCCTCGGCGACCGAGGCGATCCCGGCGCTCGCGGCGGCTTCGCGCCCGAGGCCGTCTTGGCCGACCACGACGTGGAGCGGGCGGCCCGCGGCCACGCAGGCGGCGGCGATCTGCCCGACGATCTTTCCTTCCAAGCTCTGCGAGTCGATCCGACCCTCCCCGGTCACCGCCAGGTCAGCGGCCCTCAGCCGGTCGCCGAATCCGAGCAGATCGAGCACGAACTCCGCCCCCGGCCGCAACTCAGCCCCGAAAGCTGCCCAAAGTCCCCCCGAAAGTCCCCCGGCGCACCCGGTCATCGGCATCCCCCGCGGATCTCGCGGCAGTTCCTCCGCAATCCGCCCGAGGCGCTCGGTCAGCCTCTTGACCGCCGCGCCGTCGGCTCCCTTCTGCGGTCCGAAGACCGCCGCCGCGTCCTCGAATCGCGTCGTCACATCGCAAAGCACCACAAGGGCGGCATCTCCGGCGCAACCCCAACCGCCATCAGTGATGGTTGCGGCGGAGATGCCGCGCTCCCGCAACGCCTCGATCGCCCCCACGCCGCCGTCCGTGGTCGCACTCCCGCCCGCCGCCAGCAGCACCCGCCGCGCGCCGGCGTCGATCGCGGCCGCGATCAGCTCTCCGGTCCCGCAGGTGCTCGCCGCCTCGGCGGTCTCGACATCCCGTTCGGCCGGCGCGATCAGCGGCAACCCCGAGGCGGCGGCGGTGTCGATCACCGCGGTCGCGCCGTCCTCGACCAGGACGAAGCTCGCCTCGATCGGTCGCCCGAGCGGATCGTGGACGGCGGCCGTCCGCACCTCGCCGCCGATCGCGGCCCGGACCGTCTCCGCCGTCCCCTCGCCGCCGTCCGCCGCCGGGCAGAGATCCGCCACGCCGCCCGCTTCCTCGATCCCGGCCCCGAGCGCCGTCGCCACCTCGACCGCCGAAAGGGTCCCCTTGAACGAGTCCGGACACACAAGCACGCGCATTCCGCCGCGCATCCTCCCAGGCAGCCAGGTTGGTGGGCCGAAAAGCGCTCTATATCAGCGCTTTTCGGCCCACCAACCGCGGGGGCGCGGTGGAGTGCCCGGGCTAGCGGGCGAGGACGATCTGGCGCATGCCCCAGGTGATCGGGGCGGAGTCCTCGGGGGCGGTGGCGACGCGGCCGAGGCCTTTGGCGATCGCGTCGAGCTCCGAGGTCTCGTGGCCTTCGACCACTTCGCGGCGGTCGCGCCAGGTGCCGAAGTTCATCCCGAACATGCGCGCGGCGACGCCGGCGCCGGGCTGGAACCACTCGACGCCGCTGCTACGGAGCGCCGGGTGGGGGGACAGTTCGGCGTCGAGCTGCGGGCCGATCTCGAGGCGGTTCTCGTTCGCCGCCAGCATCTCCCGCTGCAGCGCCAGGTAGCGCAGCAGCGCCGGCTCCTCGGTCTCGATCGACTCGACCTCCTCCAGCAGCAGCACGCCGCCGGGCGCCAGCCGCTCCAGCCACAGGTCGACCGCGGCGAGCGGGTCGCGCAGGTGGGTGAGCAGCATCCGCACGAAGATCACCTCGGCGTCGGCAACCCGCTCGGGCAGCTCGAGCACGTCGGCTTCGATCACATCGACCGCCGGATCCCGATCGACCCGCGCCGCGGTCGCCGCGACGTAGACGGAGGAGAAGTCGATCGCCAGGGTCAGCTTCGGGTGCAGGGTGTCGCGCAGCAGCGTCGTCGTGTGGCCGGGGCCGCAGCCGAGGTCGACCGCCAACGCCGGGTCGGCCGGGGCCGCCGCGCGGAGGAAGTCCCGGGTCGTGTCCTGGAAGGTGGTGCCGAGGAGCTCCAGCCGGCGTTCGGCCAGGTCGGTGTCACCGAAGGTGTAGTCATCCTGTGGCATCAGCCACCGCCTTTCCCAGCGCCGGCGCCAGATCGCCTTTGCGCGCCACCTCGACTCCGCCCAGTCCCAGCCATTCGGAGACCAACCGTAGTTCGTCGGCCAGCTCCCGTGCGACGACGCCCCCCTCGATCCCCGGCTCGGCGAACGCCCCGACCACCCGCAGCACGCCCGCCTGGCGGTCGCTTTTCAGGTCCACCCGCGCCGCCAGCCGGTCGCCGAGCAGGAAGGGGAGGACGTAGTAGCCGTGCACCCGCTTCGCCGCCGGGACGTAGATCTCGATCCGGTAGCGGAAGCCGAAGAGGCGTTCGGTGCGCTCGCGCGCCCAGACCATCGAGTCGAACGGCGTGAGCAGGGCGCGCGCCTGGATCCGCCGCGGCACGCGGAGGTCGGGCGGGGCGTAGGCGGGGACGTCCCAGCCCTTCACGCTCGCCGGGACCAGCGCCCCGGCCTCGACCAGCTCGGCCAGCCGCGCCTTCGAGTCGGCGCGGGGGAGGCGGAAGTAATCGCCGAGGTCGGGCTCGGTCGCCACCCCGAGCCGGCGCGCGGCGAAGAGCAGCAGCGCCCGCTGCGCCTCGCCCTCGCTCGGCGTCGGCATCTCCAGGATCGACGCCGGGAGGACGCGCTCGGGGAGGTCGTAGAGGCGCTCGAAGTTCACCCGCCGCTCGGCCGCCACCTCGCCCGCGAAGAAGAGGTACTCGAGCGCTTTCTTGCCGTCGTTCCAGTTCCACATCTCGCCCGCCTGGCGCACCCGCTTCGGGCTGCCGACCTCGCCGGCGCGGATCGGCCCCTGCTCGCGGACCTGCTTCAGCACCCGCTTCACCAGCGCCCGCTCCTCGCGCCCGATTCGCGCCACGCCCGCCCAGGCGAGGCTGTCGGCGCGCGCCATCCGCCAGCGCAGCAGCGGCTGCATATCGACCGGGATCAGCGAGGCCTCGTGGCCCCAGTACTCGAAGAGCTCCCGCCGGTCGGCCTTCGCCTTGCCGTCGATCCCGTCCTGATGCACGGTCAGCTGGTCGAGCGTCTCCCGCGGGTAGGGCCCGAGCCGCGAGAACAGCGGCATGTAGTGGGAGCGGCTGAAGATGTTGACCGAGTCGAGCTGGACGATCCCGAGCGCGTCGAGGGCGCGGCGGATGTGGCGCACGTCGACCCGCCCGCGTGGCCGCGCCACGGTCAGCCCCTGGGCGGCGAGGGCGGCGCGGCGCGCCTGCGCGGCGCTCAGCTCGATCTCGGGCCTGGGGGCGGGGACGGGCACGCGCCGATTCTCGCGGACGGACCCGGTCGAGGCCACGACGCGCTCGCGCCGGGACGGCGACGCGCCGCCTCAGCGATGGTGCTCGCCGTAGAAGCGCGATCCGCAGTAGCCGACCAGCTCGACCAGGCCCCAGATCACCAGCAGCGCCGCGCCGCAGAAAGCGGCCAGGCCGGGGGAGAAGTAGGCGGCGACGGCGGTCAGGACCAGCGGGACCAGCAGTCGCTCGAGCACTCCCATGGGGGAGAAGTACCCATTGCGGACCGTCGCCGAACGCCCCGCCGCGTATCCTGCCGCGCCATGAAGACTTCCCGCAAGCCCGTGATCGTGTCCCTCGTCGCCGTGGCGCTGCTCGCCTTCGCCGCGAGCGCCCAGGCCGCGACCTTGACGCTGAAGTGCAGCGGCAAGGGGCCGCAGAGCAAGGCGCAGGAATACTCGACCGCTGAGTGCACGGTCGCCGCGGGCCAGAAGCGCAACATCGAAGGGGTGCTGCGCAACGACAAGAACAAGCCGGTCGCGGCGACCCTGAACGTGACCTTCAGCAAATGGATCCCGCAGGGCGAAGGAAGCTTCGCGATCACCCCGGAAAAGACGATCGAAATCAAGTCGGCGGCGAACGGCAAGTTCAAGGTCCCGAATGTGACGACGACGACGGAGGAGACGGTCTTCATCGAAGCGATCGGCGACTCGGACGCCGAACTCTCGCCGGTCTCCCAGGAAGTGAACATCCAGCGCTACGTCACGGCGACCGCGAAGAAGCTCGGCGGCGGCAAGGTGAAGGTGACCGTGACCGGCGCGGCGACACCGTTCAAGATCGGGATCACCGAAGAAGAGGGCTACTTCGTCTCCGGCGGAACCGCGCGCAAGGCGAGCAAGGCCGGGACCGCGGTCTTCAACCTCGGCTCCCAGCGCGGCACCTTCAACATCTACATCGACGCCGGCGAACTCGGCGACCTCTACTACTTCGACCCGAAGTCGTTCAAGCTCTGAGCGAGTTGGGCGCGTCGCCCTCGCGCGGCGCGCTCAGGTGTGCGTTTCGAGCCAGTCGAAGACGCGTTCATTGCGCAGCTGCGGGGCCATCGGCTCACAGTGGTACTCGCCGCCCTCGGCGACGGTGAACGGGAGGAGCGTGCTCGAGGGGCCGATCCAGCGGTGGAGCTTCTGCTGCTG
>MKSH01000062.1:19651-22547 GCA_001898095.1 Solirubrobacterales bacterium 70-9 | reverse complement strand
TTCGCTTCGGCCCGGCTGAGGACGAAGTGCCGGGCGTTCAACATTCGTTCGTAGCCGCCGCCGTTGCCGTAGATCTCGGAGCGCTTGGCGACGCTGAAGCGGTCGGCTTCGTTCAATTCCTTGGGGATTTCGTTCCAGATGTGATCGAACTCGTCGGCCTTTCCCGCGCGCAGGAGCTGCAGCAAGGACGGCGGGAGGCCCTGTTCCCAGCTGACGAAGGCATTGGTGACCCCGGTGTCGGTGACGAGGCCGGCGAGCCGCCGCTCGTGGACGGCGGCGCGCGCCACCAACAGGCCGCCGAAGCTCTGGCCGATCAGGGAAATCCGCCGCTTGTCGACCCCCGGCCGGGCGCGGAGGAAGTCGACCACCGGCGTGATCACCTTCTCCCACTCGGGGATGAAGACCTGGCTGCGGAGGAAGAGGTTGCCGCCCTGGCCGGGGCCTTCGATGATCAGCGCATTCCAGCCGCGCTCCAGTGCCGCCGCGCCTCCGTACACGAACATGTCGATGTTCTGCGCGTCGGAGCCGTTGTTGAGGATCACGGTCGGGCGCGCGCCCTTGCCGCCCGGGCCGAGGAACCAGCCGGGGATCGTGCCGCCTTCCCAGGGGATCCGGACCGACTCGAAGCGCGGCTGGAAGAGCGCCGCGGCCTTGGCGAAGGCGGCCTCCATCTCGCTGTAGACGATGCCCTCCTGCCGGCGGGTCGGGGTCTTCGAGGCGAGGACGAAGAAGAGCGCCTGGTCCAGGTACATCGCCGCCCGCAGGTAGCCGGCGCGGGCGCTGACCGCGCGCCCCGCCGCGTGCTCCTTGTCGGCGCGGGTGCGGACCTGGCGGCCGAGCCGCAGGAACTCGTCGTAGGTCGCGCGGAAGGTGTCCCCTTTCGCGTGGATGCGGTCGAAGGTCGCGAGCACTTCGCCCACCTCGCCCGCGCCGTATGCCGCCCCGGCGAGCGCGAAGAGCATCTGGAAGTTCAGCGCTTCGTCCTTGAAGAAGACGGTCGCCGGGCGTTTCTCCGGTTTCGCCTTGGCGGCCACGCCGGCGGCCGTGGCCGCGCCGGGCACGCCGACCAGCGCTCCGGCGGCACCCGCCGCAAGGGCGCCGCCGATCAGGCCGCGGCGGCTGAGGGACGGGGGCACGGGATGGTCTGACTCGCTCATAGGCATGAATCCTTATCTAACCGGTCGGAGCCCTAGACCACCCGTCCAGGGGGTCTCCCGGGCACGGCGCCGCGCTTGTGTGACGCCTATGTGACGAGTCTCCGGAGTCGAAACTCCGGTTTAACGGAGCGGCCACTTCGTTTCGTGCTACGGTGCCCGCCATGAACCGGAGCGATCACCCCCACTTCAATCCTTGGCTCGCGCTGGTCGTCGTCTGCTTCGGCCAGTTCATGGTCGTGCTCGACGCGACGATCGTGAACGTCGCGTTGCCTGCCATCCAGACCGACCTCGGTTTCTCGGACACCTCGCTGGCCTGGGTGGTCAATGCCTACACGCTGTTCTTCGGCGGCTTCCTGCTGCTCGGCGGACGCGCCGCCGACCTGCTCGGCAGACGCTCGCTGTTCATCGCCGGCGTCGCCCTCTTCTCCCTCGCCTCGCTGGCCAACGGGCTCGCCACCTCGGAGCCGATGCTGATCGCCGGACGCGCGATCCAGGGCCTCGGCGGCGCGATGCTCAGCCCGGCCGCCCTCTCGGTCATCACCACCTCCTTCGAGGAGGGCGCCCAGCGGACCAAAGCCCTCTCGGTCTGGGCCGGTGTCGCGGCGGGCGGTGGCGCCGTCGGTCTTCTGCTCGGCGGCTTCCTCGTCGAATCCCTCTCCTGGGAGTGGATCTTCTTCGTCAACGTGCCGGTCGGCATCGGGATCGTCTTCGCCGCCCTGCGGCTGGTCCCGAACTCGGTCCAGGAGGGGGCGATGCGCCACTTCGACCTGGCCGGTGCGGCCACGGTCACCGGCGGCCTCGTCGCCCTCGTCTACGCGATCGTCGAGGCCTCGAGCTGGGGATGGGGATCGCCGAAAACCCTCGGCCTCGCCGCTCTCGGCGTCGCTCTGCTGGGCGCCTTCGTCGCGATCGAGCGCCGCTCGCCCGCGCCGCTGGTGCGGCTGGAGCTCTTCCGGCTGCGCTCGCTGGCGACCGGCAACGGCGTCTTCCTTCTAGTCGCCGGCGGCCTCTTCTCGATGTTCTACTTCGCCTCGCTCTACCTGCAGAACATCCTCGGCTACTCGCCGCTGACCACCGGCCTGGCCTTCCTCCCGGTCACCTTCGGGATCGGCATCGGCGCCACGGTGGCGGAGAAACTGATCCCGCGGCTCGGCCTGCGCCCGGTGCTCCTCACCGGGATGCTGGTCGCCGCCGCCGGGCTCGCGGTGCTCGCCGCCACGACCAAGGTCGACGGCAGCTACCTGGGCATCGTCGGCGGGCTCTTCCCGATGTCGATCGGGATGGGGGTGACCTTCGTCTCCCTGACCCTGGTCGCGACCACCAACGTCGACGCCGCCGACGCCGGCCTCGCCTCGGGGATCTTCAACACCTCGCAGCAGATCGGCGGCGCCCTCGGGCTCGCCGTCCTCTCCAGCATCGCCAACAGCAAGACGTCGGACTTCCTCGGCGGGATCGTCGGCAAGCCGAGCTTCCTCGACCAGCAGGAAGCGCTGGTGTCGGGATTCCAGACGGCGTTCATCGTCGCTGCCGCCCTGGTCGCGGCCGGGACGGTGCTGGCGGCCCTGCTGCTGCGCCGGCGCGACGTCGCCCGGATCGAGTCCGGCGACACCGTCGCCGCGGTCGCCGTCTAGGGCCGTGGCCGGCGCGTCTCACCGGGGGCGGCACTGATGGTCGCCTCCGGTTCTCCTGCCGGGGCGGTTACGCTTCCCACGATGGCGGGGAGCGCAACTGCACTGCGG
>MKSH01000062.1:15463-19600 GCA_001898095.1 Solirubrobacterales bacterium 70-9 | reverse complement strand
CGCCCGCGCCGGGGTCGGCGAGGCGCCCCTCTTCCGCCGCTTCCCGACCAAGGACGACCTGATCAGGGCGATCGTCCAGATGATGCTCGAGGAAGCCGCCGCGGTTGCGACCTCCTGCCTCGAGGAGGAGGACCCCTGGCGCGGGGTCGAACGCTTCCTCTTCGAGATGGCCGAGCGCGCCTCCCGGGACCACGGCATCTCCGACGCCAACAAGGAGCAGTGCATGGCCTCGCCGGCGCTGGTCGGGGAGCGCGGGCGTGTCCTCGACCTCACCGCCCAGTTGGTCAAACGCGCCCAGCGCGCCGGCGTGCTCCGCGACGACATCGCGGGCCAGGACCTGATGTTCCTGATGGGCGCCGTCGCCTCGGTCAGCGAGGTTCCCTTCCCGGGCCTCCGCGACGACCTCTGGAAGCGCTACCTCGGCATCGTCCTCGACGGCCTCCGCCCCGACGGCGCCTCCAAACTCCGCCCTGCCGCCCCGCCGCGCAAGCTGATCGAGAACCCCGAAGGCGAGTAGGGCCGCATCCTCGAGGCGCCGCCGCACGGCGGGTAGCCTTGTCCGATGACTACCTCAACGGAGCTTTTCGGCGACGAGCACGTCCGTCGCTACATCGAGACCGACGGCGACGAGGGCTATGAGTGGCGTAACGGGACGAAGATCCTGGTGCTGTTCACGAAGGGGCGGAAGTCCGGCCAGGAGCGGGCCAACGCGCTGATCTTCGAGCCCGACGGCGATGACTATCTGATCGTCGCCTCGAAGGGTGGGGCGCCGGCGCCGCCCGCCTGGTTCGTGAACCTGGAGGCCGATCCGGACGCGGTCGAAGTCCAGGTCAAAGGGGACCGCTTCAAGGCCCGTCCGCGCATCGCCAATGACGAGGAGAAGCCGCGGATGTGGGAGAAGATGGTCGGCGCCTGGCCCGACTACGACGCCTACCAGCAGAAGACCGACCGGGTGATCCCGATCGTCGTCCTCGAGCGCGCCTAGCTCGGGGCGCCGACGCCGGCGGGGGTCTCGTCGCTGAGGAGCTCGTGGGCGAAGCGGACGACGAGGGCGCCGTCGCCGACCCCGCCCGCGACCCGGTTCGAGGCGCCCGCGCGGACGTCGCCCGCCGCGAAGACGCCGGGGCGGACCGTCTCCAGCAGGGCCGGCTCGCGGTCGGCGAGCGGCCAGGCGATGTGGCCCTCGCAGCCGTGGGCGCCGTCGCCGCAGAGCAGGAACCCGGCGTCGTCGGTGGCCAGCATGCCGTCGGAGACCTCGGTGCAGGGATCGGCGCCGATCATCACGTAGACCGCGCTGGTGTCGACGTCTTCGCGCCCCCCGTCGGCGGACTGGAGGGTGACCGACTCGACCACCGCGCTGCCGTGCAGGGCGACGACCTCGGTTTCGGTCATCACCTCGATCCGCGGCGAGCGTTCGACCCGGTCGACGAGGTAGCGCGACATCGTCGCCTTCAGCGCATTTCCGCGCACGATCACCCGCACGCTGCGCGCCTTCCGCGACAGGCTCACCGCCGCCTGCCCGGCCGAGTTGCCGCCGCCGATCACGATCACGTCTTTGTCGCGTGCCCGCTCGGTGTCGGTGGACATCGCCGCGTGGTAGACGCCGGCGCCGCGGAAGCGTTCGATCCCGTCCGCTTTCAGCTCGCGCCAGCGCGCCCCGGTCGCCATCACCAGCGAGCGGGCGAGCACGTGCTGGCCGTCGTCGAGGTCGATCCGCACCAGGCCTTCCGGCCCGTCGGCGAGTTCCACGGCGCGGTGGAAGCTGGACAGCACGGCGTCGAAGCGGCGCGCCTGCAGGGTCGCCTTGGTGGTCAGCTCACGGCCGCCGATCCCGGTCGGGAAGCCGAGGTAGTTCTCGATCCGCGTGCTGGTCCCGGCCTGGCCGCCCGGCGCCCAGGACTCGACCACCAGCGTCCGCAGGCCCTCGGAGCCGCCGTAGACCGCGGCGGCGAGGCCGGCCGGCCCGGCGCCGAGCACGACCAGGTCGAAGCGCTCGCCGTCGACGTCTGCGCGCAGCCCGAGTCCGCGCGCGACCTGGGCGGGGGAGGGGTTGCGCAGCACCTGGCGCGCGTGCACCAGCACCGGCGTTTCCTCGCGCGGGATCTCGAGCCAGCGCAGCATCTCGTCGCTCTCGGGATCGTTGTCGACGTCGTACCAGCGGACCGGGAGGAGGTTGCGCTCGAGCAGGTCACGTACTTCGAAGGCCCGCCGCGATGCCTGCGGGGCGATCAGCCGCATCACCCCGTAGCCGTGCTCTTCGTGCCAGGCCCGCCGCGCCATCATCGTGCGGAAGACGGTTTCGCCGAACTCGGGCCAGTCGGCGACCATTTTGCGCAGCTTCGCGCGGGGGAAGACCAGCGCCTCGGTCTCCTCGACCGCGACCGCGGCGCTGATCGTCGGCTCGCCGGTGAAGGTGGCGATGTCGCCGATATAGGTGCCCGCGTCGGCGGCGGCCACGTGGACGTCCTTGCCCGGCTTGCGGTCGACGAACTCGACCCGCCCGCTCAGCAGGACGAAGAACGGCGCATCCCGCACGCCGTGCTCATAAAGCACCTCTCCCTCGGCAAACGTGCGCTTCTCGGCGCACTTCTTCCCCAGCCAGTGGAGCTTTTTCTCCGACAGTCGAGGGAAGACGACCTCGTCATCGAGATCGGGGAACGGTTTAAGGCGGACGACACGGACATCTTGCATCGATCCAAAGCTACTCCCCCGAGCGCGCCGTCCCACGATCAGCGGCTTTTACGGTTCCGCTTCCGATAGTCCCTCACCGGCGCGGGGAGACTGGTGCCGGGGGAAGGGCCGGCCAAGGCTCCGCGGGGGAGGCGGGGATGCGGGTCCCGTGCGGGTCCCGGGGGAGGTCCGTGACGAAGGCGCCCGGAACGTGACGTCTCTTAAGGGAATACGTCACGCCCGTCACGGGTCCCCTCGCTCCGTTCGCTGCTTGTACGGGTATGGCGAACAAGCAGCGAACGGAGGTCTGCGGCGGCCTGGGATCCCCCGCCAAGGCGCACGTCCTGGTGTCGTCTCCCGCATCTCCCTCGAGGAAGGCAGGAGATACTCACGCCCGTGGCTCTCCCGTCACGCCCCATCCCCCGGTGCGTTCGCAGTTGGCTCCGCTATGCGGCCATTTCTGCGAACTCACCGGGGTCGGCGCCCCGGAGGGGTGACGGATCCCCCCGCAGGCGCGCCGGACCCGCGCACCTCCCCTCGGAAGCCTCGCGTCCCGGGCGTCTCGGAGGCGGCCACAGCCTGCCCGGGTCGCCTCCGAGACGCCCGGGACGGCCCGTCCCCGGCCGCAGGCGCCCCGAGCCGCGCCATCCGTCCCCCGCCGCCAGCGCACCCAAGCACGCCTCCCCACCCGCCAATAACGCGAACCCACGCCGCCGGCGGCCCTCATCCCGACGGCCACGAACCGCACCGCGCGACCTCGGCCTCCCGGCTGCGGGCTAGGCGAAGTAGTGGCCCTCGGCGAGGTCCTCGATCAGGCCAGGGTGCCGGGGCTCCCAGCCGACCACCTCGCGGGTGATCGCGTTCGAGGTCGGGTCGTCGAGGGTGATGAAGCCGGCGAGGAAGCTGAAGTAGCCGGGGATGTCCTCCTCGGCGACCGCGCGGGCCTCGAGGCCGGTGCCGCGGCCGATCGCCTCGGCGATCTCCTTCAGCGTCACGCCTTCGTCGCCGACCCCGTGCAGGACCTGGCCGGCGGGGGCCTTCTCGACCGCGAGGCGGTAGAGGGCGGCGGCGTCGCGGGTGTCGACGGCGGGCCAGCGGTTGGCGCCCTCGCCGGGGTAGCCGGCGAAGCCGTTCGCGCGGGCGAAGCCGATCAGGGTCGGGCCGAAGCCGTGGTGGTCGAGGTGCGAGTGGACGAGGGGGGAGAGGCGGATCACCGAGGAGCGGACGCCGCGGTCGGCGAGCGCCAGGGTGGCGTTTTCGACGTCGGCGCGGTGGCCGCCGGGCGAGCGGTCCTCCTCGGTGCCGGTGCGACCGAGGTCCAGCATCGCCAGCATCAGCGTGCCGCTGGTGTTGACGAAGGGCTTGTCGGTGCCCGCGAGGGCGTCGCCGAACGCCTGCGTCGCGGCCATGTCGGCGGCGATCGCGGCCTCCATCTCACCGGTCGCCATCAGCTCGTGTTTGAAGGCC
>MKSH01000062.1:10802-15442 GCA_001898095.1 Solirubrobacterales bacterium 70-9 | reverse complement strand
GCCGCCGACTCGTCCGAGCGGGCGAGGCCGACGACCTCGTGGCCCGCCTCGAGCAGCTCGGGGACGACCGCGCCGCCGATGTGGCCTGACGCTCCGGTGACGAATACGCGCATCGGGAACCTCCAAGTTCGTGGGTCGGACATCGGGTCGGGATCGCGTCCCAGGAACCTGATGTCACTCTGTGCCATCAGCGTAGCACCGTGATGTCACGAGGTGCCATCACTACAATCGGCGGATGGGCAGATGGGCACCAGACGCGCGAGGCAGGCTCGCCGCGGCGGCGATGGAGCTGTTCGAGGAGCGCGGCTACGAGGACACCACGGTCGCCGACATCGCCGCGCGCGCCGGTCTCACCAAACGCACCTTCTTCCGCTACTTCGCCGACAAGCGCGAGGTGCTGTTCTCCGGCACCGAGGTCCTGCGGGAGAAGTTCGTCGCCGGGATCGCCGCCGCGCCCGCCGACGACTGTCCGCTCGACGCGATCGCCGCCGGCCTCGAGGCGATGGCCGACCTCTTCGACGAGTTCGGCGAGCACCCCCACAAGCGCCAGGCGATCATCGCCGCCAATCCCGAGCTGCAGGAGCGCGAGTTGATCAAGCTGAGCGCCTACGCGGCCGCCGCCGCCGGTGCATTGCGCGAGCGCGGCGTCGCGGAACCGGGCGCGAGCCTCGCCGCCGAGGCGGGCCTCGCCGTCTTCCGGATCGCCTTCGAGCAGTGGACCAGCGGGCCCGAGCGCCAGGATCTCCACCAGCTGATCCGTGACGCGCTGGCCGAGCTGAAGGCCGTGACCGTCCCCGCTTGACGCCCTCTCCGCTCGCCGGGGAATCCCTACATAAAAATGTGGACGAGGTCTCGTGACACGAGCTACAATCGCCCCATGCACAACCCGCTTCGTTCGGAGGCGGATGTCTTTCGCCTCGTGGTCGTCATCGGGGTCGCCGCGGCCCTGGTGGTCGCCCTGTCCCTGATCGCCAAGCCGGTCTGGGGAGTGCTCCTCGCCGCCCTGCTGATCGGGGTCGGGATCGGGTTCGTCTGGCGCGCGGTCCGAGGCTCCGAGCCGCGCAGCGTCGAAGGCCACCCGGTCGCCGACGACACCCGACGGATCCTCGTCGTTGCCAACCAGACCGCCGCCGGCCGTGAGTTGCTGCAGGAGATCGGCAACCGCTGCCGTGGTCAGGACTGCGAGGTGATGCTGGTGTCCCCGGCGCTGGTCGGCTCGCGCGCCGAACGCTGGGCCTCCGACATCGACGAAGGGCTCGACCTCGCCCGCGAGCGGATGGCCCGCTCGGTGACCGCACTGCGCGGGATCGGCGTGGAGGTCCGCGCCGAGGTCGGCGACCCCGACCCGAACATGGCGATCGAGGACGCGCTCCGCGTCTTCCCCGCCGACGAGATCGTCATCTCCACCTTGCCCCCGGAGCAATCGCGCTGGCTCGAGCACGAAGTCGTCGAGAGGACCCGCCGCGAGGTCGAATTGCCGATGACCCACGTCATCGTCGACCTCGACGCCGAGCGGGCGGCGACCCCTCTGCGCTCGGTCGGCTGAGCGCGATAGCCCCGACCCGGCCCCCGGCTCCCGCCGGCGCGGCCGGGTGTGCGAAATTGCCGCGATGCCCACCGTCGCGACGCCCACCGGGATCGACCTCTACTACGAGACGATCGGCGAGCCCGAGAACCCGCCGCTGCTCCTCGTCATGGGGTACGGCGCGCAGATGATCGCCTGGCCGCGCGAGTTCTCCCAGCTGCTCGCCGCGGGCGGGCGCTTCGTGATCGAGCTCGACAACCGCGACTCGGGGCTCTCGACCAAGCTCGACGGCGCCGAGCTCGACATCGACGCGGTGATGGCGGCCGCCGGCGAAGGCGACCTCGCGCGTGCTGCGGCGCTCGCCCCCTACACGCTGAGCGACCTCGCCGACGACTGCGTCGCCCTCCTCGACGCCCTGAGGATCGACCGCGCCCACGTCCTCGGCGCCTCGATGGGCGGGATGATCGCCCAGCAGCTGGCGATCGAGCACCCCGACCGCCTCCTCACCCTGGTCTCGATGTTCTCCAACACCGGCGAGCCGGGCGTCGGCCAGCCGACCCAGGAGGCGCTCGAGGCGCTGCTCACCCCCTCGCCGCTGGAGCGCGCCGCCTACATCGAGGCCTCCTCGGCGAAGGCGATGATCTGGGCCTCGCGCCGCTACGGCGACCGGGCGCGCGCGGAAGTCCTCGCCGCCGAAAGCTTCGACCGGGGGATCTATCCGGACGGCGTGACCCGCCAGCTCGCCGCGATGCTGGCGAGCGGTTCACGCGCCGACGGCCTCCGCGACCTCACCGTCCCGACCCTCGTCATCCACGGCCTCGACGACACCCTGATCCAGCCCGACGGCGGCGAACGCACCGCCGAACTGATCCCGGACGCGCGCCTGCTGCTGGTCGAGGACATGGGCCACGACCGCCCGGAAGAGCTCTGGCCGATCCTCGCCGAAGCGATCCTGCTGCACACCGACGCCGTGCCGGCGTAGGGGGTCGAGCGAGGGTTCATGCCCCTTCGGTCGGGGACGGTCCCGTCCCGGGCGTCTCGCGGCGGCCCGGGCAGGCCGTGGCCGCCGCGAGACGCCCGGGACGCGAGGCTTTCGGGGAAAGTGCGCGGCGGGTCCCCCCGCCGAGCGTGCACTTGAACACACCCTGGTGTGCCCAACTGCACGCTCGGGCTCGAGTGCGAGGGGCCTGTCACGGAAGGCTCGCGTCTCCTCGCCTTCGTCACGGATCTCCCCCGGGACCCGCACGGGAGGCGCACTCTCGCCTCTCCCCGAGACCCGGCCCTCTCGTAGGCGGTCACAGCCTGCCCGGACCGCCTACGAGAGGGCCGCGTCCCTTCCCTCGTCCCTCGCCGTCCCTCGCCCCCACCCAGCCAACAGCGACGACTCCGTAGGGTGAGTCCCATCGCTACCAAGCCCGACAGCGCCCGCGCCCGCAGCCGCCCGCTACTCACTGCCACCGTGGAGTCGGTCGAGCCGCTCATGCCGACCTTGACCCGGATCGTCTTCGGGGGGGAGGGGCTGGCGGAGTTCGAGCTCGGCGAGTACACGGACCACTATGTGAAGCTGCAGTTTCCGCGCGAGGGGGCGCCGGCGGACGAGCGGCCGAAGGTCCGCACCTACACGGTGCGCGAGTGGGACCCCGACGCCGGGCTTCTGACGATCGACTTCGTCGTCCACGGCGACGAGGGCGTTGCCGGCCCCTGGGCCACCGCGGCCCGCCCCGGCGACACGATCGACCTGCGCGGTCCTGGCGGCGGCTACGCCCCCGACCCCGACGCCGCCTGGCACCTGATGGCCGGCGACAGCAGCGTGATCCCGGCGATCTCCGCCTCGCTCGCCCGGGTCCCGGCGGGCGCCACCGTCCACGTCGTCCTCCAAGTCCACGGGCCCGAGGAGGAGGTCGAGCTTTCGTCCCCCGGCGACCTCCACCTGCACTGGCTCCACGGCGACGCCGACGACGGCCTCGCCGAGGCGATCGCCGCGCTCGACTTCCCCGCCGGCGACCCGCACGTCTTCCTCCACGGCGAGGCCACCTCGGTCCGCCTCGCCCGCCGCCACCTCGTCGTCGACCGCGCCGTTCCCGCCGAGTGCCTCTCCGCTTCCGGCTACTGGAAACGCACCCTCACCGACGAAGGCTGGCGCGAGGCAAAAGCCGACTGGAACGCCCAGGTCGAGGCCGAAGCCCCAGCCCGCGGTTGACGGGCCGAAAAGCGCTCTATATCAGCGCTTTTCGGCCCGTCGACGGTGAAGTGTATTCGACGGTGAGGTGTATTCGGCGGTTGGGGGCGAGGGAGTTGCCGGTTCGATGCTCGGGCAGTTCGCGCCAGACTGCGGACGTCGCCCGCGATCATCACGCCGTCGCCCTCGCCGATCCCCGGTTCGTTGCCCGCCGTGCCTTCGAGCTCGCCGAGCGCGCCCTGGGAGATCTGCAGCGGCGTCGTCGGGCGTGCCGCGGGTGCCCATGATGAGCTGGTTCACCGTGTGGACGTAGACGGGGATGCTCTCCGGCGTCGCGTATTCGGGCTTCGGATCGATCGTCGGTCCAGGCAGGGTTTACGCCTGAAGCGACTTCGGGTAGGCCTCCGTTCATGTCGTGCCGGACCCCGAGGAGCGCGACGCGGCGAACTCTCCTCCTCCTCGTCGCGCTCCTCGGGATCTCTGCCGCAGTCGGCACGTCCGGCGCCTGCGCGGTGGTCGAGGCCCCCTTCGCGACCCAGTTCGCGACCAGCGCCCGGGGCGGCGTCGCGACCGCTGCCAACACGCTGATGACCTGCCCCGCGGCGGCGCCCAACTGCCTCGAATCGCGCGCCGGGACCGCCACCGGCGCGGCCCTGAACAACAACGCCTACGCGATGGAACGGGTCGACGTCGACGGCGACCTGACCACCTTCGACTCCTCGACCGCGACCCTCGCCCTGCCCGCCGGGGCGACCGTCCAGTTCGCCGGCCTCTACTACGGGGCGCGCCTCAGCAAAGGGACGGGCGGCGAAGCGGCGACCGACGCCGCGGCGCGCGGCACTGTCCTCCTGCAGACTCCCGGCGCGCCGGGCTACTCGACCCTCACCGCCGCCGTTGCCGACAGCACCGCGGTCGCCGGCGCCTACACCGGCTTCG
>MKSH01000062.1:10201-10792 GCA_001898095.1 Solirubrobacterales bacterium 70-9 | reverse complement strand
GGGGACCGGCGAAGACCGCTACGCGGGCTGGTCCCTGATCGTCGTCTACGTCGACCCGGCCTCGCCGCCACGCAGCATCCGCGTCTTCGCCGGCCTCGCCTCGATCGTCGCCAGCGAAGCGCCGCTGCTGATCCCGGTGTCCGGGCTGGAGACGCCCGCCGCCGGCACCGTCACCGCGGAAGTGGGCCTGGTCGCCTACGAGGGCGACCGCGGCTCGGCCGGGGACCGTCTCTCGCTCGCCGGCCGCAACCTCTCCGACCCGGCCAACCCGGCCAACAACGTCTTCAACAGCTCGATCGCGGTGGACGGCGTCGATGTCGGGACGAAGAACCCGAGCTACGTGAACCAGCTCGGTTTCGACTCCGACCTGATCCAGGCGGACGGTTTCCTCGGCAACGACGTGAAGGAAACGACGCTGGAAGAGTCGACCAGCCTCGAGCAGTACCTGACCCAGGCGATCGTGGTCGCTGTGGAACTCGACCCGGCGGTGCTCGAACCGCCGCCGCCCTCCTCGGGGGGCGGGACCACGACGCCCCCGGCCCCGAAGCCGGCGACCACCGAGCCCAAACATCACAAGGGCGGCGGCAAGGG
>MKSH01000062.1:9653-10026 GCA_001898095.1 Solirubrobacterales bacterium 70-9 | reverse complement strand
CGCGCGCCGGGCGCCGACCGCCGTGGCGAGACCGTCTGCTGGCACGTCGGCAAGGTCCCCCGCGGCAAGCACCTCACGCTGACGACGACCGCCCGTGTCGACGCGACGGGGCGCGCCACGCTGCTCAGCCGCACCGTGGCCCGTGCCCGCAACGTCCGCACCGTCCGCCACATCACCCGCATCCACGTGCGCCCGCTTCCGGCGACGGCCTGCGGCAGCTCCCTGGCAGGCCTTGCGGCTAGCTTTCTACCGCGCTGTTGAAGGCATCCTCCCGCGCGGCTGAACTCCGCCCTCGCGTAGCGCTAAGGTGATGCCGCCAATCACCTTGAGCGTGCAGGCATCATGAACCGGTTGCGATCGAATCTCACCTACG
>MKSH01000062.1:9105-9642 GCA_001898095.1 Solirubrobacterales bacterium 70-9 | reverse complement strand
TCGACCCTCTGCCTCTTCCTCGTGCTCGGCGGCGGCGCCTGGGCGGCGACCTCGCTGCCGAAGAAGAGCGTGGGCACGCCGCAGTTGAAGGCCAACGCGGTCACCGGCGCCAAGGTGAAGAACGGCTCGCTGACCGGGGCCGACGTCGACGCGGCGACCCTCGGGCAGGTGCCGAGCGCCGCCGCCGCGGGGACCGCGACGAACGCCGGCCACGCGACGAGTGCCGACTCGGCGGCCCACGCCGACTCTGCGACCCGCGCCGACCACGCCACCAGCGCCGACTCGGCGAGCCAGGCCGGCGACGCGACGACGCTCGACGGGCTCGGGTCGGGTGCCTTCTACGCGGCGGCGGGCATCCAGCGGATCGACGCGAGCTCCAGCCGAGGCGCTCCGCTGCAGACGATCTACACGGGGAAGGGGCTGGTACTGACGGCCCTGTGTCAGGAAGGCGGGCTCGCCGGGTCGACCGTCCTCCAGATCTTCGCTGCCTCCACCGCGACCTCACCGCGCGTCGACGCCGCCTACGTCGAAAAAACG
>MKSH01000062.1:8464-9088 GCA_001898095.1 Solirubrobacterales bacterium 70-9 | reverse complement strand
AGAAGCCCGCGAACGGACGTTGGAATCGACGCCCCTCGAAGTGTGGACGGCAGGGACCGGCGCCGGCAACTTCGCCGAGGTCGTCGGCACCCTCCTCTACACCGACGCGCAGCGGACCATCGACATCACCCTGGAGACGCGGGCGACCTCGAGCCACGAATGCTTCGCCACCGGCACCGCGGCGGAAAGCGGCTGATGCGCCGTCCGCACCTCACCTACGCCAACGTCATCTCGACCCTCTGCCTCTTCCTCGTGCTCGGCGGCGGCGCCTGGGCGGCGACCTCGCTGCCGAAGAAGAGCGTGGGCACGCCGCAGTTGAAGGCCAACGCGGTCACCGGCGCCAAGGTGAAGAACGGCTCGCTGACCGGGGCCGACGTCGACGCGGCGACCCTCGGGCAGGTGCCGAGCGCCGCCGCCGCGGGGACCGCGACGAACGCCGGCCACGCGACGAGTGCCGACTCGGCGGCCCACGCCGACTCTGCGACCCGCGCCGACCACGCCACCAGCGCCGACTCGGCGAGCCAGGCCGGCGACGCGACGACGCTCGACGGGCTCGGGTCGGGTGCCTTCTACGCGGCGGCGGGCATCCAGCGGATCTCCTATGAAGCGCACTGGGAAGTGGAA
>MKSH01000062.1:6369-8457 GCA_001898095.1 Solirubrobacterales bacterium 70-9 | reverse complement strand
CCACCAAGACGATCCTGACCGCGGGCCCGCTGACCCTCGTCGCCTACTGCAACGAGTCGGAGGAAGGAGGTGCCCGCACGCTCTTCGAGGTCAGCGCCACCGGCCCCGCCGGTTCGACCATCGGCTACGCGCAGCAGGCCGACGGCAACGTCAAAGCCGGCGTCGTCTCGCTGGAACCATCGACGCCCGCCGTGGTGCAGCGGTGGGTGTCGACGGAAGGCGAATCGCTCAGCTCGCTCGCGACCCTCGTCTACCGCGATCCGTCGCGCACGATCTCGATCCCGCTCAGCATGTTCATCGATGGGATCGGCGATACCTGCCGCGCCGCCGGCAGTACCCTCGTCGCCGAATAGATGGTGGAGCCACTGCGGAGCTTCGAGGAGATGTACGCGGCGGCGGGGGATGACCTCGCGGCGCTGCCGTGGGCGAACCTGAAGCCGTTCCCGCCGCTGGTCGAGTGGCTCGATGACCGCGGTGCCGGCGTCGATGGGGCGGCGCTGGTGATCGGGAGCGGGCTAGGTGACGACGCCGAGGAGCTGGCGCGGCGGGGATTCGAGGTGTCTGCGTTTGACGTCTCGCCGACCGCGATCGAGCGGACCCGGGAGCGGTTCCCCGACTCGACCGTCGAGTATCGCGTCGCCGATCTCCTCGACCTGCCCGCCGAGTGGCGCGAACGGTTCGACCTGGTGGTCGAGATCCGCACGCTGCAGTCGCTGCCGATCGCGGATCGGAAGGCGGCCGCCACGGCGATCGCCGGCACCGTCGCTCCCGGCGGCCTGCTCTGGCTCCACGCTCTCGGTCGCGAGGAGCGCTCGCCGCGCGACACCAGGCCGTGGCCGGTGACCCCGCAGGAGCTGGCCGTCCTCGAGGCTGCGGGCCTGCGCTGGGAGTCCCACCGCGAGGACCTCTTCGACGCCGACCTCTACGAGGTCGCCGGCACCCTGCGCCGCGTCAGGTGAGTTCGAAGATGACGTGGACGGTCGCCTTGACCGTCGAGGTGCCGGGCTTGGTCGGCGGGGTCGGCTCCGGGGCGCCCTTGGCGGCGCCGCTGACGGATTCCGCTTCGAAGCTGCGCGGGCCGATGAATTCGGCGCCGGAGCCTTCTTCGATCGTCAGCGCCGCACCGAGGTGGGCGCCGGCCTGGGTCGCCAGCACCGTCGCCCGTTCCTTCGCCTTGGTGAAGGCCGCGGCGAGGGCTTTGGCGAAAGCCGCTTCCTGGTTGCCGACGCTGAAGCTCGGGCCGCTCACCCCGGTCGCCCCGGCGGCCAGGGCGGCGGAGATGAGTTCGCCCGCCTTCGATGGTTCGTGGAGGGTGACCTGGATCCCCTCGGTGGCGCGGTAGACGGTGACCTTGCCCTTCTGCACGGGGCGCACGTCGATCCGCCCGGTGCGGATGTCGCCTTCGCCGACGCCGGGGAAGCCCTGGGCCGCGGCGATCACCTTGCGAAGCTGCTTGGCGGTCGCCTGCAGCGCGGCGCCGCGGCTCTTCCGTTCCTGTTTCACGCCGAAGCCGAGCTTGGCCGTGTCGTTCGGGACCTTCACGGTCGCGCTCGCGGTGACGGCGACGGAGCGTCCCGTCGCGGCGCCCGCGCCGGCGGGGAGGAGGGCGCAGGCGACGGCCAGCGCGGAGAGGGCGAGGATCAGGGCTGTCTTGCGGCTGGAGATCATCATGCTCTCACTACCCTCGACATGATGATTGATCACAGGTCATCTAGGGAGTGATGACGATCTTGCCGAGCACGTCGCCCTCGGCGAGCGCCTTGATCCCCTCGGCGACCTCGCTCAGCGGCAGCACCTTGTCGATCCGGGGGTGGATCCTGCCGAGGTTGACCAGCGAGACGAGGCGGCCCAGCTCGTCCAGGGTGCCCATCGTCGAACCGACGACCTCGAGCTCTTTGAAGAAGACCCGCGCGAGGTCGGCGGGGGGATCCATGCCGCTGGTCGCGCCGGCGACGACGATCCGGCCGCCCGGCTTCAGCGAGCGCAGCGAATGTCCCCAGGTCGCTTTGCCGACCGTCTCGATCACGACGTCGACTTTCTCCGGCAGCCGCGCGCCGGACTCGAAGGCGGCGTGGGCGCCGAGTTCGA
>MKSH01000062.1:5763-6282 GCA_001898095.1 Solirubrobacterales bacterium 70-9 | reverse complement strand
AGGCGGTGAGCCAGGCGGTCGGCAGGCAGCAGGCTTCCTCGAAGCTCATCTCGGCAGGCTTCGGCACCAGGTTGCGGCGCGGCACCGCGACCTTCTCGGCCAGCGTGCCGGGATGGAGCTCGGAGAGCAGGGTGCGGTTCGGGTCGATCAGTTCGCCGCCGGGGGAGTCGGGGTCGCCGATCACCGCGTGGACGATCACCTCGTCGCCCTTCTCGTCGACCCCGGCCGCGTCGCAGCCGATGATCATCGGCAGGCGGTCCTCCGGTAGGCCGATCCCGCGCAGGCTCCAGACGTCGTGGTGGTTCAGCGACACCGCCTTGACGTCGACCAGCGCCCAGCCCTCGGGCACGTCCGGCGCGTCGACCTCGCCCACCTCGAGCGCCGAGAGCGGGTCCTCCATCGAAGCCGAGACGGCGCGGGCGGCAAGCATCGACTGAAACCTATCTGTCGGAGACATGTGACACCCGTCACCCTGTGAGCGCGGTCACAAACGGGTGTTCGCTACTTGCCGATACTTGT
>MKSH01000062.1:0-5687 GCA_001898095.1 Solirubrobacterales bacterium 70-9 | reverse complement strand
GCCCGTCAGCGAGCGTCGTGGTGTCAGCCAGAGCGACGCCGTCGCCCAGATCTACCGCCTCGCGCGCACGACCGCCCCGGTCGAGCTCGCCGAGGTCGAGGAGATCGTCGCGCCGCGCACCGAAGAACGCGAGCTCGTCGCCGCCTAGTACGAAGCACCCAAGCGGGAGCCGGTAGGGCTCCCGCTGCCGTTCGCGGGAGCCCCAGGGCTTCCCGTTCGCGTTTAGGAGGCGGGGCCGTGATGGCCGCGCGCTAAGAGGTTGTCGCAAAACCCCCGCGCACGCCTGGCGGCACCGGACACACTTCGCGGGGCGGCGTCCTCGGTCGGCCAAATGGCGCTGCCATTCGGCCTCCCTGCGTCCTACCCCCGCTCGGTCCGGCACTCGCCAGTCGCAAACGCGGGTTTTGCGACAACCTCTAAGAGGCAGGGGCCTTGACGCTCCCGCCGCGCTTGGCCGCCTCGGCCATCGCCCGCTCCACGGCGTCGACGTCGCGGACGGCGCCGGTATCCGCCGAGGTGGCCATCGCCGCGTAGGCGCGCAGGGCCGGCGAGACGACCCGCTCCCGCGCCGCCGGGCGGTAGCCGTTGCCGGCGAGCAGGGCCTCGCGGCGCTCCTCCAGCACCGCGCCCGACACCTGGAGCTCGATCGAGCGGGAGGGGATGTCGATCGCGATCGTGTCGCCGTCCTCGACCAGGGCGATCGTCCCGCCTGACGCCGCCTCCGGCGAGACGTGGCCGATCGAGAGGCCCGAGGTGCCGCCGCTGAAGCGCCCGTCGGTGAGCAGCGCGCATTTCGCGCCCAGGCCGAGGCCCTTCAGGTAAGAGGTCGGGTAGAGCATCTCCTGCATACCGGGGCCACCCTTCGGTCCCTCGTAGCGGATCACGACCACGTCGCCGGCGGCGATCTGGCCGCCGAGGATGGCCTCGACCGCCTCGTCCTGGGACTCCACTACGCGGGCCGGGCCGTTGAAGGTGAGGATCGACTCGTCGACCCCCGCCGTCTTCACCACGCAGCCGCGCTCGGCGAGGTTGCCGTAGAGGATCGCCAGGCCGCCGTCGGCCGAGTAGGCGTGGGCGATGTCGCGGACGCAGCCCTCGGTGGGGTCGAGGTCGAGCGACTCCCAGCGCTCTGACTGCGAGAAGGCGGTGGCGGAACGGACGCAGCCGGGGGCGGCGTGGAAGAGCTCGACCGCCTCGTCGGTGGCGTCGCCGCCGCGCACGTCCCAGTCCCCGAGCCACTTCGCCAGCGAGTCGGCGTGCACGGTGTGCACACCCTCGTTGAGGAGTCCGCCGCGGCGCAGCTCGCCGAGGATCGCCGGGATGCCGCCGGCGCGATGGACGTCCTCGACCAGGTAGTCGCCGCTCGGGGCGACCTTGCAGATGTTGGGCACGCGGCGCGAGAGCTCGTCGATGGCGGCCATCGTGAAGTCGACCTCGGCCTCCTGGGCGGCGGCCAGCAGGTGGAGCACGGTGTTGGTCGAGCCGCCCATCGCGATGTCGAGGGTCATCGCGTTCTCGAACGCCTCGCGGGTCGCGATCGAGCGCGGCAGCACCGACTCGTCGTCTTCCTCGTAGTAGCGCGTGCAGAGGCTGACCACGGTGCGGCCGGCGTCCTCGTAGAGCTCCTTGCGCGCGGTGTGGGTGGCGAGCGTCGTGCCGTTGCCGGGCAGGGCGACGCCGAGCGCCTCGGTCAGGCAGTTCATCGAGTTGGCGGTGAACATCCCCGAGCAGGAGCCGCAGGTCGGGCAGGCCGCCTCCTCGATCCGCGCGATGTCGTCGTCGGAGACCTCGGTGGCGACCGCGTCGGCGATCGCCGAGATCAGGTTCACGCGCTTGCGCACGGTGCCGTCCTCGAGCACCGCGGTGCCGCCCTCCATCGGCCCGCCGGAGACGAAGACCGTCGGGATGTTCAGGCGCAGCGCCGCGTTCAGCATCCCCGGGGTGATCTTGTCGCAGTTGGAGATGCAGACCAGAGCATCGGCGCAATGGGCGTTCACCATGTACTCGACCGCGTCGGAGATCAGGTCGCGCGAAGGGAGCGAGTAGAGCATCCCGCCGTGGCCCATCGCGATCCCGTCGTCGACCGCGATCGTGTTGAACTCGCGCGGCACGCCGCCGGCCTCGTGGACCGCCGCGGCGACCACCTCGCCGACCGGGCCGAGGTGCGTGTGGCCGGGGACGAACTGGGTGAAGGAGTTGGCGATCGCGACGATCGGCTTGCCGAAGTCCTCGCGGGCGACGCCGGTGGCGCGCAGCAGCGCGCGGGCGCCGGCCATGTTGCGGCCATGGGTGACGGTTCGGGATCTCAGTTCGGGCATGCCTGAAACGGTACAGCTAGGCGGGATCGGCGAGGGCTGCCGCGAGCGCCCGCCAGTCCGCGGCCGGGATCCCCTTGGCGCCGAGCGGCTGGAAGCAGACCTGGTCGGCGCCGGCGTCGCGGTGCTCGCGGGCGGCGGCGGCGATCTCGGCGGCGCTGCCGTGCGGGATCACGTGGTCGATCAGCCGGTCCGAGCCGCCGTCGGCGATGTCGACCGCGGTGAAGCCGTGCTCGATCAGCGCGTTGGTGTAGTTGCGCAGGCCGAGGTAGAGCTGCGCGTAGCTGCGGGCGAGGGCGCGGGCGCGCTCGACGTCCTCGTCGATCACGCAGGCGAGCTCGCAGATCACCAGCTTGTCCGGGCCGACGGTCTGGCGGGCGAAGCGGGTGTGGTCGACCGAGCTGAAGTAGGGGATCGTGCCGAGCGAGCGGCGGGCGCTGGTGGCGAGCATCTTCGGCGCCAGCGCGGCGAGGATGCGGCGCTCGACCGGGATCGGCGTGGCGGCGCCGTCGACCCCGTCGAGGAACTTTTCCACGGCCGTCAGCGGGCGCTTGTAGTCGCTGGTCGCCTCCGGGTGGCCGACGCCGATCCCGACGCAGACCCGACCGGGGAAGTCGGCCTCCAGTTCGTGGAATTCGCGCGCCAGGTCGGCCGGGTCGTAGCCCCAGATGTTCACGATCGAGGTGCCGACGACAAGCTTCGTCGAGCCCTCGAGAAGGCGCCGCACCTGGGCCAGGCGGGGCGAGCCGCCGAGCCAGAAGGAGGGGAAGCCGGCGGCCTCGGCGACCGCCGCCGCCTCGCCCGCCTCGTCTTCGCCGATCTGGCGGAAGGAAGTCCAGACGCCCCACTCACCGAAGTCCATGCGCGCAGCATAGGGAGGTCGTTTCGTCGGCCCTCCGGGGTCGCCCGCGCGCCGGATTCCGCTTCCCCAAACGGAGCGTTCGAGGCCGCCGCCGGCGTGTGCTTCAATCGTCGGACCAGAGAAAGGAGGTGGTCCTAATTTTGAGTCACATGCTTCAAGGGACTCTGGAGGTGCAGGGCCGCTAGGCGCCGCACTGGTTCGGGCGCCCGGCGAATCCACCCCGGGCACCGGCGTGCGTGTGGGGGTCGCGCTTTGTCCCACGCGACCGCGGTGTCACGCGTACGTTCCACTGCACCAGCTTGAGGGCCGTCCTTCGGGGCGGCCCTCTTTTTTGCGCTAGGCGGCGTGTTCGGCCAGCTCGACGAACCAGTCGAGGGCCTCGGGGTTGGCGAGCGAGTCGCGGCTCACCACTTTGTCCGGGTCGGCACCCATGAGGATGCGTTTGGTCGGCACCTCGACCACCTTGCCGGAGAGCGTGCGGGGGACGGCCGCGATCGCGCGGACTTCGTCGGGGACGTGACGGGGGCTGCAGCGTTCGCGGATCGCCCGGGCGAGGGTCTTGCGGAGGTCGTCGTCCAGCTCGGCGCCCTCGCGGAGGACGACGAAGAGTTCGATCACGCCGTCGGTCCCCTCCTTCGGCAGGTCGACGACGAGGGCGTCGACGATCTCGTCGGACTCGAGCACGGCGCGGTAGATCTCGGCGGTGCCGATGCGGATGCCGCCGCGGTTGATGGTCGAGTCGGAGCGGCCGTGGATGATCGCCGTGCCGCGCTCGGTGATCTCGATCCAGTCGCCGTGGCGCCAGATCCCCGGGAACATCTCGAAGTAGGACTCGCGGTAGCGGGAGCCGTCGGGGTCGTTCCAGAGGTAGAGCGGCATCGAGGGCATCGGCTCGGTGATCACGAGCTCGCCGACCATGCCCGTGTGCGGGTGCCCCTCGGGGTCCCAGGACTCGACCTTGGCGCCGAGCGCCCGCGCCTGCAGCTCGCCGCGGTAGACCGGCAGGGTGGGGACGCCGCCGACGAAGGCGGTGCAGAGGTCGGTGCCGCCGGAGGTGGAGAAGAGCCAGGTGTCGCGGCCGACGTGCTCGTAGATCCAGTCGAAGCCCTCCGGCGCCAGCGGCGAACCGGTCGAGCCGACCGAGCGCAGGGCGGAGAGGTCGCGGCCCGAACCCGGCTCGACCCCGGCCTTCATGCAGGCGCTGATGTAGGCGGCGGAGGTGCCGAAGGTGTTGATCCGGGCCTTCTCGGCGAGGTCCCAGAGGGCGCCCATGTCGGGGAAGCCGGGGTTACCGTCGTAGAGGACGATCGCTGCCTCGGTGAGCAGGCCGGAGACGATGAAGTTCCACATCATCCAGCCGGTGGTGGTGAACCAGAAGAGCCGGTCGCCGGGGTGGGCGTCGACGTGGAGGTGCATCTTCTTCAGCTGCTCGAGCAGGATGCCGCCCTGGCCCTGGACGATCGCCTTGGGAAGCCCCGTGGTGCCGGAGGAGTAGAGGACCCAGAGCGGGTGGTCGAAGGGGACGCGCTCGAAGGTCAGCTCGGCGCCCTCGCCGCGGGCCAGCAGATCGTCCCAGCGGATCACGTCCGCCAGCTCGGCGGCGCCGGAGGTCGCGGTGGCGGCGGGGTCGAGGTAGGGGAGGAGGACGGTGTGCTTGACGCTCGGCATCGCCTCCTGCAGTTCGCGGACGACCGGGGTGCGGTCGAAGTCCTTGCCGCCGTAGCGGTAGCCGTCCACCGCGATCAGCACCTTCGGCTCGATCTGGGCGAAGCGGTCGATCAGCGAGCCGGCGCCGAAGTCGGGGCTGGCGGAGGACCAGATCGCGCCGATCGAGGCGGCGGCGAGGAAGGCGATCGTCGCCTCGACGACGTTGGGGAGATAGGCGACGACGCGGTCGCCCTTCTCGACCCCGAGGGAGCGCAGGCCCGCGGCGCAGGCGGCGACCTCGGCGCGCAGCTCGCCCCAGGTGATCTCCTCCAGCTCGCGCAGCTCGGAGGCGTGGAGGATCGCCACGGCGTCGTCGTCCTTGCCGGCGAAGGCGCGCTCGGCCCAGTTCACGCGGACGCCGGGGAACCACTCGGCGCCGGGCATCTCCCGCGAGGCGAGGGCGGGGCCGCGCTCGCCGTCGTAGCGCACCTCGTAGTAGTCGAAGATCGAGTTCCAGAAGCCCTCGAGGTCGTCGACCGACCACTGCCAGAGATCCGGGTAGGTGGCGACGTCGACGCCGCGCTCGGCCCGCAGCCAGTCCATGTAGGCGGTGAGGTTGGAGCGCTCGACCGCCGCCGCGGTCGGCTCCCAGAGGATCTCGGGCGGCTGCTCCATCGGCGGCACTCTAATCAGGTGTCGATACTCTCGGCCAGTGGGTGAGGTCTTCGTATTTCGACCGGAGCCGCTCGGGGACGATCCCGGTGCGGTGACCGAGGTGCTGACCGCGGCGTTCGTCGCGGTGCGCGAGGCACTGGAAGGGGGGCGGCCGGTCGTCGTCTCCCTCGCCGCCGGTGATCTGCTCG
>MKSH01000061.1:18416-33145 GCA_001898095.1 Solirubrobacterales bacterium 70-9 | reverse complement strand
GCCTGCGGCCGCTCCTGTTCGCGGAACGCCGCGAAGGCGATCCCGCCGACCCAGAGCACCGCGGTCAGCAGCACGAGGAAGAGGTTCAGGCCGTCGATGCCGAGGCTGTAGTTGACGCCGAGGCCGGAGATCCAGGTCGTGTTGACCGTGTCCTGCAGGCCCGCCTGACCATTGTGGAAGCCGAAGGCCATGATCACGCCGATCGCCAGCGTCGCCACCGCGCCCGCGGTCGCCCACCAGCCGACGACCTTCTTCGGCAGGAAGAGGCCGACGACGCCGAACGCCAGGGGTGTCCAGAGGAGTGCGTTGATCATGACTGCTGGATGAGGAAGTAGAGGGCGAGGCCGACGGCGCCGAAGATCAGGAAGAGGCCGTAGGTGCGGACGATGCCGTTCTGGAAGGTGCGGACGATGGCCCCGGCGCGGCCGACCGTCTCCTCGGTGCCGCCGGTGATTGCCCCGTCGATGACGTAGCGCTCGAAGACCCGGTTGGCGAAGCGACCGATCGCCAGCGCCGGGCGGACGACCAGGAAGTCGATCGCCTCGTCGAAGTACCACTTGTTGTAGAGGAAGGTGTGGACCGCGGAGAAGCGCTCCTGCAGGCGGCGCGGCGTCTCCGGGCTGGCGACGTAGAGGAAGTAGGCGATGCCGATCCCGGCGAGCGAGATCGCGGCGCCGATCGCCAGCCCGATCCAGGACGCCGTGGTCGAGGGCACGATCGCCGTCAGCGGCGAGTCGGCGAAGACCGGGTCGAGGAAGTGGGTGACGGTCTCGTCGACGCCCGGCACCTGGATGAACCCGGCGAAGAGCGCCAGGAAGGCGAGGATGCCCATCGCGAACTTCATCGACGGGGTCTGGTCGGCGATGTGGTGGTCGGCGCCGGGGAAGCCGACGTCGGTGTCCTCCTCTTCGCCCGTCGCCGGGTTGAAGGGCGTGTGGGCGTGGGCGACGTGCCCGGTGTCGATCAACTCCTGCGCCTCCTTGCATGGGTCGCCGCCCAGCACCCGGAAGATCAGCCGGAAGGTGTAGATCGCGGTCAGGAGCGCGCCGAAGTAGCCGAGGATGGTGAAGATCAGGTACATCCCGCCGCGGGCCGAGGCGTAGGCGAGGATCTCGTCCTTGGAGAAGAAGCCCGAGGTGAACGGGAACGCGGCCAGCGCCAGGCCGCCGCAGAGCATCGTCACCGAGGTGAACCGCATCGCCTTACCGAAGCCGCTCATCTTGTCGATGTTCTGCTCGTTCGCCATCGCGGCGATGATCGAGCCGGCCGCCATGAAGAGCAGCGCCTTGAAGAAGGCGTGGGTCATCAGGTGGAACATCCCGGCGCTGTAGGCGCCGATCGAGACGCCGACCACCATGTAGCCGATCTGGCTCATCGTCGAGTAGGCGATCGCCCGCTTCAGGTCGGTCATCACCAGGGCGATCGTGGCGGCGACGAGGAGCGTCGCGAGGCCGACGAAGGCGGCGATGTCGGCGGCGGTCGGGGCGAGCACGAAGAGGATGTGGGTGCGGGCGATCAGGTAGACGCCCGCGGTCACCATGGTCGCCGCGTGGATCAGCGAGGAGACCGGGGTCGGGCCCTCCATCGCGTCCGGCAGCCAGGTGTGGAAGGGCAGCTGCGCCGACTTGGCGAAGGCGCCGACGAGGAGCAGCAGGCAGATCGCGGTCACCGTCCACTCGTTGGTGTGGAAGACCTCGGGCGCCTTGGCGAAGACTTCGGTGTATTCGAAGGTCCCCAGCTGCTGGAAGATCAGGAAGGCGGCCAGCACCAGCCCGATGTCGCCGACCACGTTGATCACGAAGGCCTTCATCCCCGCCCGCGTCGCCGTCGTGCGCCGGTACCAGTAGCTGATCAAGGCGTAGGAGGCGAAACCGACGAAAGCCCAGCCGACGATCAGCAGGACGAAGTTCCCCGCCAGCACCAGCAGCAGCATCGAGAAGACGAAGAAGTTGAGGTAGCTGAAGAAGCGGTGGTAGCCCTCGTCGGACTGCATGTAGCCGAACGAGTAGACGTGGATCAGGGTGGAGACGCCGCTGACGACCAGCACCATGAAGATCGAGAGCGGGTCGACGTAGATCCCGAGTTTGATCTGCAGCGAGGCGACGCTCGCGTATTCCCACAGCGACGAGGCGTGGTGGCGCGCCTCGGGGTCTTCGCCGAGCAGGCAGATCAGGGCGCCGATGCCGCAGGCGAAGGCGAGCGCGATCGCACCGGTGCCGACGATCCCGGCGAAGCGCCAGGAGGTCTTCTTGAACCCGAGCGCGATCGTGATCGAGCCGAGCAGCGGGAAGAGGAGGACCAGCCAGGCCCAACTGGTGGCGCTCATCCGCGCAGCTCCCGCAGGTCGTCGACGTCGAGCGGCAGCTTGCGCCGGAAGATCGCGACGATCAGGCCGAGGCCGACGACGGCCTCGCAGGCGGCGATCACCATCACCACGAGGGCGAAGACCTGGCCCTGGGCGTTGCCGACCTCGCGGCTGAAGGCGACCAGCGCCAGGTTGCCGGCGTTGAGCATCAGCTCGAGGCAGAGCAGGATCACCATCGGGCTGCGCCGCACGAGGATGCCGATCGCGCCGATCGTGAAGAGCAGCGCGCTGAGGACGATGTACCAGGAGATGTTCATTTCGGCGCCCCCACGGGATGGCTAGGCGGGACCGGTGGCGGGGCAGCGCCCTCCGGACGCGCCTTCGGCGCCGAGTGTCCGGAGGACACCGCCCCGCCACCGGCCTGTTGGCGTTTGCGGCCGGCGAGCACGATGGCGCCCACCGCCGCAATAAGAAGGAGGATGCTCGACGCCTCGAACGGCACCAGGAACTTTTCGAGGAGCAGGGTGCCGATCGCGGCGGGGTCGCCGAAGCCGGCGGGGACGTCGGGGCCGTGGGTGCCGAGGGCCTTGAGGGCGGAGGAGAGGACGGCGGCGGAGATCTCGACGAAGAGGAAGAAGGCCAGCAGGCCGGTGAACAGCCGTTGCCCGGGGACCGGATCGAGCAGCGGCTCGTGATCGGACCCGACGTAGGCGACGACGAAGACGTAGAGCACCATCACCGCGTCCGCGTAGACGACCACCTGGGCGGCGGCGACGAAGGCCGAGGTCAGCAGCAGGAACAGCACCGCCAGCGAGAACAGGTGGGCGATCAGCGCCAGCACCGCGTAGAAGGGGTTGCGCAGGGCGACGACGCCGATCGCGCCGGCGGTCGCGCCGATCGCGGCAAGGAAGAACAGCACCGCTTCCATCGCTATTCGCCCTCGCTTTTCAACGGGGTGCGCTCGATCGCCTCGGCCAGCAGCATCTCCTTGGTGAAGATCAGGTCGCTGCGCTTGTAGTCGGCCATCTCGTAGTCGTGGCCCATCGTGATCGCGTCGAACGGGCAGGCGATCTCGCAGTAGCCGCAGAAGATGCAGCGGCTGAGGTTGATCTCGTAGACGGCGGCGTAGCGCTCGCCGGAGGAGACCCGTTCGCCGGGGATGTTCTCGGCGGCGACGACGCGGATGCAGTCGGCCGGGCAGGCGGCGGCGCAGAGCGAGCAGCCGACGCATTTCTCCAGGCCGGTGTCCTCGAAGCGGTGCAGTTTGTGGCGGCCGCGGAAGCGCGGGTAGACGGGGGTCTTCTCCTCCGGGTACTGGATCGTGAGCGGGCCCTCGATCAGGCGCGACATCGTCGTCTTCAGCCCCCGCAGGGTCTCGCCGAAGGCGCGGTAGGCACCGCCGATGCCGCCCGGCTCGGGGCCGCGCTGCACCTCGACCACGTCGATCGAGTCGAGGTAGGCCGCCGCTTTCACGTAGACGTCGTCGGCCATCAGGTAGCCACCACCAGGACCGCGGGGACGAGGACGTTCAAGGTCGCCAAAGGCAGCAGCACTTTCCACCCCAGAGTCATCAGTTGGTCATATCGAAGTCGCGGCAGGGTCGCCCGCACCCAGATGAAGACGAAGACCAAGGCGAGCATCTTGATCAGCATCCAGATCGGGTCGAGCCAGCCCGGGCCGGGGCCCATCCAGCCGCCGAGGAACATCGCCGCGGCGATCCCGGAGACGACCAGGATCTCCATGTATTCGACCAGCAGGAAGGAGCCGAAGCGCATGCCGCCGTACTCGGTCATGAAGCCCTGGACCAGCTCGGCGTCGGCCTCGGGCATGTCGAACGGGGTGCGATTGGTCTCGGCGAAGCCGGCCAGCATGAAGATCAGGAAGCCGACGATCTGCGGGGCGATGTACCAGACCTCGCCCTGGGCGCGGACGATGTCGACCAGCGAGAGCGAGCCGCTCATCATGATCACGCCGAGCAGCGCCAGGCCCATCGAGACCTCGTAGGAGATCAGCTGGGCGGCCGAGCGCATCGCGCCGAGGAGGCTGTATTTGGAGCCCGAGGACCAGCCGCCGAGGAGAAGGCCGTAGAAGGCGATCGAGCCGACGGCGAAGAAGTAGAGGATGCCGATCGGGACGTCGATGCCGTAGAAGCCGACGCCGTTCTTGGTGTCGCCCCAGGGGATGATCGCGAGGGCGAGGACGCCGGAGAGGACGGGGAGCAGCGGCCCCAATATGAACAAGGTCGAGATCGCGTTTTCCGGCCGGAACGACTCCTTGGAGATGAGCTTGCCGACGTCGGCGAGCGGCTGCAGAAGGCCGTAGGGGCCGACCCGGTTGGGGCCGTACCGATGCTGGAAGCGGCCGATCAGTTTGCGCTCGACCACGGTGAGGATCGGCAGGATGCCGAAGATGATCGCGAAGATCACGATCGACTTGGCGATCATGATCCAGATCGATTCGGCGAACTGCGTATCGGCGAAGACGAGGTGGGTCACGCCGGGACCTCGGTGAGCTTCTCGATCTCGACCCGCACCTGGTGCCCGTTCAGCAGGCCGTTGGCGTTGCCCGCGGCGACGCCCTCGGCGAGGAAGCAGACGCCCGCCGGGACCCGTTCCTTGATCGCCACCGTGGCCTCGACGCTGCGGTCGCCCTGGGTGACGCGGGCCTTGTCGCCGGTGGCCAGCGAGAGGCGCGCGGCGTCCTCGGGGGAGAGTTCCAGGCGCTGCGAAGGCTTGAGGAACTTGAGGGGCGGATTGAGCTCGGTGATCGGGCCTGCCCAGAGGTCGCGGTAGGTGCCCAGGGCGAGGGTTCCGGCGCCGGGCACCACGCCCGCCTCGGCGGACGCGACTTCGCGCTGATAGTCCGGCGAGGCGGGCGTGGTGCCCGGCGCTGAGTCCGGGGTGCCGCCGGCTGACGCGGGAAGGGTCGAAGCGCTCTCGGTGTCTTGCCAGCGGATGCCGCGGCCACCGATGTCGCTGTCGGTGATCGAGCTGTAGAACGGGACCGCGCTGGTGAGAGCGGAAAAGGCCGAAGGCTGAGAGGTGACGCCGGTGTCGTGGCCCAGGGCCAGAGAAAGCTGGGAAAGGGTCTGCCAGCCGGGGCGGATGTCGCCGGGGCGGCCGGCGGCGGGGCGGACTCGCTGCAGGCGGCCGTCGGGGTGGGTGACGGTGCCGTCTTTCTCGGCGTGGGTCTCGAGCGGGAAGAGGACGTCGGCCTTCTTCGCCGTCGCGGTGTCGAAGGTCGAGAAGGCGACGACGAAGCCGGCGGCGTTGATCGCCTCCTCCCAGGCCGAGGTGTCGGCGAAGTCGCGGAGCGGGTCGACGCCGACCAGGATCAGGCCGTCGAGGTCACCGTCGATCAGCGCCGCCCGGATCTCCTCGGTGCCGTGCCCGTTGATCGCCAGCGCCGCCAGACCCGGCCCGGCGTCCGGCAGCACCCCGGCCTCGCGCAGTCCCCGCGCATTCGTCGTGTCCGGCACTTCCAGCAGCCCCACCCCTTGTTGATGGGCCGAATTGCGCTCTATATCAGCGCTTTTCGGCCCGTCAACAGCGAGGGCGTCGGCCAGGGTGACGAGGGCGCTCGTGGCCGCGGCGCCGATGCGCTCGCCCCAGACGACGACGACCTTGCCGGCGTCGCGGAGGCTCTCGGCCAGCGGGGTGGCGACGTTGTCGGCGCCGCCGACCGCGGCGGCAAGCTCGCCGATGAAGTAGGCGGCCTGGCCGGGGGCATAGCGGGCGATCGCCTCGGCGCCGCCGTCGAGCGCCGTCGGCCGCTCGGTCGCCACCGCGAGGCGGGCGCCGCCCCGCCGGATCGCCTTGCGGATCCGCAGGTCGAGGATCGGCGAGGTCTGCATCGGGTCGGTGCCGAGGACGAGGATCACGTCGGCCTCGTCGATGTCGGCGACGGTCGCCTGGCGCTCCGGCCGGGCGAGGTCGAGGATCGTGTCGATCTTCGGGCCGGCCGCCGGGCGCGAGTCGAGGTGCGGCGAGTGGAGGGCGCCGCGGACGATCTCCTGGAGCAGGAAGCCCTCCTCGTTGGAGGCGTCGCCGACGATCGCCGCGACCTTGCCGTCGCGCGCCGCGAGGCCCGCCGCCGCCCGCGCCACCGCGTCCTCGTAAGAGACCTTGTTGCCGCCTTTGGTGCGCGGCTCCGTCACCCGCTCCTCGGCGCCGAACATCTCGAAGCCGTAGCGGCCGCGGTCGCAGATCCAGCCGTCGTCGACGCCCGGGTTCTCGCGCGAGATCACCCGTTTCGCCTTCTCGTCGCGGACGGTGAAGCTGACGTTGCACTGGCTCGGGCAGAGCGTGCAGACCGAGCCCGCCTGCTCGATGTCCCAGGGCCGGGCGCGGAAGCGGTAGGTGTAGTTGGTCAGCGCGCCGACCGGGCAGAGGTCGGTGATGTTGCCGTGGAAGGGCGAGACGTAGGGTCGGTCGTCGAAGGTGCCGACGTAGGTGCGGTCGCCGCGCTCCAGCAGCTGCAGCTGGGAGTCCTCGGAGACCTCCTGCGAGAAGCGCACGCAGCGGTAGCAGAGGATGCAGCGCTCGCGGTCGATCGCGACCAGCGGCGAGAGTTCGATCGGCTTCTCGAAGTGGCGCTTTTCGTCGATCACCCGCGATTTGCCCGGGCCCCAGCCCTGGGTGATGTCCTGCAGCGGGCACTCGCCGCCTTTGTCGCAGACCGGGCAGTCGAGCGGGTGGTTGACGAGCAGGAACTCGACCACCGCGTTCTGGGCCTTCTTCACCTGGTCGGTGCGGGTGTGGACGACCATCCCGTCGCGGACCGGGGTGGAGCAGGAGGTCTGCAGTTTCGGGATCCCCTCGATCTCGACCAGGCACATCCGGCAGGCGCCGACCGGGGCGCCGAGTTTCGGCTCGTAACAGAAGACCGGGATCTCGACGTCGCCCTTGCGGGCCGCGTCGTGCAGCATTTCCCCCTCGAGCGCCGTCACCTCGCGGCCGTCGATGTTGAGGGTCACCTCTTTGCGCTCGGGGCTCACGTCGCCGCTCCCAGGGTCTCGGGCGCCGCGTCGACGACGACGTGCGGGTCGATGCCTTCGGCGGCTTCGGCCATCGTCTGCTCGAACTCACCGCGGAACTTGCGGACCATCGCCGACACCGGCATCGCCATCGAGTCGCCGAGGACGCAGAGGCAGTGGCCCATGATGTTTTCCTGGACCGAGCTGATGATGTCGAGGTCCATCGGCGTCGCCTCGCCGCGGACGACCCGCTCCAGCATCTTCACCGTCCAGTTCGTCCCCTCGCGGCAGGGCGTGCACTTGCCGCAGGACTCGTGGTGGTAGAAGCGCGCCGTGCGCAGCGCCATCAGCGGGATCGAGACCTGGTCGTCGGCGACGATCACCGAGCCGGAGCCGAGCATCGAGCCCGCTTCCGCCATCGCCTCGAAGCTGTAGGGGAGGTCCATCGCTTCCTCGGCCGTCAGCACCGGGGAGGAGGAGCCGCCGGGGTAGATCGCTTTCACCGTGCGCCCGGGGAGCGGCCCCCCGGCGAGCTCGTAGATCAGGTCTCGGGTCGGCAGCCCGAGCGAGATCTCGTAGTTGCCGGGGCGGCGCACGCGGCCGGAGATCGAGACGACCTTGGTGCCCGGCGACTGCTCGGTGCCGAACTGGCGGAACCACTCGGCGCCCTTGGCGACGATCCGCGGCACGTTGGAGAGCGTCTCCACGTTGTTGATCAGCGTCGGCCCGCCGTAGAGGCCCTGGACCGCCGGGAACGGAGGCTTCAGGCGCGGGTTGCCGCGCTTGCCCTCGAGCGCGTCGAGGAGCGCGGTCTCCTCGCCGCAGATGTAGGCGCCGGCGCCGCGGTGGACGACCAGCTCGAGGTTCCGCCGCGTCCCCAGGATGTCGGTCCCGAGGTAGCCGGCCTCGTAGGCTTCGGCGACCGCGGCGTCGAGCACGTCGGCCTGCGAGTCGTACTCGCCGCGGATGAAGATGAAGGCGTGGCCGGCGTCGGCGGCGAGCGCCGCGATCGCGATCCCCTCGATCAGCTGGTGCGGGTTGCGCTGCATCAGCTCGCGGTCCTTGAACGCCCCCGGCTCGGACTCGTCGGCGTTGCAGCAGAGGTACTTGTCCATGTCGCCGCGCGGCAGGAAGCTCGCCTTTTTGCCCATCGAGAAGCCGGCGCCGCCGCGGCCGCGCAGGCCGGACTCTTCGAGCTCTTTGAGGACTTCGTCCTGCTCCATCGACTTGTAGGCCTTTTCCAGGGTGGCGTAGCCGCCGACGATGTCCCTGTATCCCTGCAGGGTGGCGAGGCGGGGATCCTCGGCGCCCTCGAGAAGGACGCGGGTCTCGAGCGTGTGCGGCATCAGATCGCGCTCCCGTTCGGTTCGCCGGCTCCGCCGGAAGCTCCCGGCGTCGGGGTGTCGCCGGCCAGTGGCCGCTTCTCCAGCGATTTCTCCGGCAGCACCGCGTCGCCGCTGAGCAGCTGGTCGATCGCCGTCTGCGCCTCGCCCGGCAGGAGCGGGCCGAAGTAGCGCTGGTCGATCGAGGCCATCGGGGCGATGTCGCAGGCGCCCAGGCACTCGAAGCCGGTGACGAAGACGTCCTCGCCTGCGGCGGCGGCGCGGAAGGCGTCGAGCAGCTCGTCGCCGCCGCGCATCCAGCAGCTGATGTTGGTGCAGACCTCGATCCGGTGCTCGCCCACCCGGGTCGTGTGCAGCAGGTCGTAGAAGGAGGCGACCGACTCGAGGTAGGCGGGCGTGACCCGCATCACCGCGGCGGCCTGGCGGATCCCCTCGGGGGTGCACCAGCCGTAGCGCTCCTGGACCGCCCAGAGGGCCGGGATCGAGGCCGATTTGCGGTCCGGGTAACGGGCCATCAGGGTCTCGATCCGCTCCTGCAGCTCGGCCGGGCAGTCGACTTCGGCGAGCTCCGGGATCTGCTCCGGGTTGGTGCTCGGCTCGCGCCCGACGGTGACCGCGCGGTCGACCGGCAGGTTCGGGTTCGAGGCTCCCGCGCCGTCGACCGGGCTCATCGATCGACCCCGCCGAGGATCGGGTCGAGCATGCCGAGCGAGCAGATCATGTCGGCGACGTAGGAGTCCTTCGCCATGTCGCGGAAGCTCTGCAGGTTGACGAAGGACGGGTCGCGGAAGTGGACGCGGGCCGGCTTCGAGGAGCCGTCGGCGAGGACGAAGCAGCCGAGCTCCCCGCGCGGTCCCTCGATCGCGTAGTAGATCTCGCCGGGGTCGACGCGGAAGCCCTCGGTGACGAGCTTGAAGTGGTGGATCAGGCTCTCCATCGAGGTCGAGAGCTCCGAGCGCGGCGGCAGCACGTACTTGCGGTCCTCGGCGATGAAGGGGCCGCCGGGGAGCGCTTCGAGCGCCTGGCCGATGATCTTCGTCGACTCGACCATCTCGGCGACGCGGACGCGGTAGCGGTCGTAGTTGTCGCCGACCGTGCCGACCGGGATCTTGAAGTCCATCTCCGGGTAGGCGAGGTAGTCGAAGGCCTTGCGCAGGTCCCAGGGCTCGCCCGCGGCGCGCAGCAGCGGCCCGGTGACGCCGAGCTCCAGCAGCCGCTCGCGGCTGACGATTCCGACCCCTTTGGTGCGCTGCAGGAAGACCTCGTTGCGGTCGAGCAGCGCTTCGTACTGGCCCACCCGGATCGGCATGTCATGGACGAAGGAGCGGCACTTCTCCTCCCAGCCGAGCGGCAGGTCCTCGATCACGCCGCCGACCTGGAAGTAACGGGTGTGCATCCGCTGCCCGGTCGCCATTTCGAAGAGGTCGAGGATCCGGTCGCGCTCGCGGAAGCAGTACCAGAGCATCGAGATCGCGCCGAGGTCGAGCGCCGTCGTCCCCAGCCAGACGAGGTGGCTGTGAATGCGGTTCAGCTCCAGCATGATCGTCCGCAGGTACTTGGCCCGCGGCGGCAGCTCCAACCCGATCAACCGCTCGACCGCGCCGCAGTAGGCCTCCATCTGGAAGAAGTAGGAGACGTAGTCCATCCGCTCGACGAAGGGGATGACCTTCCAGTAGCTCTTGTCCTCGCAGGACTTTTCGATCCCGGTATGGACGTAGCCGATCACCGGCTTGAGGTCGCGGACCACCTCGCCTTCGAGGTCGACGACGAGGCGCAGCACGCCGTGGGTGGCCGGGTGGTGCGGGCCGATGTTGACCGTCATCACCTCGGTGGTGCGGTCCTCGTCGAGGTCGCCGTAGAGGTCGGCGACGGTCGGCAGGGCCGGGTCCTCGTCGACCAGCGCCTGGGAGAACTGGCGCTCAGGCGCCATAGCGGGCCTCCGAATAGGTGAAGGTGACGGGCTCGCCGCCGACCGGGAAGTCGCGGCGCTGCGGCCAGCCGACGTAGTCCTCGGGGAGGAGGATGCGGGTCAGTTCCGGGTGGCCGTGGAAGACGACGCCGAAGAAGTCGAAGGCTTCGCGCTCCTGGAAGTTGGCGGTCGGGAAGAGATCGGTGACCGAGTCGATCTGCGGCGACTCGGTGGGGAGCATCGCTTTGACGCGGAGGCGCTCGACCCGCTCGCGGTTCAGCAGCTCGTAGTGGACGCCGAAGCGCGGCTCGGCGGGTAGGTAGTCGGCGACGTGGAGGCTGGAGAGGAAGCGGTAGCCCTGGCCGGGGGTGTCGCGCAGCCAGGTGAGGACCTCGACGATCCGATCGGGGTCGACGATCAGTGCCGCGCGCTCCTTTTCGTAGGAGGTGGCGAGTACCGCGCCGGGAGCGTCGCCGTCGATTTCGCCGCGCAGCAGCTCGAGTCCGGGCCCGTCAGGCAAGGGTCAGCTCCCGCGCCAGCTCGTAAGCCTCGGCGGCCTCGACGCTCGGCTGCGACGCCGGGCCGCCGCGCGCCCACTCCTCCGTGCCGACCGCGTTGTAGCGCTGGCGCCAGCCCTGATCGGGGTTGCCGATGACTTTTCGCTGCAGCTTGTTGAAGCCGTACATGACCGCCTCCGGGCGCGGCGGGCAGCCGGGGATGTGCAGGTCGATCGGCATGAACTTGTCGGCGCCCTGGACCACGGCGTAGTTCGCGAACATGCCGCCGGAGGAGGAACAGGCGCCCATCGAGATCGCCCACTTCGGCTCCAGCATCTGGTCGTAGAGGCGGCGGACCACCGGCGCCATCTTGATCGAGACCCGGCCCGACAAGATGATCAGGTCGGCCTGGCGGGGGGACGCGCGCAGCGCCTCGGCGCCGAAGCGGGCGAGGTCGTAGCGAGCGGTGACGATTGAGATCGGCGCCTCGATCGCGCAGCAGGCGAGGCCGAAGGTGAGCGGGAAGATCGAGTTGGCCCGCGCCAGGTTCAACATTTTCTCGAAGGTGGTCGTGACGACCCGCTCTTCGACGTATTTCTCCAGGTCCGCGCCCTCGAGATCGCCGCGCAGCATGTCGCGGGCGGAAGCCTGACGGGCCTCGAATTTGCGGCGCTCTACCTCCAATCGAGGGCCCCCTTCCTCCAGACGTAGACGAAGGCGAGCATCAGCAGCACCACGAAGGTGATCAGCTCGCCGAGGACGAAGAAGCTGTTGGCCCCCTTCATGATCACCCCGACCGGATAGAGGAAGACGACCTCGATGTCGAAGAGGATGAACAGCATCGCGATCAGGTAGAAGCTGACCCCGAAGCGGAAGTTCTTCATCGGCTCGACCGGGATGCCGGACTCGTAGGGCTCCTGCTGGCGGCGGCTGGCGGCGGTCGCGACCTTCGGCTTCTTCGGGCCGATCAGGTGATTCAGCATCGCGAATAGGCCGCCGACCGTGAGGCCCAGGAAGGCAAAGACGAGGATGGGGAAGTAGGTCTTGAGCACGAAGTGGTGTGATGTCCGGGTTTCGAGGCGCGAGCGGACCCGTTCACGGCCCCTCGGCAACCCTCAGCCGTGCTTTATACAACCACATTGTGACAACTTGCTACATAGTGATTTTCCGCATCAGCAAGCCGAATTCCGACCCTTTTGGGATGGATTAGCGTGATTTTGGGTCTGCATATCGCGGTCGGGATGCTGGTCATCCTGCTCAACCTCGCTGCCGGCGCCATCGGCGGCTGGGCCTGGTACAAAATTCGTCCGTCGGTTCCGTTCTGGTACCTGCTCAGATTTGCCCAGTTGGCGGTCTTCGTGCAGGCGACGCTTGGGGGGTTGCTGCTGGTCACCGACCACTCGGCGAAGGAAAACCTCCACTACCTCTACGGGATCCTGCCGCTGGTGATCTCGTTCATCGCCGAGGGTGCGCGGCTCGGCGCCGCCCAGCGCGAGCTCGGGGAGCTCGACATCGAATCGTTCCCACCCGAGGCGCAGGAGAAGATCGCCCTGCAGATCGTCCGCCGCGAGATGGGGATCATGGCGGTCAGCTGCATCGTGATCTTCTTCCTCGCGGTCCGCGCGGCGACGACGAGCGGGTTGTAGGGACGGCTTGGCGGGGGAGGGAGTCCTGACCCCCTCCTCGGGCGCGCTCTCGAAAGCTCTCTCAGGCGTCGACTTTGAAGATCGGGTGCTGCGGGGCGACCGCTAGGAGCTGCTCGTCGGTCGAGTCGGGACCGACGCCGTCGAAGAAGGCACCGACCTCCCACTTCCACTTCTTCAGGTAGGCGCGCAGGAGCGTCGCCCGGCTGTCGTCGAGCACCTCGGTCGCCTTGAATTCCTCGGTCTTGCGGCCCAGCCGCAGGCGTCCGCCGCCCGCGGCGCGCACGTTGCGCACCCACTGGGTGTTGCCGCGCGGCGCCACCAGGTATTGCTGCCCATCGACCTCGAGCAGGTTGACCGGGGTGGTCCGCCACTGGCCCGATTTGCGGCCTTTGACTTCCAGCACGCGCGAGCCCATCAGGCTGATCCCCATCGCGGTGAACCCGGCCACGACCTTGTTGAAGACGTTGCGGGTGAACCAGCCCGGTTGCTGGAAGCGGTCCGGCGAGGCGGCGGGAGGCTCGGCCGTGCTCATCGGCGCGATTCTCGCAGGTCCGGTCACCGGGGGCGTCTTTTTCGGACGCCGATCAATAACCGGCGAAACCCGTCAGGTTCCCGTGTAGGGTTGCGCGCGTCCAGTAGGGGACAGGTGTAGTGGACAACGGCGGGCAACCGGACATGAAGGGGGCAGCGCAGATGCCGGGAAGTGGCGACGGCGAGCGAACAGAACCACGGCCTTCGCCGCGCAGCAAGCGCGCCGAGATCGTCGCCGTGGCGACCAAGCTCTTCGGTGAGAACGGGTACGAAGACACGAAGTGGGCGGACGTCGCGACGGCCGTGGGGCTGGGGCCGACGGCGCTCTACCACTACTTCGAATCGAAGCAGCAGTGCCTGTTCGAGATCCTGGTCGAAGCGATCGAGGACGCGCAGGCGGAGTTCGCGCGGCTGACCGAGGGCGAGTTCGCCGTCGGCCTGCCAAACCTCCTCTGGGGCACCTTCGAACGCGACGACCGCGAAGTCTGCCGCGCCCGGGTGCTGGTCGCCGAGCAGGGCCTGGTCCGCCACCCGCGGCCGCAGCCGCGCGAGGAGGAGGCGCGGCTGCGCGCCTTCGCCCTGGTGAAGGACTACGAGGCGAACTGGCGCGACTTCCTCGCCGGCGGGATGGAGGCGGAGGTGATCCCGCGCACGGACCCGGTCCTCCTCGCCCGCGCCCTGATCGGCATCCACAACAGCGTCTGGGCCTGGTACCGGTCGGAGGGCGAGATGAGCCCCGCCGAGATCGCCGAGTTCTACGTACCGCGGATGCTTGGCATCGCCGGAATGCCGGGATAGCCTGGCGGCGTGCTCGACCACGTCGGTATCGAGGTAGGTGATTTCGACCGCTCCCGCGCCTTCTACGAGACGGCGCTGGCGCCGCTCGGCCTCGCCGTGGTGATGGAGCCGATGCCGACCGCGGCGGGCTTCGGCGGCTCCGACGGCAAGCCCTGGTTCTGGGTGATGTCCCGCGGTCGCCCCGCCGTCCGCGGCGTCCACCTCGCCTTCAAGGCGCACGACCACGACGCCGTCGACGCCTTCCACGCCGCCGCCCTCGCCGCCGGCGGCACCGACAACGGAGCCCCCAGCCCCCGCCCGCTCTACCACCCCGGTTACTACGGAGCGTTCGTGCTGGACCCCGATGGCAACAACGTCGAGGCCGTCTGCCACGGGGCGGGCGACTGAAGGGCCGGGCCGATTCGGCGGATGGGCGAGGGACGGGCAAGGGACGCGGTAGGGGACGCGGCCCTCTCGTAGGCGGTCCGGGCAGGCTGTGACCGCCTACGAGAGGGCCGTCCCTCGGGGAGAGGTGCGAGGGCGCGCGTCCCGTGTGGGTCGCGGCGGGGAGTCGTCGCAGGGACGTCGCGATCTCCGGGGAAGGCGTGCGGAACTCCGCGTTCCTTAAGGAGTCCCGGACGCGCTCTCGACTTTCACCCTGCCCTGGCAAGGTGAAAGTCGACCGCGTCCCCCGACCTGCGCCCGACCCCGCGCACTTCCCCCGAAAGGCCTGCGTCCTGGGCGTC
>MKSH01000061.1:17857-18398 GCA_001898095.1 Solirubrobacterales bacterium 70-9 | reverse complement strand
GAATCGCACCGTCCCGGCGCAGGCGCCCCGAAGCCCGCCGCAGGCGCCCCGAAGTGCCCCGTCCCTATCCCAGCGGCTGGTAGTCGCCGCCGTGGAACACCAGCGGGACGCCGCTGGCGGTGGCGAGGTCGGTGACGGCGCCGGTGAGGATCACGTGGTCGCCGGCGGCGATCACGTCCTGGAGGTCGCAGGCGACCCAGAGGAGGGCGTCGTCGATCGCCGGGAGGCCGTCGCGCTCGCTCCAGGCGACGCCGGCCCACTTCTCGGCGACCGGCGCCTTGGTGGCGAAGGAGCGGGCGACGCCCTCCTGGCCGTCGTGGAGGACGGAGACCGAGAAGCGGTCGGCGGCCTGGACCGCGAGCAGGGTACGGGAGCCGCGATCGAGGCAGGCGAGCATCAGCATCGGGTCGATCGAGAGCGAGGTGACGGCGTTCGCGGTCGCTCCGGCGGGACCGTCATCGCCGCTGGTGGCCACGATCGTGACCCCCGTCGGAAGGCTTGCCATCGCGGTTCTGAAGGTGTCTGGGTCGGGGCTCGGCAT
>MKSH01000061.1:12831-17844 GCA_001898095.1 Solirubrobacterales bacterium 70-9 | reverse complement strand
CAAACAATATGATCCGCGCCGCGTGCGTCCGAAAGCGATGATCTTGATAGCCGCGGTGATTGCCGCCGCCCTCGGCATCTCTGCCTGTGGGTACGGCGAAGAAGGCCTCGCGGTCAAGCAGGACAACCCGAACTACAACGGGGCGGTCCTCTTCGCCACCCATTGCTCGGGCTGCCACACGCTGAGCGCGGCCGGGACCCAGGGGAGCGGCAACCGCGGCGAGCGGACCCAGGGCCCGAATCTGAACCAGCGCGAAGAGAGCTACAACGACGTCCTCTTCGCGATCCAGAACGGCGGCTTCTCCGGCGCGATCATGCCCCAGAACATCGTTGTCGGCAAGGAAGCCGAAGCGGTCGCCAAGTTCGTCGCGAAGTACGCCGGGTCCGCTGCCGAGAACTCGCCGCGTCCGGGCCAGAAGACCGGGCCGTCAGAACCGTAGGCGCCTAATGCTCGACCTGAAGCTGCTCCGCTCCGACCCCGAGCGGGTGAAAGCGGCTTTGGCACGGCGCGGCGCGGGCGGCGAGGTCGACGAGCTGCTGGCCCTGGACGCCCGCCGGCGCGAGCTGCTGCCGCAGGTCGAGGACGCCCAGGCCGAGCGCAACGCCGCCTCCAAGCGGATCGGCGAGATCAAACGCGAGGGCGGCGACGCCGAGGCGGAGATCGCCGCGGTGGCGAAGCTGCGCGAGACGATCGACGCCGGCAAAGAGGAGCTGGAGGCGATCGAGGGCGGCCTGCGCGAGCTGACCCTGGCGCTGCCGAACATCCCCGACCCGGACGCTCCCGACGGGCTCGCCGAGGAGGACGCGGTGGTGATCCGCGAGGTCGGCGAGAAGCCCCACTTCGACTTCGAGCCGCGCGACCACCTGGAGATCGGCACCGAGCTCGGGGTGATCGACATGGAGAGCGCCGCGCGCCTCTCCGGCTCCCGCTTCTCCTACCTGAAGGGGGACCTGGTGCTGCTCGAGCTGGCGCTCGTGCGGCTGGCGATCGACACCGTCCGCGCCGAGGGCCACGAGCCGGTGGTCCCGCCGGTGCTGGTCCGCGCCGAGGCGCTGGAGGGAACCGGCTACTTCCCCGAGGCGCGCGAGCAGATCTACGAGATCGAGAAGGACGAGCTCTTCCTCACCGGCACCTCGGAGGTGGCGCTGGCCGGGCTGCACGCCGACCAGATCCTCGACGCCGCCGACCTGCCGCTCCGCTACTGCGCCTTCTCGACCTGCTTCCGCCGCGAGGCGGGCGCCGCCGGGCGCGACACCCGCGGCATCTTCCGCGTCCACCAGTTCGACAAGGTCGAGATGTTCTCGTTCGTCGAGCCTTCGGCCTCGCAGGAGGAGCACGAGCGGCTGCTCTCGATCGAGGAGTCGATCCTCGGAAAGTTGGAGATTCCTTACCGGGTGGTGAACATCGCGGTCGGCGACCTCGGCGCCCCGGCGGCGAAGAAGTACGACTGCGAGGCCTGGATCCCGTCCCAGGAGCGCTACCGCGAGGTGACCTCCTGCTCGAATACCACCGATTACCAGGCACGGCGCCTCGGTTGTAGGTATCGGCCTGGCGGCGGCGAATCTCCGGAAGCGGTGCACACTCTCAACGGGACCGCGACCGCGGTCGGAAGGACGATCATCGCCTTGATCGAGAACCGGCAAGAAGCGGACGGAAGCTTTTCTCTACCTAATTCTTTGCATCGATACGGCTGTCCTGAAAGAATCTCAGCCCGATGAGCACCACCGTACGCGAGGCAAGGCGCGTCGTCCTCTGCGACGACCACGAGATCGTCCGCGAGGCGATCAAGGCCCGGATGGCCGATTCGAGCATCGTCGAGATCGTCGGCGAGGCGGGAAATGGCCGCGATGTGGTCGACGTGGTGAAGGAGCTGGAGCCCGACGTCCTGATCATCGACGTCGAGCTGCCGAAGCGCGACGGCATCGAGGCGACCCGCGAGGTGCTGAAAGTGCGCCCGCGGACCAAGGTGATCATCTTCACGGCCCACGCCCAGCCGGACCTGCTGGCCTTGGCGCTGCGGGCCGGGGCGAGTGGCTACGTGCTGAAGTCGGCCCCCGCCGAGGACATCGCCAAGGCGGTCAAAGCGGTGACCGGCGGCGGCACCTTCCTCGGCGGCGATTTTGCCGGCGGCAAGCCCTCCGAGGTGGAGAAACTGCTGGAGCTCTCACCGCGGGAGCGCCAGATCCTCGAGCTGCTCGCCGAGGGCCTGCGGGTGAAAGAGATCGCCGAACGGCTTCAGCTCAGCCCGGCGACCGTGCACACCCACGTGCGCAACGCGATCGCCAAGCTCGAGGTGGATACTCGGACCGAGGCGGTCGCGCTGGCCGTGAAGTTCAGCTACCTCGGGGCCGGCGGGACGACCTAGCCCTGGCTTGACGGCTCGAAGTCCAGCGCGCAGCCGTTGATGCAGTAACGCGTCCCGCCCTGGTCGCGCGGGCCGTCGTCGAAAACGTGCCCGAGGTGGGCGTTGCAGGTCTTGCAGACGACCTCGGTGCGGCGCATCCCGTAGGTGTCGTCCGGCCGCAGTTCGACGTGCTCGAGGTTGGCGGGCTCGGTGAAGCTGGGCCAGCCGGTGCCCGAGTCGAACTTCGTCCCTGAGCTGAACAGCTCGGTCCCACAGCCGACGCACTTGTAGCTGCCCTCGCCCTTCTCGTTTACGTAAGGGCCGGTGAAGGCGCGCTCGGTGCCGCCGCGGCGGGTGACCTCGTACTGCTCCGGGGTCAGCTCCTGACGCCACTCCTCATCACTTTTGATGACTTTGTTGGACATATGTCCAATCTCCTTTCGTCTCTGAGTCCAGAGTACGGGGCGTTTCTTACCGATTTCTTACCGGGTCCCGAAGGGCCTCATATGAAATTCAAATTGGCTTCCATCCTTCTTTGGACGGGAGTCTGCGTGCTTCTCTTCAGCGCCGCCGCCGATGGGCGCGGCGTGCGTTCCAAGCGCGTCGCGGTGACGCCGACGCCTGCCTTCTCTCCCGGCGAAGTTGCGCCGGAAGAAGCCTGCCCCAATCAAACCACTCCGGGCCTGTCGGCCGAAGAAGGGGCTGGGGTGGTCCTCTGCATGACGAACTACGCCCGCGCGGCGAACGGCCTCGCGCCGTTGAAGGCGAACCGCCGGCTGGGCCGGGCCGCCACCCAGAAGTCGATCGACATCCTCGGCTGCAACGAATTCAGCCACTACGCCTGCGGGCGCAGCTTCTACTTCTGGGATCAGCAGTTCGGCTACCTGAAGGGCTGCTGGAAGGTCGCCGAGAACATCGCCTGGGGAACGGGCTCCTACGCGACCGTGCGCTCGATCGTCACCCGCTGGCTCGAATCGCCCGAGCACCACGAAAACATCCTCGGCCCGTACACCGAAATCGGCATCGGCCAACGGGTCGGCCAGCTCGAAGGCTATTCCGGCGCCGCCGTCTGGACCGAGTCCTTCGGCAGCCACGCCTGCTGACCGCCCGCCGAACGCAAGCGAAGGCGCGCGCCCGCTCCGTAGGATGCGGCCGTGTCCGCCTTCTATGAGCCCGACGGGGGCGAGTACCGCGCCACCGAGCTGACCCGGGGGCCGTGGGATCCCGGGGCGCAGCACGCCGGGCCGCCGGCGGCGCTGCTCGGGCGGGAGCTCGAGCTGCTGCCGGAAGCCGAGGACTTCCAGGTCTCGCGGCTGACCTTCGAGATCCTGCGCTCGATCCCGATCGCCCCGGTCGAGGTCGAGGCGCGGATCGTCCGGCCCGGCCGGCGCGTGCAGATGGTCGAGGCGGAGCTGCGGATCGACGGCGAGGTGCTGATGATGGCGCGCGGCTGGCGGCTGCGGACGGCGCCGGTCGACCTGCCCGCCGAGGCGGTCGCGATCCCACCCGGCCCGGCGCTGCCGAGCGAGCCGGGGCCGGCGAACTTCTTCCCCACCGGGGAAACCGTCGGCTACCACACGGCGATGGAGATCCGCTTCGTCTCCGGCGCCTTCACCGAGATCGGTCCCGCTGCCGCCTTCCTGCGGATGCGCCACCCGCTGGTCGAGGGCGAGGAGCCGCGGCCGCTGGAGCGGCTGCTGATCGCCGCCGACGTCGGCAACGGGATCAGCGGCGCCGTCGACTTCCGCCGCTTCGTCTTCGTCAACGTCGACCTCACCGTGCAGATCGAGCGCCTACCGGAGGGAGAATGGATCGGCGTCGACGCCATCACCCTGCCGCGCCCGCGCGGCAACGCCACCGCCGAGTCGGTGCTGAGCGACGAACGCGGGCGCCTCGGCCGCGCGATGCAGTCCCTGCTCGTCGCCGAACGGTGAGTTCGCAGTAATGGCCGCATAGCGGCTAGAAGTGCGAACGCACCGAGGGGGGTCAGACCAGGGCGGCGAGGTTGGCGACGGTGTGGGTCGGGGTCACCGGCGTCTTGGCGGGGTCCTCGGAGGTGCCGCTCTGGACGAGGATCGTGTCGAGGCCCGCGGCGTGGCCGCCGGCGATGTCGGAGGAGAGGCGGTCGCCGATCATCGCCACCCGCTTCGCGGCGGGGATGCGCGAGAGGGCCAGCTCGAAGAGGTGGTGCTCGGGCTTGCCGGCGATCTCCGCCACTTTCCCCGAGGCGACTTCCACGGCGGCCAGGATCGATCCGGTGCCCGGCCACTCGCCGCCGGTCATCGGCATCGTCGGATCGTGGCTGGTGGCGACCAACGCGGCGCCTGCGTCGAGCGCCCGCTTCGAGGCCAGCAGGTGGTCGTAGGTGAAGTCGCGGAAGCCGGAGACGACGACCACCGCGGCCTTGGTCGGGTGTTCGTGGTCGACCAGCCTCAGCCCGGCGCCGGCGATCAGTTCGCGCAGCGGCTGGCGGCCGAGCACCAGCGCGGTGCCGCCCGGTCCGGCCGCCTGCCGCGCCAGCTCGGTCACCACGATCCCGGCGGTGACGATCCGCTCCGGCCCCACCTCGACCCCCAGTTCCCGCAGCCGCTCGGCATAGGCCTCCGGCACTTTGCTCGGGTTGTTGGTGACGAAGACGACCTCCTTGCCCGCCGCGAGCATCGTCGCCA
>MKSH01000061.1:12178-12473 GCA_001898095.1 Solirubrobacterales bacterium 70-9 | reverse complement strand
GCAGGGCCGCTGGGCTGCGGCGATTTCGAAGGCTGGCAGCAGGGGACCTTCCGCGGTTCGATCGAGTTCCGCGGCGAGCACGACTACGCCCACGTCGATGCCCACCGGGCGCAGGGGTGGTTTCAGGCCCGACCGCGAACCGGCTGCGCGACCGGCGCCGGCCGCCGCTCAGGAGCAACCGCCACGGCGAGCAGCAGGCCGAACGCTGAAACCGGCGTCGAGCTGGAAGGCGCGACCCCGCCCGGGTTCCCGAACCGCCTCTTCTACTTCTTCAGCGACAACAGCAAAGCCGGCG
>MKSH01000061.1:1553-12163 GCA_001898095.1 Solirubrobacterales bacterium 70-9 | reverse complement strand
GGATGACGATCCAGCGCGGTGCCCAGGTGTACGGCGGGGCCGCCACCCTCGAGTGGGATCTCGGCAACGGGACGGCCCGGGGCGAACCTCCGGCGCCGTACAGCGGCCGCGGGTTCTACCGGGCCGGCGCCGGGGGGCGGGCCGAATGGAAGGGCTCGCTGCGCGTCCCGATACTCGGCGGCGCGCCGCTGCGGCTCACCGGCCCGGCGTTCGAGGTCCGCATGGACAGCGCGGTCGGCTGAGCGATCCCGTCGCGCCGGCACGCCGGGGACCGGCCCGATACCTTGCGGGGGCGTGGCAGCAACCGACGGAAAGGTCGTGGTCGCCCAGGAGCTCCGGAAGGTCTACGGCTCCGGCGAGACCGAGGTGGTCGCCCTCGACGGGGTCAGCACCGCCTTCGACCGCGATCGCTTCACCGCGATCATGGGACCGTCGGGCTCCGGCAAGTCGACCCTGATGCACATCCTCGCCGGGCTCGACACGCCCACCTCGGGGACGGTCACGCTCGACGGGATCGACATCACCAAGCTCGACGATGGCGCGCTGACCGAGCTGCGCCGCGACAAACTCGGCTTCGTCTTCCAGTTCTTCAACCTGCTGCCGGTCTTGACCGCGGAGGAGAACCTGGTGCTGCCGCTCTCGATCGCCGGCCGCAAGCCGGATGCCGCCTGGGTCGACCAGCTGATCCAGACCGTCGGCCTGCAGGAGCGACGCACGCACCGGCCGGCGGAGCTCTCCGGCGGCCAGCAGCAGCGGGTCGCGGTGGCGCGGGCGCTGGTCTCCAAACCGGCGGTCGTCTTCGCCGACGAGCCGACCGGCAACCTCGACTCGAAGGCGAGCGCCGACGTTCTCGACCTCCTGCGCCGCGCCGTCGACGAGTTCCGCCAGACCGTGGTGATGGTCACCCACGATCCCGTCGCCGCCGCCCACGCCGACCGGCTGATCACCCTGCGCGACGGCAAGATCGTCCAGGACGGGGCGCCGGGCGGGGCCGCCGACGTGATCGAGCTGATGAAGCAGCTCGACTGAGCCGCCGTGACCGGACTCGCGCTCAAGAGCGTCTGGGCGCGCAAGATGCGAGCCCTCTCGACCGTGATCGCGGTGGTGATCGGTGTTGCCTTCGTCGCCGGCTCCTACGTTCTCACCGACACGATCTTCGCCGCCTTCGATGAAATCTTCAGCGAGTCGCTGAAGGGGACCAGCGTCGTCGTCACGGCGAAGAATCCGGTCGAACAGGAAAGCGGCGAAGTGCCGACGGTGAGCGCGGCTCTGTTGCCGCGGATCAAGCAGACGCGCGGAGTGCAGCAGGCAGCAGGCGCGATCTTCACCCCGGGCGGCTTCTTCGACTCGAAGGGCGAAAAGATCGGCAGCAAATTTGCCCCGAAGTTCATCTCCTCGACCCTGCCGGGGAAGCTGGAGTCGCTGAAGTACGTCGAAGGGCACCGGCCGCGGGGCCCGACCGAAGCATCGATCGATCGCGCGGCGGCGGAATCGTCGCACCTCGAGCTCGGCGAAAAGATCGGCCTGGTCGGCGAGGGCCGGCTGCGGGAATTCGAATTGGTCGGCTTCACCCAGCTCGGCAGTGCCTCCTTCGGCGGCGCCTCGATCGCCCAGGTGACGTTGCCGGTCGCCCAGGCGCTGACCCACAAGCGCGGCCGGTTCGACCAGATCTCCGTCGCCGCCGCCAAAGGCGTCGAGCCGGCGACGCTGAAACGGCGGATCGAAGCCGAGGTGCCGCGGGACGTCCGGGTCGAGACCGGCAGCGAAAGTGCGGATCGCTCCTCCGAAGAAATCCGCGACAACCTCAGCTTCCTGCAGACGTTCCTGCTCGTCTTCGGCTTCATCGCCGTCTTCGTCGGCTCCTTCATCATCTTCAACACGTTCTCGATCACCGTCGCCCAGCGGGTGACCGAGTTCGGGATGCTGCGGACCCTGGGCGCCTCGCGGCGGCAGATCCTCTCCTCGGTCCTGATCGAAGCGTTGGCGATCGGGCTGGTCGGGGCGGTCCTCGGGATCGGCGGCGGCTTCCTCGTCGCGTTGGCGCTGAACGGGCTTTTCGAAACCTTCGGGATCGACCTGCCGACTACCGGGCTGGTGTTGGAGACGCGGACGGTGGTCGTCTCGCTGCTGGTCGGGGTGATCGTCACGTTCGTCGCCTCGCTCGTGCCCGCGTTGCGCTCGACCCGGGTGCCGCCGATCGCTGCTCTCCACGGCTTCGTGCCGACGCCGAGCCGCCGCAGACGGGTGGTCGCCTTTGCCCTCTCGGTGCTCCTGGCCTTGGCCGGGCTGGCGTTGCTGGTCGCCGGCCTCGGCGGCGGCGGTGGCGCGGGTGGTCGTGCCGCCAAGATCGGAATCGGCGCTCTGCTGATCGTGATCGGCGGCTCCTTCTACACGCCGCGCCTGGTGCCGGCGCTGGCTCGGGTCGCGGGCTGGCCGTTGGAGCGCGTTCGGCGGCTGATCGGCCGGCTGGCGCGGGAGAACTCGGAGCGCAACCCGGGCCGCACCGCGGTCACCGCCGCGGCTCTGATGATCGGGCTCGCGCTGGTCACCTTCGTCACCGTCTTCGCCGCCGGCCTGAAGAGCACGGTGGCGCAGGTGGTCGAAGAAAACTTCGCCGGCGGTCTGGTGATCCAGAACAGCGACGGCTTCTCGCCGATCCCCGCCGGCGCCGCCCGGCTGGCGGCCAAAGTGCCGGGGGTCGAATCGGTGCAGACGATTCGTTCGGCGCAGGCCAAGCTGATCGGCGACGGCGGGGTAGAAGTGACGGCGCCCTCACCCGGGATCGAAGGGTCCGTGAAGGTCGAATGGAAGAGCGGTGGTCCGCCGGCGCTGCGCAATCTCGGGCGTAGCCAGGCGATCGTCTCGGACTCCTTCGCCTCCTCGCACGGCCTGACGGTCGGGGACAGCTTCCGCCTGCTGAGCCAAAGCGGTCGGCGGCCCCGGTTCACGGTGGTGGGCGAATTCCACTCGAAGCTCGGCGTCTTCGGCTCGGTGCTGGTCACCCAGACGGTGATCGCCCGCGTGTTCGACCAGCGACAGGACCGGATCGACTTCGTCGAAACCGAGTCCGGCGCCGACGAAGCCACGGTGCAGGCGCTCCTCACCAAAGGCGCCGAAGTGGCATTCCCGATCGCCGAAGTGCTGAATCAGGGAGAACTCAAGGAAAGCCGCGAAAGCCAGGTCGACCAACTGGTGAACCTCTTCTATGCGTTGCTCGGCCTGGCGATCCTGATCTCGCTCTTCGGGATCGCGAACACGCTGGCGCTCTCGATCCACGAACGCACCCGAGAGCTCGGGATGCTGCGGGCGATCGGTATGTCGCGGCGCCAGGTGCGGACGATGATCCGCTACGAGTCGGTCATCACGGCACTGATCGGGGCGATCCTCGGGATGGTCCTCGGGGTGATCTTCGCGGCTTTGATCGCCCAGCCTCTGAAGAGCGAAGGCTTCACGCTCTCCTATCCGATCGGGTCGCTGGTCGTGCTGCTCGTCCTCGCCGCCCTGGCCGGGGTGCTGGCCGCGGTCCTTCCGGCGCGACGCGCCTCCCGGCTCGACGTTCTGGAGAGCTTGCAGTACGAGTAACCCTGGTCCCTTTGTCGCCCACAGGGCGACAAAGGGACCAGGGTTGGGGGCTAGGCTGCGCTGATGTTTCGGCTCAGCGCCAGATCTCCCTCGACGGGGCTAGGGATCGTCGCCGCGCTCGTCGTCGTCGGGATCGGGACCGGGGTGGTGGCGGCGCTGGAAACCGTCGCCGAGCCGGTCTCGCTGGGGATCGTCTTCATCCCCGGGGTGCTCCTCATCGCCACGGTCTGGGGACTCTGGATGGGGATCGGGACCGCCGTCCTCAGCGCGCTCGCCTTTAACTTCTTCTACCTGCCGCCGCTGCGCGACTTCTCGATCAACGCCCAGCACGACATCGTCGCCCTGGTCGTCTTCGTGATCGTCGCGATCGCCTCCGGGACGCTCGCCGAGCTCGCCCGCGCCCGCGCCGCCGAGTCGGAGCGCCGCCGCGACGAGGCCGACCGGGCGCTGCGCGAGGCGGCCGAGCTGGCGGCGGAGCGCGACCGGCTGCGCGACGAGGCGATCGAGGCCGAAGCGGTGCGCCGCTCCGACGAGCTGAAGACCTCGCTGCTGCGCGCCGTCTCCCACGATCTGCGCACGCCGCTGACCGCGATCATCGCCGCCGGTGCCGCGCTCGACTCGCCCAGCGTCACCGGCGAGGAGCGCCGTGAGCTCTCCGACGCGGTGGTCGAGGAGGGGCAGCGGCTCTCGCGGCTGGTCGAGAACCTGCTCGACGTCTCCCGGCTCGAATCGGGCAAAGCCGAGCCGCATCGCGAGCCGATCGACCTGGTCGACCTGCTCGACGCGGCGCGCGAATCGATCGGCCCGCACGGTGAGCAGGTGCGACTCGCGCTCGACGACGACCTGCCGCCCTTGAGCGCCGATCCGACCCAGCTCGAGCGCGCCTTCGCCAACCTGCTGGAGAACTCCGTCGTCCACGGCGAGGGGCAACCGGTGCTGGTCCGCTCGCGGCTGGTCGGGTCGCGGCTGGTGGTGCGGGTGGTCGACCGCGGTCCGGGCATCCCGGAGAACCTGCGCGAGCGCATCTTCGAACCCTTCTACCGGGCACCGGGAGCGGCGAGCGGGGCAGGCTCCGGGCTTGGCCTGGCGATCGCCCGCGGCTTCATCGAGGCGAACGGAGGAGAGGTCGAGGTCGAGTCGCTGCCTGGGCAGGGGTCGAGCTTCGTCGTCACCTTCGAGGTGCCGGGTGATGAGGGTGGAGGAGAGCCCGGCGGTGGCGGCGCGGCCGACGGCATCGTGGCGCGCCGCGAGGTGCGTCCATGAGCGACGGCCCGGCCGCCCGCATCCTCGTCTGCGACGACGAGCCGCAGATCCTCCGCGCCCTGCGGGTGATCCTGCGCGACGCGGGCTTCGAGGCGGTGACCGCGGCGAGCGGGGAGGAGGCGCTCGACCTGGCGGCGGTGAAGCCGCCCGAGGCGGCGATCCTCGACCTGATGCTGCCCGACATCGACGGGGTCGAGGTGACGCGGCGGCTGCGCGAGTGGACGCAGATCCCGATCCTCGTCCTCTCGGCGGTGGGGGAGGAGGACCGCAAGGTCGAGGCGCTGGCGGCGGGCGCCGACGACTACGTGACCAAGCCGTTCGGCCCGCGCGAGCTGGTCGCCCGCCTGGAAGCGGTGCTGCGGCGCGCGGCGCCCTCGGGGGCGGAGCCGACGATCGTCGCCGACGGCCTCGAGATCGACCTCGCCGCCCGCACCGTGAAGCGCGACGGCGAGACCGTCCACCTGACCCCGACCGAGTTCGCCCTCCTCCGCACCCTCGCCCGCAACCGCGGCCGGCTGATGACCCACCGCACCCTCCTGGTCGAGGTGTGGGGGGTGGAGTACGAAGACGACTTCCAGGTCCTGCGCGCCCACATCGCCAACCTGCGCCGCAAGATCGAGCCCGCCGACGGCCCGAAGTACATCAAGACCGACCCCGGAGTGGGTTACCGCTTCGCGGAGTAGGAGTCGGCGCCCGGGCGAGCTCCGGGATCCGCGCACGTGCGACCCGGGGCCGCTCCGGCCGTCCGAGTTCCGTCCCGGGAGAAACGCCGAGGGTTCGCGCGTCTTCCGTCGGGGTTCCCACCGTTCAAGAAGGTGTGTGTGGAGTTTCCGTTCCCTGGCAACCGAAACTCCACACACAGACCTTTGAGCAAACCGTCTCCCCGCAGACCCGCCCTCGCGGCGGCGGCCACAGCCTGCCAGGGCCGCCGTCGAGAGGGCGGCGTCCCTTTCCCGGGCGCCAGCTGCGCACGCCGACGGACTTCCCGGGGCACCGGCTGCACACGGCCGGCGCCCCTTCACAACATCTGTATACGCCCCGCACATAACTTCATGCGGCCTTGACGGGGTGGGGCGCACGATGCTGGTGTGCCCTTCCTCGCAGACATATTTCCCGGCGGCGGCGGTCCCCTCGCGGACGTCTTCTCGATCGTGATCGCGATCGCCATGTTCGCCGTCCTCTACTGGCTGATCAGCCTCATCGACCGGATATGAGCGGCGCCGACATCTTCGGCCTGGTCGCCTCGTTCCTGGTCTGTGTCTACCTCGTGTACGCGCTGTTGCGCGGGGAGAACCTCTGATGTTCCAGGGGTACGTCCAGATCGCACTGTTCGTCGTCGTCCTGGTGGCGCTGGTGAAACCCCTCGGCATCTACCTGGCGCGGGTGTTCGCGAACGAACGCGTCTTCCTCACCCCGGTCCTCGGCCGAGTCGAGCGCGGCGCCTACCGGTTGCTGCGGGTGAACCCCGAGGACGAGGGCCAGGACTGGAAGCAGTACGCGCGCAGCCTGATCGTCTTCTCGCTCCTCTTCTGGATCTTGCTCTACCTGATCCTGCGCACCCAGGGGATCCAGCCGTTCAACCCGGAAGGGTTCCACTCCGGTCCCTGGGACCTCAGCTTCAACACCACCTCCTCGTTCCTCACCAACACCAACTGGCAGTACTACGGCGGTGAAGCGACCCTTACCTACTTCGCCCAGATGGCGGGACTGGCGGTGCAGAACTTCGTCTCCGCCGCGGTCGGGATCGCCGTCCTCGTCGCCCTGATCCGCGGCATCGTCAGCCGCTCGGGCAAGTCGCTCGGCAACTTCTGGCAGGACATCACCCGGATCCTCCTCTACGTGCTGCTGCCGATCTCGGTGGTCGGCGCGCTCTTCCTGGTGTCACAGGGCGTGATCCAGAACCTCAGCCACGCCGGCGTGATCCACACCCTCACCGGCGGGACGCAGATCCTCTCCCAGGGCCCGGTCGCCTCGCAGGAGGTGATCAAGGAGCTCGGCAACAACGGCGGCGGCTTCTTCAACGTCAACTCGGCCTTCCCGTTCGAGAACCCGAGCGGCCTGACGAACTTCGTCGAGATGCTCTTCATGTTGATCATCCCGGCCGCGCTGACCTACACCTACGGACGCATGGTCGGCAGCCAGCGGCAGGGCTGGGCGATCTTCGCGGCGATGTTCGCCCTCTTCGTGATCGGCGTGGTCGTCGTCTACATGGCCGAGCAGCACGGCACGCCGGCCCAGCACGCGGCCGGGCTCCACACCACCGCCTTCGACGGCTCGACCGGCGGCAACCTGGAAGGCAAGGAGCAGCGCTTCGGCATCGCCGGCAGCTCGCTCTGGACCGCGGTCACCACGGTCACCTCGACCGGCGCCGTGAACAGCGCCTTCGAGTCCCTGACCGGTTTCGGCGGCGCGGTGCCGTTCGCCAACCTCTCGATGAGCGAGGTGGTCTTCGGCGGGGTCGGCGCCGGGCTCTACTCGATGCTCCTCTACGTCATCCTCGCCGTCTTCATCGGCGGGCTGATGGTCGGCCGTACCCCCGAGTACCTGGGCAAGAAGATCCAGGCGCGGGAGATCAAGCTGGTCTCGCTCGGCGTCCTCTTCACCCCGCTCGCGGTGTTGCTCTCGGCCGGGCTCGCCTCGGCCACCACGCTCGGCCAGCGCTCGCTCTATGCGGGGCTGAACCCGACCGGCTTCTCCGAGAACCTCTACGCTTACCTCTCGCAGGCGAACAACAACGGCTCCGCCTGGGCCGGCTACACCGGCTTCCTGCAACCGCACGCGCCCGGCAACGTCGGCGCCTACGGGATCAGCTTCGCCGACCTGCTCGGCGGCATGGTGATGATGACCGCGCGCTACGCGCCGATTCTCTTCGTCCTCGCCGTCGCCGGGGCGCTGGCGGGCAAGAAGGTCTCCCCGGCCGGGCTGGGGACGATGCGCACCGACAACCCGACCTTCGTCTTCCTCCTGGTCGGGATCGTGATCCTGGTCGGGGCGCTCACCTTCTTCCCCGCGATCCTGCTCGGCCCGCTCTCCAACGGGCTCACGGGGAGGTTGTTCTGATGGCCCAGGGACTGCGCAAGGACCTCGTCACCGGGCTGGTCGCGATCGTCGCGATGACGATCGTCCTCGGCCTCCTCTACCCGCTGGCGATCACCGGGATCTCGCAGCTGGTCTTCCCCGGCACCGCCAACGGCTCGAAGGTCTCGGTCGACGGCAGGGTCGTCGGCTCGCACCTGATCGGCCAGGAATTCAAGGGCAAGGCGTGGTTCCACTCGCGCCCCTCAGCGACCGAATACAGCGGCAACGTCACCTTCTTCGGCAACGGCGGCCCGAACAGCGCCGAAGTGCGTGAAGAAATCCGCGAACGGCTCGCCGAATACGTCAAGTTGAACCGGCCGTATGACCACGGGTTGACCCGCGCCGACGTCCCGGTCGACGCGGTCACCCAGTCGGCCTCCGGCGTCGACCCCGACATCTCCGAAGCGAACGCCGCGATCCAGGCCCACCGCGTCGCCGCCGTCCGCGGCCTGTCGCCGGCGAAGGTCGAAGAATTGATCGCCGCGAATACCGACGGCCGCTCGCTCGGCGTCCTCGGCGAGCCCGGCGTGAACGTGCTCGAACTCAACCTCGCGATCGAGGAGGAAGCACCGCTGAAATGACCACCGAGACCCCCATCTCTCCCGAGGAGCGGCCCGCCGCCACCGGCTCCGAACGGAACGCGCAGCGCTCCCTCTTCGACCCCGAGATCCTGCGGCCCGCGCTCCTCGAGTCGCTGCGCAAGCTCGATCCCCGCGTCCAGGTCCGCAACCCGGTCATGTTCGTGGTCGAGATCGGCGCCGCGATCACCACCGTCGGCTGGCTGATCCAGGCCTTCGGCGGCGAAAGCCTCGGCGGCGGCCACCAGCCCGCCTGGTTCAGCTTCACGATCGCGGTCTGGCTCTGGCTCACCGTCGTCTTCGCCAACCTGGCCGAGGCGATGGCCGAGGGCCGTGGCCGCGCCCAGGCGGCGAGCCTGCGCTCGATGCGGGCGGAGACCACGGCGAGGATGCGCGACGGCGGCGACAAGCCCGCCTCGGAGCTGGTCCGCGGGGACTTCGTCGTGGTCGAGGCGGGCGAGGTCATCCCCGGCGACGGCACCGTGGTCGAGGGGATCGCCTCGGTCGACGAGTCGGCGATCACGGGAGAGAGCGCGCCGGTGATCCGCGAGGCGGGCGGCGATCGCTCGGCGGTGACCGGCGGCACCAAGGTCCTCTCCGACCGGATCGTGGTCGAGATCACCCAGGAGCCGGGCGGCTCCTTCCTCGACCGGATGATCGCCCTGGTCGAGGGCGCCGAGCGGCGCAAGACGCCGAACGAGATCGCGCTCGGGATCCTGCTCGCGGCGATGACCCTGATCTTCATGTTCGTGATCGTCAGCCTGCGCCCGTTCGCCCTCTTCGCCGACACCGAACTCTCGGAGACGACGCTGATCGCGCTGCTGGTGGCGCTGATCCCGACCACGATCGGGGCGCTGCTCTCGGCGATCGGCATCGCGGGCATGGACCGCCTGGTGCGCCGCAACGTGCTCGCGCTGTCAGGTCGCGCGGTCGAGGCTTCCGGCGACTGCGACGTCCTCCTGCTCGACAAGACCGGCACGATCACGCTCGGCAACCGCGAGGCGACCGAGTTCATCCCGATGCCGGGGGTGAGCGAGCAGGAGCTGGCGGAGGCCGCCCAGATCGCCTCGCTCGCCGACGAGACGCCGGAGGGGCGCTCGATCGTCGTCCTCGCGAAGGAGCGCTTCGGCGTCCGCGAGCACGACTTCGACGGCACCGAGCCGCGCTTCGTCCCCTTCACCGCGGAAACGCGGATGAGCGGCGTCGACTTCGACGGGACGATGCTGCGCAAGGGCGCCGGCGACGCGATCGCCGAATGGATCGCCACCGAGGGCGGCCACGCGCCGCCGGAGCTGCGCGTCGAGCTCGACCGGATCGGCCGCGAGGGCGGCACCCCGCTGGCCGTCGCCCGCGACGAGCGCGTGCTCGGCGTCGTCTACCTGAAGGACGTCGTGAAGGAGGGGATGAAAGCCCGCTTCGACCAGCTGCGGGCGATGGGCATCCGCACGATCATGGTCACCGGCGACAACAAGCTGACCGCGGCGAAGATCGCCGAGGAGGCGGGCGTCGACGACTTCCTCGCCGAAGCGACGCCGGAGCGCAAGCTCGAGCTGATCAAGGAGCAGCAGTCCGACGGGCGGCTGATCGCGATGACCGGGGACGGGACGAACGACGCCCCCGCGCTCGCCCAGGCCGACGTCGGCGTGGCGATGAACACCGGCACCCAGGCGGCGCGCGAGGCGGGCAACATGGTCGACCTCGACTCGAATCCGACGAAGCTGATCGAGATCGTCGAGGTCGGCAAGCAGCTGCTGATCACCCGCGGCGCCCTGACCACCTTCTCGATCGCCAACGACGTCGCCAAGTACTTCGCCATCCTGCCCGCGATGTTCGCCACCACCTGGGCGGCGAGCGGCGCCAACGGTCCCCTGAGCTCGCTGAACGTGATGAACCTGGGCACGCCGCAGTCGGCGATCCTCTCGGCGGTCATCTTCAACGCGCTGATCATCCCGCTGCTGATCCCGCTCAGCCTCAAGGGGGTGAAGTACCGGGCGATCGGCGCGACCGCGCTGCTGCGCCGCAACCTCCTCCTCTACGGGCTCGGCGGGCTGATCGTCCCCTTCGTCGGGATCAAGCTGATCGACCTCGTCGTCCACAACCTGCTGGGAG
>MKSH01000061.1:0-1525 GCA_001898095.1 Solirubrobacterales bacterium 70-9 | reverse complement strand
GGTCGGCAAGACCTACCGGATGCTGCAGGAGGGCCACGCCGAAGCCGATGCCGGGCGGGACGTGGTGATCGGCTACCTGGAGCCGCACGACCGGCCCGAGACGAGCGCCCAGGCGCGCGGGCTGGAGGCGGTGCCGCGGCGCGAGGTGGCGATCCGCGGCGGCGCCGGCGTCACCGAGATGGACCTGCCGGGGGTGCTGCGGCGGGCACCGGAGCTGGCGCTGATCGACGAGCTCGCCCACACCAACCCGCCGGGGCTCGAGCACGAGAAGCGCTACGAGGACATCGCCACGGTGCTGGCGGCGGGGATCGACGTCTTCTCCACCGTGAACGTCCAGCACCTGGAGTCGCTGAACGACCAGGTCGCCGAGCTGACCGGGGTGCGGGTGCGGGAGACGGTCCCCGACAACGTCCTCGCCGGCGCCGACGAAGTGGTGCTGATCGACCTCACCCCGGAGGCGCTGATCGGTCGGCTGCGCGAGGGCAAGATCTACCCGACCCAGAACATCGACGCGGCGCTCAACAACTTCTTCAAGATCGAGAACCTGGCGGCGCTGCGCGAGGTCAGCCTGCGGCAGGTGGCCGAGGACGTCGAGTCGAAGCGGCTGGTGGCGATCGAGGTGGAGCCGGTCGGCACGCGCGCCTCCGAACGGGGCTCCGACGACACCGCGAAGGCGGTGGGGGAGAGGCTGCTGGCGCTGGTCCAGCCGCAGGCGAGCTCGCAGCGCCTGGTGCGGCGCGCCTGGCGCTCGGCCCAGCGGTTGGGGACCGACCTCGACCTGCTCTGGGTGAAGCGGCCGGGCGCGCCGATCGACGGCGAGTGCGAGCGCCAGGTGACGGCGCTGCGGCGGCTCGCCTCGGTGCTCGGCGCGACCTTCCTGATCGAGGAAAACGACGACGTCGTCGCGGGCGCCGCGCGGGTGGCCCGGGAGCGCGGCAGCACTTACATCATGGTCGGCGAGTCGCCGCCGGTCCGCGGCCTGCGCCGCTTCCGCGAGCCGCTGCCGCAGCGGCTGATGCGCGCCGCGCCGCCCGGCGTCGACGTCCGCATCGTCGCCAACCGCAGCCTGCGCGGCGGAAAGGGGGAGCCGTGACCGATCCACTCGCGCTCCTCGGCGTGATCCGGCTCGAGCACATCCTCATCTTCACCGCGCTGGTGCTCGGGCTGGCCGGCGGCTTCTTCCTGGCGCGGTCGCGCCTTGGCGGTCGCGGCAGGCCCGAGGCGGTCGAGGTCCACCACATCCTGCTGCCCTTCACCGGCGTCGAGATCTCGCGGCGGGCGGTCGACGCGGCGCTGCGCCTCGCCCGCGCCGAGGGGGCGACGCTGATGCCCGCCTACCTCGCCGAGGTGCCGAAGACCCTGCCCCTCGACTGCCCGATCCCGAAGGAGGCCGCCCAGGCGATGGCGATGCTGGAGGCGATCGAACAACGCGCCACCGCGAAGGGCGTCCCGGTCGACGCCCGGATCGAGCGCGGCCGCACCTACCGCCACGCGCTCGAGCGCCTGCTCGGCGAGGAGAGCTTCG
>MKSH01000060.1:29521-29914 GCA_001898095.1 Solirubrobacterales bacterium 70-9 | reverse complement strand
ATTGACCGGCCTGAAGCCCACTCACATCGTCAACATCGACTTCCTCGGCTTCGTCCGCGCGGTCGATGCAATCGGCTGCGTCTACACCGACGTCAACCGCCGCTACTACCACTCGAACGTCGGCGTGTCGCCAGAAGAAGAATACGCGGAAATCAACATCCAACCGGGCTATCAGAAGCTCTGCGGCAAAAAAGCGCTCCAATACGTGCGGTACCGCCACACCGACACCGACATCGTGCGATCGGCCCGTCAGCAGAACTTCCTCAGCCAGGTGCGCCATCAGATCTCGCCGGTCGACCTGATCACAGACAATCACAACCTGGTCGACATCCTCGCCAAATACACGACCTCGGACATCGACGAAGGCATCGAACTGATCGAACTCTTCGACCT
>MKSH01000060.1:18880-29508 GCA_001898095.1 Solirubrobacterales bacterium 70-9 | reverse complement strand
CGCGGCGCCGAAGTGAACCAGGTGCACTTTCCGGCCGAACTCGGGCCCAGCTTCGTCTACTCGAGCTCGACCGAAATCCACCACGCGGTGAAGGAATTCATGGGCGAAGCGGGGTACGAGGCGAAGAAGTTCCCCGAACAGAAGACCGAAACCGCCCTGCAGAAGGCCGAAAAGAAGAAGAAAGCCGAAGCCGAAGGCAAGAAGCAGGGCAAGGGCAAGAAGCACCACAAGAAGAAAAAGAGGGTGCACACGCCTCCCGGCGGCGACGAACTTGTGCCTGCCGCCGAAGCGGGCGAAGCCGAGGGCGAAATCGTCGCCCGTCACGTCGGCGGCGGCTTCCCGGTCTTCTACCCGACCCGGTTGCCCCCGGGTGCCTCCTACCAGGAATCGAACCCCTACGAACATGTCGTCAACCCGCGCGTCTACCACCTGAAGGACAAGGACAAGGAACGCCATGCCGCCTATCGCATGGTCGGCCTCTACCAGCCCGAATACGAAGTCACCTACTTCGGCGTGCAGGGGATCGCGGGATGGGAAGACCCGCCGATCCTCGACAGCCCGACCGAAACCAAGACCGTCAACGGGCGTGAATACTCGATCTACACCGACAGCGGGCAGATCAAGATCGTCGCCTGGCACCGCGGCGAAAGCACCTACTGGATCTCCAACAGCCTGCAGCAATCGTTGACCAACGAGCAGATGATGGGGATCGCCGAGTCGTGCCACGTGATCGAGCCCACGAAGAAAACCGTCAAGAAGGGAACCAAGAGGGAATGAGCGAGCGCGAAGCTGTCGGAGTGATCGGAGTCGGGTGGGGCGGGTTGGTGACCGCGGCCTGCTTCGCCGAGCTCGGGCACAAGGTGATCGCCCGCGACATCCTCCCCGAGAAGGTCGAGGCGCTCTCGCGCGGCGAGGTCTCGATCCACGAGCCGGGGCTGACCGAGATGCTGCAGCGCAACGCCGAGCGGATCACCTTCACCACCGACATGAAGGTGCTGCTCGACGGCGCCCGCCTGCTCTTCACCTGCGTCGACACGCCGCCGACCTACTCCGGCGACGCCGACCTCTCGCGCGTGCGCGCGGTGGTCGCCGAGCTGCCCGAGGACTCCGACCACGTGCTGGTGATGAAGAGCACCGTGCCCGCCGGCACCGGCGAGTCGATCCGTCGCGACATGCCGGGACTCGCCTACGTCTCCTGTCCCGAGTTCCTCAAGGAGGGGACCGCGGTCACCGATTTCATGCACCCCGACCGGGTGGTGGTCGGCGCCGACCCCGGCGACGAGGAGCCCGCCGACGCGGTCGCCGAGCTCTACGCGCCGCTCGGCGCCGAGGGGGAGATCCTGCGCACCGACGTCGCCAGCGCCGAGATGATCAAGCTCGCCTCGAACGCCTTCCTGGCGACCAAGATCTCCTTCATCAACGAGATCGCCAACGTCTGCGAGGAAGTCGGCGCCGACGTCGTCGAGGTCGCCCGCGGGATGGGCTCCGACAGCCGGATCGGCTCCGCCTTCCTGCGCGCCGGGATCGGCTACGGCGGCTCCTGCTTCCCGAAGGACGTCTCGGCGCTGAAGATGCTGGCTGGTAACACCGGCTACCACTTCCAGCTGTTGACTTCGGTCATCGAGGTGAACGAGCTACAGAAGCGACGGGTGGTGGGCAAGCTGGAGAAGCACCTCGGCTCGCTGATCGGCAAGCGCGTGGCGCTGCTCGGCCTCGCCTTCAAGGCGGACACCGACGACATGCGCGAAGCGTCCAGCCTGGTGTTGGCGGCGCGGCTGCAGGGCGGGGGCGCCGAGGTGGTCGCCTACGACCCGGTCGCCGCCGAGCGCGCCGCCGAGATGCTGACCGCGGTCGAGATGGCCGACTCGGCGATGGCCGCCCTGGAGGGCGCCGACGCCGCCGTGCTGGTGACCGAGTGGGGCGAGTTCCGCGACCTCGACTGGAACGCCGCCGCGGCGACGATGTCGCGGCCGCTGATCGTCGACGGGCGCAACTACCTCGACCCGGCGACGCTGGTCGCGGCGGGCTTCGAATACGAGGGCATCGGCACGCAGGTCAGGGCAGCGACGCAGGTCTCATAGCCCGGGGAGGCATGTGCAGGCGATCGTCTTAGTCGGAGGGAAGGGGACGCGCCTGCGGCCCTTGACCGACTCGGTGCCGAAGCCCGCGCTGACGCTGGTCGACCGGCCGTTCCTGGCCTACATGGTCGAGTGGCTCGGTACCCACGGGGTGACCGAGGCGGTGCTCGCCTGCGGCTTCCTCCCCGACCAGCTGCGCGAGGCGCTGGGCGAGGGCGAGCACGAGGGGGTGAAGCTGACCTACGTGACCGAGCCCGACCGGCGCGGCACCGCGGGGGCGATCCGCTTCGCCGCCGAAGCGCTCGGCGAGCGGCTCGACGACCGTTTCCTGGCGGTGAACGGCGACGTCCTCACCGACCTCGACCTGACCGCGCTGCTGCGCGCCCACGAGGAGCGCGCGGCGCGGGCGACGATCGGGCTCTACGCGGTCGAGGACTCCTCTCACTACGGCCTCGTCGCTTGCGACACCGCGGGGGCGGTCCTCGACTTTCGCGAGAAGACCGGCGAGGCTGTCCCCGGCGCGGTCAACGCCGGCGCCTACGTGCTCGAGCGTGAGGTCCTCGACCTGATCCCCGCCGGGCGGCAGTTCTCGATCGAGCGCGAGGTGTTCCCGGAGCTGGTCGGCGCCGGGCTCTGCGCCCTGCCGCTGAGTGGGTACTGGATGGACATCGGCATCCCGGAGCGATATCTGCAGGCCACCTGGGACATCCTCGAGGGGAGGGTGGAGACCGAGGTGCGCCCGACCGCGCCGGGCCTCTTCTTCGGCCCCGGCTGCGCGATCGCCGAGTCGGCGCGGATCGGCCCGCGGGCGGTGATCTCGCGCGGCTGCACGGTGGAGGCCGAGGCGGCGGTCGCCGGGTCGGTGCTGCTGGCGGATTGCTCGGTCGGCGCGGGTGCCTCGGTCAGCGAATCGATCCTCGGCACGGGCGCCGTGGTCGAGCCGGGGGCGCGGGTCGACGGCGCGACGGTGGCCGCGCATGAAAGAGTTGTCGCCGAGCGATGATCGACGACGTCCTCGGCATCCCGGATCAGCTCCGCGACGCCCTCTGGCGGCTCGAATCGGCGCGGCTCGAGGCAGCGCCCGCGGCGGGCCTCTTCGTCTGCGGCATGGGCGGCTCGGCGATCGGCGGCGACCTCGCCGCGGCGGCGCTCGGCGACCGGCTGACGGGGCCGATGCTGACCGTGCGCGGCTACGCGCTGCCGAGCTGGGCGACGCCGGAGTGGACCGTGCTCTGCTCGAGCTACTCGGGTCAGACCGAGGAGACGCTGGCCTGCTTCGAGGCGGCGGAAGCGCTCGGCGCCCGCCGCGTCGTCGCCAGTACCGGTGGCGCGCTGGTCGACCGGGCGCGCGAGGCGGGGGTGCCGGTCGTCGGCCTGCCGGGGATCTTCCAGCCGCGCGCCGCGGTCGCCTACGGCATCGTGATCGCCGCCGAGTTCGCCTCGCTGGCCGGGATCGCGCCCCGCGTCCACACCGAGATCGACGCTGCCGCAGCCTTTCTCACCGAGCAGGCCGAGGCGCTGCAGCAGCAGGCGCGCGAGATCTCCGCGTTGGTCGCGGGCGCCGCTCCGGTCATCTACGGCTCCGACCTGACCGTGCCGGTGGCGCGCCGCTGGAAGACGCAGGTGAACGAGAACACGAAGGCACCGGCCTGGTGGGGGGAGCTGCCGGAGGCCGACCACAACGAGATCCTCGGCTGGACCGGCGCGTCCGGCGACGAGCGCGCGGCGGCGATCTTTCTCGAGGACCGCGACCAGCACCCGCGCGTCGGGCGCCGCTTCGAGCTCACCTCGGAAGCGATCCAGCCGGGCGCGGCGGCGGTGGCGCGGGTCGAGACGGCGGGGGAGACGCGCCTCGAGCGGCTCCTCTGGGCGGTGATGCTGGGCGACCTGGTCTCGCTCGAGCTGGCCCGCCAGCGCGGCGTCGACCCGGTGCCGACGGAGGCGATCGACCGCTTCAAGGAGGCGATGGGATGAGGGCGATGGTCCTTGCGGCGGGGCTCGGCACGCGGCTGCGGCCGATCACCTTCGACATGCCGAAGCCGATGGTCCCGGTGCTGAACCGGCCGGTGATGGAGCACATCCTGCGGCTGCTGGCCAGACACGGCTTCGACCAGACGATCGCCAACCTGCATTGGTTCCCGGAGCTGATCGAAGAGCGCTTCGGCGACGGCTCCGCCTGCGGCGTCTCGCTCGCCTACTCGCGCGAGGAGGCGCTGCTCGGCACCTCGGGCGGCGTCCGCAACGCGGCCGAGTTCTTCGGCGAGGGTGACTTCCTGGTCATCTCCGGCGACGCCCTCACCGACCTCGACCTGACCGCGATGCGGGAGTTCCACGAGAGCCACGACGGGATCGCCACGCTGGCCACCAAGCGGGTCGAGGACACGACCCAGTTCGGGGTTGCGATCACCGACGCCGATGGCCGGATCGGCGGCTTCCAAGAGAAGCCGGACCCGAGCGAAGCGCTCTCCGACCTCGCCAACTGCGGCATCTACATGTTCCGCCGCGAGATCTTCGACTTCTTCCCCGCACCGGGGACGAGCAAGGCGGCGAAGGAGGGCGACCCGGACGGTTTCGCCGACTGGGCGATGGACGTCTTCCCGCGCCTCCTGGAGAGCGACGTGCCGTTCTACTCGCACGAGATCGACGCCTACTGGAACGACATCGGCAACCTGGTCGAGCTGCGCGAAAGCACCGTCGACGCGCTGACCGGCGCGGTCCAGGTGGAGCAGGTGGGGGAGATGGTCGAGGGCTTCCGCAGCGGCGAGCCGGCGGGGGACGAGGGCGAGCTGGAAGGCCCGGTGCTGCTCGGGCCGGGATGCGAGATCGGCGCCGACGTGCGGATCGACGGCCCGGCGGTGATCGGCGACGGGGCGAAGATCGGTGCCGGGAGCCGCTTGCGGGACGTGATCGTGCTGCCTGGGGCGGAGCTGCCGGAGCGCTCGGTGCTGATCGGCGCGATCCTCGGCACCCGCGGCTAGCTCAGAGATTTGACTTCTTGCGCACCACGCGTGCGCTCTTTCGCGCCAGGGTCGGCGCGTGCAACTGCTTCAGGTCGCCGCCGGTCTTATTTCGCCGCCGCTCTGCGCCGCCTGCGGGCGGGGCTGCCGGGTGGATGCGGTGCTCTGCACGAGGTGCTCGCGGGGATTGGCGGCGGCGACCCCGATCGCCGCGGGTGGCCCGCAGGGCGTCGACCGGGTCTGGTCCTCGGCGCCCCATGACGGCGTCGCCCGCGCCCTGGTCGGCGCTCTGAAGTTCCGCCGCCTGTTGCCGGTGGTGGAGGTGATGGCCGAGCGCATGCACTGGCTGGTCCCCGGACACCTGCTCGGCGGCGCCGTGGTCGCGGTCCCGCCCGCGGCCGCGCGTCGCCGGCGCCGCGGCTTCGATCCCGCCGGCGAGCTGGCGGCGGCCCTGGCGGCAAAGCTCGAGGTCGACCAGCTCGCCTGCCTCGCCCGCCGCGGCTCCGGTCACCAGGTCGGCCGCGGGTGGGCGACTCGCATCCGCCACCCGCCGCGGATCGAGGCGATCACCGCGGCTCCGCGCAGCGTCCTGCTGATCGACGACGTGCTGACGACGGGCGCGACGCTGAGCGCCTGCGCCGCCGCACTCCGTGGCGCCGGCGCCAGGCGGGTCGTCGCGCTGACGTTTACGCGGCGCTTGTAGGCGTGGGGAAGGGACGAGACAAGGGACGCGGCCCTCTCGTAGGCGGTCCGGGCAGGCTGTGACCGCCTACGAGAGGGCCGGGTCCTGTGGGGAGAGGCGAGGGCGCGGGTCCCGTGCGGGTCACGGCGGGGGTCCGCGACGAAGTGCGCAGGTCCCGTGCGGAACTCCGCGTCCCTCGAGGAGTCCCAGACGCGCTCTCGACTTTCACCCTGCCCTGGCAAGGTGAAAGTCGAGCGCGCGTCCCGACCTGCGCCGGAACCCGCGCACTTCCCCCCGAAAGCCTCGCGTCCTGGGCGTCTCGTGGCGGCCTGGGCAGGCTGTGACCGCCACGAGACGCCCAGGACGCGCCCGTCCCCGCCCGCAGGCGCCGCGAAGCCCGTCGTCCCCTTGGGTGCGTTCGCACTTCCCCGTACCGGCTACGGGGAAGTGCGAACGCCAGCCGCCGGCGTCCCGAAGCGCGCCGTCCCCGGCCACACGGGCCCCAAACCCTGCCGTCCCCGCCGCGAGCGCCCCGAATACGCCGTCCCTGCCGCACGGCCCTGAACCCCCGCCGTCCCCGCCGCAGAGGCCCGAACTTCGCCTCCGCGGCCGGGGGTCGCCGGCGGGCAGACCGCTACGTCGCCCTAAGTCGCGGGCCTCCCGCGCATCTGGCCCATGACCCGCCGCGTCACCTTGCGCTTGCGCAACATTTCGCGGTGTTTCTTCACTTGCCGCCGCACGTCCTCGGCCAGCTTGTGGATGCTCTGGGTCATCTCAGGTGAGGCCTCGCGCGCGTGCAGAGTTGCGCCCTTCAGGCGCACCGTCGCCTCTGCCACCTGGCGATCGGCGATCGAGGGGTTGCGCTCTTCGTAGAGCACGACCTCCAACGTCGCTAAGCCCGATACCTGCCTCCCCAAGCGGTTGAACCGTTTGTTCACCAACTCACGCAGGTCGTCCGTCATCTCGACGTTCCGTCCCCGAATCTCAATCCGCATGAGCTACCTCCTTGTGGGTATCGAGCACCGATCGTACGCTGCTCGCCAGTCGGCGGCAAGGGGGCGCCCGCTACTCTTGAGCAATGCCCGCAATGGACCTGGTCACGAAGGCCCTGCGCGCGGGTGAGGGGCGCAAATTCAAGGCGTACCAGAAGCGCGCGGAGGCGATCAATCGATTCGAGCCGGAGATGGAAGCGCTCTCCGATGAGGAAATCCGCACCGATGCGGATGAGCTCCGCCGGCGCGCCCGCGACGGCGAGTCGCTCGACGACCTGCTGCCGGAGGCGTTCGCGCTCTGCCGCGAGGCCTCGCGTCGCACCACCGGCCAGCGCCATTACGACGTCCAGTTGATCGGCGGCATGGTGCTCCATGACGGCGCGATCGCCGAGATGAAAACCGGCGAGGGGAAGACGCTCACCGCGACCCTGCCCGTCTTCCTCAACTCGCTGAAAGGCGACAGCGTCCACGTCGTCACCGTCAACGATTACCTCGCTCGTCGCGATTCCGAATGGCTGACGCCGATCTACGAGGCGCTCGGGGTCACCGTCGCCGCCCTCCAAGACGGCGACGATCCCGCGAGGCGCCGCATCAAATACGCCTGCGACGTCGTCTACGGCACCAACTCCGAGTTCGGTTTCGACTACCTGCGCGACAACATGTCGCAGTCGCTCGAGGAATGCGTTCAGCGCAGCCACGACTTCGCGATCGTGGACGAGGTCGACAACATCCTCATCGACGAGGCGCGGACGCCGCTGATCATCTCCGGTCGCCCCGAAGAAGCGGCGCAGACCTACTACACCTTCGCCCGTTTGGCGAAACAGATGGTCGGCGTCCCGCACAAAGAGAAGCTGAAAAGCCTCGGCGAATCGAAAGACACCTCCGAGGCCGAGTACGACTACGAGTACGACGAAAAGCACAAGACCGTCGCGCCGACCGAGGCCGGGGTGAAGAAAGCCGAGGAATTCCTCGACGTCGAGAACCTCTACCTCGGCGAACACGGCAACCTCGTCAACCACCTCGTCCAGGCGCTGAAGGCCGAGTCGCTCTACAAACGGGACGACGACTACGCGGTGATCGACGGCGAGGTGATGATCATCGACGAGTTCACCGGCCGCATCCTCGAGGGCCGGCGCTGGTCGGAAGGCCTGCACCAGGCGGTCGAGGCGAAGGAAGGCGTGGCGATCCGCGAGGAGAACCAGACGCTCGCCACGATCACTCTGCAGAACTACTTCCGGCTCTACGACAAGCTCTCCGGGATGACCGGTACCGCCCTCACCGAGGCGACCGAGTTCATGAAGATCTACGAGATGCCGGTGGTCGAGATCCCGACCAACCAGCCGATGGTCCGCCTCGATCAGAACGACCAGATCTTCAAGACCAAAGACGGCAAGTGGCAGGCGGTGATCGACGAAATCGTCAGCCGCCACGAGCAGGGTCAGCCGGTGCTGGTCGGGACCGTCTCGGTCGAGGTCTCGGAGATGATCTCCGGGGCGCTGAAACGCGACGGCATCCAGCATGCCGTCCTCAACGCGAAACCGGAGTACGCCGAAAAAGAGGGTGAGCTGATCGCCCAGGCGGGCCGCAAGGGCGCCGTGATGATCGCCACCAACATGGCGGGCCGCGGCGTCGACATCAAGCTCGGCGGCGACCCCGAACACCTGGCGATCGCCGACCTCAAGCGCCAGGGGATCACCCACGGCGACGAGGGCTACGAGGAGGCGCTGCACGAGCGGACCGAGGAGCTGAAGCCGCAGTGCAAGGCCGAGGCCGAAGAGGTGCGTGAGCTCGGCGGGCTCTTCATCTGCGGCACCGAGCGCCACGAGTCGCGCCGCATCGACAACCAGCTGCGCGGCCGTTCCGGGCGCCAGGGCGACCCCGGTGAGTCGCGCTTCTTCCTCTCCGCCGAAGACGACGTGATCCGCCTCTTCGCCGGCGACCGGATCTTCAAAATCCTCGACCGCCTCGGGCCGGTGGACGAGGACGGGACCGAAATGCCGCTCGAGGCGAAAATGCTGACGAAAACCGTCGAGAACGCGCAGAAGAAGGTCGAGGAACAGAACTTCCTGATCCGCAAACGCGTGCTCGAGTACGACGACGTGATGAACGAGCAGCGCCGCGTCGTCTACAAATACCGCCGCGAGATCCTCGAGGGCCGCGACATCTCCGAGAACGCGCGCGAGGAGCTCGAAGGCGTGATCGAGCGGCTGGTCGAGGAGTACACGGCCGGCGACATCCTCGAGGAGTGGGACCTCGGCGAGCTGGAGACGCAGCTGCGCCAGATCTGGCCGATCAGCATCGACGTCGCCGCCCTGGCGCCGGAGGCGATCGACCGCGAAGGACTGAAAGACGACCTCGACGAGGACGCGATGGCGGCCTACGACGAGCGCGAAGACAAACTCGGCGAGGAGCTGATGCGCCACCTGGAGCGCTCGATCCTGCTGAACGTGATCGACAACCGCTGGCGCGAACACCTCTTCGACATGGACTACCTGCGCGAGGGCATCCACCTCCGCGGCTTCGCCCAGATCGACCCGCTGGTCGCCTACAAAAACGAGGGCTTCACGATGTTCGAAGACCTCATGCACTCGATCTGGGAGGAGTTCTCGAAGCTCGTCTTCCACGCCGAGATCGAATTCACCGAAGCGCCGGGCCAGGCGCGCGAGCCCTACCAGGGCGGTGGCTTCGAAGCGGGTACCGATCGGCGGGCGCTCGACTACTCCGGCGGCACCGCGGCGGCCCAGCCCTCGGCGCTCGAACAGATGGCGGCCGGGGTGGAAACCGGGTCCCCGAGCACCGGGACGGTCGAGATGGCGCCGCCGCCCGACGTGGTCGAGACCGTGGTCAAGGACGAGCACGAGAACATCGGCCGCAACGACCCCTGTTGGTGTGGATCGGGCAAGAAGTACAAGAAGCGCCACGGCGCCTGAGGGCGCATGACCGCCGATCCGGTCCAGGAGTTTGTTCGCGCTTTCAATGAGCGCGATCTCGACGCATTCGTGGCCGTCCTCGATCCCGAGGTCGAACTGCACTCGATGAAGGGGTTGAAGAAAGGGCGCGAGGCGGCGCGGCTCTGGGCCACCCGCAAGCGGGGCGGGGTCCAGCAGACGATCGAGATGGAGCGGCTCTACGAGGGCGACGGCCGCGTCGTGGCGCTGATCATGCGCCGCTGGCACTGGGACGACGACGAGGGCGAGTTCGCGGGCGAGGACGAGATAGCCTGGGCCTTCGAGCTGCGCGGCGATCGGATCCGCTCCTGGCGCCCGTTCGAGGACCGCGAGGAGGCCCTGCGGGCGGCCGGCTTCGCCGGTCCCTAGGGAGTCGCCGTGGCGCGACCAAGTACCCTCTTGCCCATGGCCGATGCCGCGCAAAAAGAGCCCGTAGCGCCGCGAATCGCCGCTGTCCGCGAGCAGCTGTCCCTGCTCTCGGACTACCTTTGACCCGGCCGGCCTAGAGCGGGAATCCGCCGCGCTCGAGGAGGAGATGGGGAAACCCGGCTTCTGGGACGACCAGGATGCCGCCGCCCGCACCTCTGCCGCCCACGCCCGTGCCGGGCGCCGGCTGGAGATGTTTCGTGGGCTCGAGTCCGACGTCGCCGAACTCGGTGACCTCGCCGAGCTGGCCGAGGAAGACGAGGAGATCGAGGACGAACTCGAGGGGCAACTGGCGAACATCGAGTCGCGGCTGGCGGAGCTCGAAGAGGCGCGCCTGTTCAGCGGCGAGTACGACTCCGGCGACGCCGTTGTCACCGTCCACGCCGGCGCCGGCGGCACCGACTCCCAGGACTGGGCCGAGATCCTCCTGCGCATGTACCTGCGCTGGGCCGAACGGCGCGGCTTCGACGTCGAGATGGCGGAGGCCTCGCCGGGGGAGGAGGCCGGGCTGAAGTCGGCCACCTTCATCGCCCGCGGCGAGAACG
>MKSH01000060.1:15229-18851 GCA_001898095.1 Solirubrobacterales bacterium 70-9 | reverse complement strand
ACACCAGCTTCGCCCAGGTCGACGTCGGCCCGCTGGTCGAGGGCGACGTCGAGGTCGACATCGACGACTCCGACCTGCGCATCGACACCTACCGCGCCTCCGGCGCCGGCGGCCAGCACGTGAACAAGACCGACTCGGCGGTGCGGATCACCCACATCCCGACCAACACCGTCGTCCAGTGCCAGAACGAGCGCTCGCAGACCCAGAACAAGGCGGTCGCGATGCAGCTGCTGAAATCGAAGCTGATCGAGCTGGAGGAGCGCAAACGCTCGGAGGAGCTGGCGAAGGCGCGCGGCGAGGTGAAAGACGTCGCCTGGGGCTCCCAGATCCGCTCCTACGTCCTCCACCCGTACACGATGGTGAAGGACCACCGCACCGAGCACGAGGTCGGCGACGTGAACCGGGTGCTCGACGGCGACATCGACAGCTTCGTCCGCGACTACCTCGAGAAAACCGCCGCCTCGTCGGCGAGTTAGGGCACGGGGAAGCGATGACGCCGCCGCTGGTCACCGTCGAACGGCCCGTGGCAGGCGATCCCGCCGGGCTCCTGGTGCTGCACCACGGTCGCGGCACCGACGAGAACGACCTGCTCGGGCTCGCCGACGTGATCGACCCGGCGGGGCAGCTGCGCGTCGTCTCCGTCCGCGGGCCGCTTCAGGTTCCGGGCTGGCCGGGCTTCCACTGGTACCTGGTGTCGCGGGTCGGCTATCCCGAGCGGGCGAGCTTCGACGGGGCGCGAGAGGCGCTGGCCGAGCTGCACGACGGGCTCTGGGAGGAGAGCGGCATCGGCCCCGAGCAGACCGTGCTCGGGGGCTTCTCGATGGGCGCGGTGATGAGCCACGCGATGGCCTGGAGCGAGGAGCGCCCGGCGGTCGCCGGGGTGCTGGCCTTCAGCGGCTTCGTGCCGACGGTGTCCGGGTGGCGGCCGAGCTTCGAGGGCCGCGAGGGGACGAAGGCCTTCATCGCTCACGGCGATGCCGACCCCGTGATCGAGATCGGCTTCGGTCGCGCCGCTCGCGACCTCCTCGTCGCCGGCGGGATCGATGTCACCTACAGGGAGTCGAGCGTGGTCCACGCGATCGACCCGGCGACGGTGCCGATCGCCGCCGAGTGGTTGGCGGCGACCGTTCCGTCTGGGGACTGAGCGCGGCGGGCGCCGCGGGGACTGCGGGATCAGCCGTTGACCCGCTGCGTGTAGACGCGGGCGTTGCCGACCGGGTGCTTCGCGTCGAGCTTCTGTTCGAGCAGGTTGCCGCAGAAGCCGGGGGTCTTCGGGGCGCGCAGGCTGACCGCGAATTCCTCTGCCCTGGCGGCCCGTTCCATCTCCGCGTCGGTCAGCTTCGTGGTGAGGTGCAGGGTGCCCTGCTTGCCCAGATGCTTGGTCGTGCTTTCGAGCTTCAAGCTGCCTTTGCCGTCCTTCATCTTGAGGCCGAGGGAGACCGTCGAGGGCTGGTAGGTCACGTACTTGACCGCCAGCTGGACGCGGTCGGAGTTCGGCAGCGTGGTGATCGAAGATTCGGCGCTGCGCACCCGGCAGGCTTCCGGAGCGGTGACGGCACCGGCCTTCTTCTGGACTTCTTCTTCACATTCTTCGACTTCGATTTCCCATTCTTCTTCTTCGGCCGCTTCGCCTTCTTCTTCGAGTTCAAATTCGAACCCGAAGTCGCTGTTGGCCGCTTCGCATTCTTCGAAGTCGAATTCTTCTTCTTCGCCTTCGAATTCTTCTTCGGCATCGGCGTCGCGCGGGGCGAGATGGGGGGTGGTCGGGCCCTTCGCCGGCCCTTGGGCGCCCGAGCGGGCGGCCTGGGAGATGGTCGGCGCGGCGAAGAGGATCAGGAGCAGGGACAGCAGGAGCAGGGGGGTGTGGCGCCTCATGCGCCCTGGATCGTCGTTTCGTCGGAAGCGGTTTACTCGAATAGACGCTTGATCGATCGACCGGCGCCATTTTTGGACGGCTCAGGGATTCCGCTCCATATCGAGGAGCTTTTCCTTCATCTCCAGGCCCCCCGCGTAGCCGCCGAGGCTGCCGTCGCTGCGCAGTACCCGGTGGCAGGGGACGACCAGCGGGATCGGGTTGCGCGAGCAGGCCGAGCCCGCGGCGCGGACCGCCCGCTCGTTGCCTGCCCCGCGGGCGAGGTCGGTGTAGGTGCGGGTCTCGCCGTAGGGGATCGCGGCGATCTCCTGGCGGGCGCGCAGGAGGAAGCCATGGCTCAGCTGCCAGTCGATCGGCAGCTCGAAGTCACGCCGGCGCCCGGCGAAGTAATCGTCGAGCTCGCGCCGCTCCTCGTCGAGGCCGGCGGGCGCCTCCAGCACCCGCGGCGAGATCCGCCCGGCCAGGTCGGCGAGCAGCGCGTCGGCGTCCTCCTCCGGCAGCCCGAGCCGTACCAGCCCTCGCGGCGTCTTCGCCAGCAGCAGGGTGCCGAAGGGGCTGTCGACGCTCGTGTAGGCGACGTCGAGTAGGCCCTCCGCGGCCACCCGCTCGCGCAGGCCCTCGAGGGTCTTCTTCGGGATCGGCTTGTCCAACGTCGGCGTCATGCCAACTCCTTTCGCAGTCGTTTCAGTCCCTCGTGCAGGCTGCGGCGGGCCGCCTCCGGCGAGCAGCCGAGCGCGGCGGCGATCTCCTCGTGGGGGAGGTCGGAGGCGAAGCGCAGCGTCACCGCCGCCCGTTGTTTCGGCGGCAGCGCCGCCACCGCGTCCCAGACCTCGCCGTCGGCGGGGTCGGGATCGAAGACCGGCTCCTCGCGCACCGCGGCGACCGGCACCGGCGCGCGGCCCTTGGCCCGGTGGTGGTCGATCGCCTTGCGGTGGGCGATGGTGACGAGCCAACCGCGCAGGTTGCGCGCGTCGCGCAGTTCCGGATAGGCACGCAGGGCGGCGAGGAAGGTCTCCTGGAAGGCGTCCTCGGCCCCTTCCCGACCGACCGCCGCGCCCAGAATGGCCAGCACCGCGGCGGCGTGCTCGTCGATCAGCGTCTGAAAGGGGGGTAGCTCGGCCATCAGGGATTCAACGTCCTAAGTCTCGCCGACGTGAGATTCGTCCCCCTGCGACTTCACTAGGGTGGCGATGTGGCCGCAATTACCGCCGAGGAGATGCGCGAGCTGGTCGCCCGGGCGCTGGCCGAGGACCTCGGCGATGGCGACGTCACCAGCGAGGCGACCGTCCCGGCCGAGCGGACCGCGACCGCGCGGATCGTGCAGAAGGCTCCTGGGGTGGTCTTCGGGCTCGACCTGGTGGCCGAGACGATGGCGCAGGCCGGGGTGGGGGAGGTCGAGACGCTGGTCGCCGAGGGCGAGTGGTTTCAGGACCTCCCGGTCGAGGTGCTTGTCGCTCGCGGCAGCGCCCGCGCGATCCTCGCTGCCGAGCGCACTGCGCTGAACTTCCTTGGCCACCTGTCGGGGGTGGCGACGCTGACCGCGCGCTACGTCGAGGCGGTCGCCGGGACCAAGGCGCGGATCCTCGACACCCGCAAGACGACCCCCGGCCTACGCAGGCTGGAGAAGGCGGCGGTGGCGGCGGGGGGCGGCACCGTTCGCCGGATCGGTCTCTTCGACGCCTTCCTGATCAAGGAGAACCACATTGCCGCGGCGGGCAGCATCCCGAAGGCGGTCTACGCGGCGCGCAA
>MKSH01000060.1:14026-15124 GCA_001898095.1 Solirubrobacterales bacterium 70-9 | reverse complement strand
GCCGACGATGCGCGCTGCGGTCGAGCTCCGCGACGCCAACTCCCGCAACGGCAAGCCGACCCTCGAGGCCTCCGGCAACGTCAACCTGGAGACCGTCCGCGCCGTCGCCGAGTCCGGCGTCGACTTCATCAGCGTCGGGGCCCTGACCCATTCCGCCCCCGTCCTCGACTTCTCCCTCCTCCTCAGCGCCGACTGACGCACGCCTTCGTAAATTCTCTGTGCCAAAGGGCGATTGAGGCGGAACCCGCGTCTACCGTGGCGCGATGCCTGTCAACCCCGAAGCCGTCGCCTGGTACCTGGAGAGGTCGGAAAGGCTCTTGGTCGAGCTGCGCGAGCGAGTGCTGGCTCAGCGCAGTCGGGGAGCGCAGATCGCCGGGTTCTCCGGCGCGGTGCTGGCGCTGGTCGGTGCCAACGCGGAGTCGACCCTCAGTGCGCTCCACGGCAGTGCGCGTGTTTGCGCGGCAGGCTGTCTGCTGATGGGCTCGCTGCTGCTGGTCGTGGCCTTCGTCACGGCTCTGCGCGGCGGACTGCTGCCCCGATTTGTCTCGGATCTTTCAGTCGGTGAGGTGGCGAACTATGCGACCGATCGCTTCGTCCAAGAGCCCGACCTCTGGCGGGTGCACCTGCGGACGATTCGCGGCACGATCCGGTCGATCGAGTCGACGACCCTTCTGGGCGACCGCACCGCGGAGGCGATCGCCAGGGCGGAGCGGTTCTTTATCGCCGGGATGTCTCTGGTCGGGAGTGCTTTGGGTATTCTCGTGGTCGTGGTGGCGTTCTGATGATCCGGTGGATCGAAAAACTCCTCTTGATGCGCCCGTGGCACGACTATCCGGAGCCGCGAGCGACGCCGAACCCACCGCCTTGGGATGTCCCGCTGGACCAGACCGAGGCGCCGTTTCACGTCGAGGGCGACACCAGCTCGGTCTGAATTCGTAGGACCGCGTCGCCGCGCTACTTCAGGAGTTTGCTCAGCCGGCGGTCTTTCAGGACGCGGCCGCCCGTCTGCTCTTTGGGGCAGTAGTTCATCTGGTGTTCGGAGAAGAAGACGGCCTCGATCGTGGTGCCGCAGCGGGGGCAGGGCTGGCCCTCGCGCTT
>MKSH01000060.1:13470-14004 GCA_001898095.1 Solirubrobacterales bacterium 70-9 | reverse complement strand
GTCTCCTCGTAGTGGTCGATCGCGTCGCCGAGGACGTGGAGGGCGGCGTGGAGTTGGGCGACCTCGGCGTCGTCCAGTTCGGTGCCTTTCTTGAAGGGGGAAAGTTTTGCCTCCCAGAGGATCTCGTCGACCCAGGAGCGGCCGATGCCGCTGATGTCTCTCTGGTGGCGGAGCAGGGGGTGCAGGTGGCGGGGCTTGTCGATCGCCGCGGCGAACTCCTCCAGGGGCGGGGCGGGCCAGGCTTCCGGGCCGAGGGTCGCGACTATCTCGTCCTCGGCGACCGCATCGGCCGGGAGGAGCTTCGCCCAGGCGCGCTGCTTGGTGCCGAACTCGCGCAGGCGCAGCTCGCGGCCGTCGTCGAGCCGGATCAGCACCCGCGAGGCGCGGTCTTTCGGCGAGGCGCGTTTGTCGAAGACGCGTAGGCGGCCCGCCGACATCAGGTGGATCAGCAGCGAGAGGTCGCCGAACTCGACCACCGGCATCTTCGCGATCCGCCGCACGCCGGTCACCTCGCGGCCGACCAGCGCGTCCAGC
>MKSH01000060.1:10037-13460 GCA_001898095.1 Solirubrobacterales bacterium 70-9 | reverse complement strand
CGGCGTCGATCCGACGGGCGGTGATCTCGACCTCGGGCAACTCGGGCATCTCTGAAGGATGCCTGGCGGGCGCCGCCGGACGATCGGTGGGCCGGGGCGGTTAGAATGTCTGCACGTTCATTCGACCTGGTTCGACCTGGAAGGTCTGCCGGCGAACAGAGGAAAGGAAGGGCTCATGCAGGAGCTCCCGACGATCCAACCCGGTATTGCCCCGGAGCTTGCTCCGGCGGAGATCGCCGCGCTCAGCGAGGAGATCCGCACGCTCGCGGCCGAGCGCAACGCGGTCATCCTCGCCCACAACTACCAGCTGCCCGAGATCCAGGACGTCGCCGACCACCTCGGCGACAGCCTCGGCCTCTCTCGCGCCGCCGCAGCCACCGACGCCGAGGCGATCGTCTTCTGCGGCGTCCATTTCATGGCCGAGACCGCCTCGATCCTCTCGCCCGACAAGACGGTGCTGATCCCCGACCTCGACGCCGGCTGCTCGCTCGCCGACTCGATCACCGTCGAGCAGTTGCGCGCCTGGAAGGCCCAGCACCCGGGCGCGATGGTGGTCATGTACGTGAACACCTCGGCGGTGGTGAAGGCGGAGACCGACTACTGCGTGACCTCCTCGAACGCCGTCTCCGTGGTCGAGCACATCTGGCGCGAGCACGGCGACGACACCGAGATCCTCTTCGGCCCCGACATGTGGCTGGGCGCCTTCGTCGAGCGCGAGACCGGCCTGGTCGACGAGCCGGAGCGCCGCGCGCGCTTCCACATCTGGGACGGCGAGTGCCACGTCCACGCCGGGATCCGCCCCGAGGACATCGCCCGCACCCGCGCCGAACACCCCGAGGCCGAGTTCCTGATCCATCCCGAGTGCGGCTGCTCGACCCAGGCGATGGAGTACGTCGCCGCCGGCGACGTCGACTCGGCGGGGGTCCACCTGCTCTCCACCTCGGGGATGCGGCACCACGTCGAAGCCAACCCGGAGGGCGAGTTCATCGTCGCCACCGAGAACGGGATGCTCTACCCGCTGCAGCAGGCGGCGCCGAAGGCGAACCTGATCGAGGCCAACCGGATGGCCTTCTGCAAATACATGAAGATGATCACGCTGCCGAAGCTGCGCGACTCGCTCGCCGAGATGAAGTTCGAGGTCAGCGTCGATCCGGCGATCGCCGAGCTGGCGAAGGTGCCGATCGAGCGTATGGTCGCGATCGGTTAGCAGCGTTTCTTAGGTAGCTCTCAGACTGCCTTAGCTGGGCGTTTACGCCCACGGTGAAGGCTGGGGCCATCCATTGACGAATAGGAGGCCGGAGATGCAGACCTTGACCGACAAGCGCAACGTGATGGTGATCGTGGGACGGGAGGCCGAGCCGCCGATCGTCGTCGACGCCCTGCGGCCGCGGGCCGAGGGCACCGGGTTCACGCTGCTGGTCCCGGCTTCCCCCTATGGCGGGCTCGACTCGGCCGTCGACTTGTCCGAGGCGCTGGACCGGGCCGAGGCCGTCAGGGACGCGCTCACCGGGGCGGGCCTCGAGGTGATCGAGACGATCGTCGGCGACGCCGACTTCGCCGCCGCCGCGGGTGACGTGCTCCACTCGCGGGAGATCGACGACGTCGTCGTCCTCGTCGACCCGGAAGCGGCGATCGCCACCCGCCCGCATCTCGTCACCGCCTAGGCCGGCGCTTCGCCGCGGCCGGCCCGCCAGGCTGAGCCGAACCTAAAAAGTCGCTCCGTGGGCTCGCCGCGCAGAGCCAAACGGATGATTTCTGGGCGCGAAATTTCGCCACCGAGACTCCGCAGGAGTCATCTTGTTCTTGCAGAAGCATCTGCACGTATGGCCCGCCTCCGAAGGAACAAGAACGCCTCTCCCGAGCCCGTGCGCTCGCGTGGCCGCCGTGCCCCGATCATCGAGCTGAACGATGTGACGAAGGTCTATCCGGGCGGCCACATGGCGCTCGACCGCGTCTCGCTTTCGATCGGCCGCGGTGAGTTCGTCTTCCTCGTCGGCCCGACCGGCTGCGGCAAGTCGACCCTGATCAAGACCCTGATCCGGGAGCTCGACCCGACCGAAGGCAGCGTCCGGATCGCCGGCCGCGACATCGGCACGATGCCGGAGAAGAAGATTCCGCAGCTGCGGCGCAACATCGGCACGGTCTTCCAGGACTTCAAGCTGCTCCCCAACCGGACCGTCTACGACAACGTCGCCTACGCGCTCCAGGTGATCGGCGCCAGCCGCCACGAAATTCGCGAGCAGGTCCCGGCGACGCTGCGCCTGGTCGGCCTCTCGACCAAGCTCCACAACTTCCCCGACCAGCTCTCCGGCGGTGAGCAGCAGCGCGTCGCCGTGGCGCGTGCGTTCGTCAACCACCCGCCGCTGATGCTGGCCGACGAGCCCTCGGGCAACCTCGACCCGGTCACCTCGATCGGGATCATGCAGCTGCTCTACCGGATCAACAAGACCGGCACGACCGTCGTCGTCGTCACCCACGACCGCGAGATGGTCGACAACATGCGCCGCCGCGTGGTCGAGCTCTACGAGGGCCGCGTGGTCCGCGACGAGGTCTCCGGCGGCTACACCGAGGAGTCGACCACCGAATTCGGCATGCGCATGCGCGCCGAGATGGGCGTCGGCGCCGACGGCGAGCGCAAGACCAACGGCCACGGACACTCGCTCGCCCGCTGATGTCGCGCATCCTCTTCTTCTTTTCGGAGGCGTTCCGCGCCCTGCGCCGTAACGGCGCCCCGACCCTCGCCGCCGTCGTCACCACCGTCGTCACCCTGGTGCTGCTCGGCGTGCTGATCCCGATCTTCCAGACCGCCCAGGCGAAGTCCGACGAAGTGCGTGGTGAGCTCAACGTGCACTTCGCGCTCTACGACGACGCCACCAACGCCGAAATCGCGGCAGCGAAAGGCAAGATCGAAGGGCTTTCGGACGTGTCCGCGGTCACCTTCGTCTCCAAGCAGGAAGCCCTGCAGACGCTGAAGGGCGAACTGAAGGACAAAACGATCGTCGAAGAGCTGCACACGAATCCGCTGCCCGCCAGCCTCGAAGTGAAGCCCACCGACCCGAAGTACCTGACCCAGATCGAAAAGGAAGTGATGGGGACCACCGATGGCGGCAAGGCGGACCCGATCGGCCCGGCGATCTCCAACCCCTTCAGCCGCCAGCAGTCGACCGACAAGATCGAGAAGGTGACCAGCGCCCTGAAGATCGTCCTCACCGTGCTGATGGCGCTGCTCGTGGTCGCCTCGGTGATGCTGGTCGGCAACACGATCAGGCTCTCGATCTTCACCCGCCGGCGCGAGGTCGAGGTGATGCGCCTGGTCGGCGCGACCCGCTGGTTCATCCGCTGGCCGTTCCTGATCGAGGGAGTCGTGGTCGGCTTCCTCGGCGGCGCGGTCGCCATAATCATTCTGTGGATCGGCAAGACCAC
>MKSH01000060.1:9355-9932 GCA_001898095.1 Solirubrobacterales bacterium 70-9 | reverse complement strand
TCCTGCGGGTCTGAGGGCCGCGTGAGCTACCGCGCCGCGGTGGCCTTCGGAGTCGCCCTGATCGTCTTCCTCGTCGGCGGGATCTACCTCGGTGGACACCCTTCGAAGCTGCCGTCTTGGGCGCGCAAAACGTTCACCGAAGAACCGACCAGCCTGGTCGCCGAAGCCTCGGAAATCATCAAGGACAACTACTTCCGCAAGGTCGGCGACACCGAGCTCGGCAACGCCTCCCTGCAGGGCATGGTCCGCGAGCTGCGCAAACGTCACAAAGACCGCTTCTCCGACTACTTCTCGCCGGAAAGCCTTGAAGGGTTCAACCAGCAGATCGAAGGGCACTTCTCCGGGATCGGGCTGAGCGTCGTCTCGGTGAAGAAGGGCCTCCACGTGGTGAAGGTGTTCCACGGCTCACCCGCCGAAGGTGCGGGGATCGAAGCGGGGGACACGATCGTCTCGGTCGAAGGCGAATCGATCGCCGGGCTCGACTCGACCGAAGCGACGCAGAAGATCAAGGGGCCGGAAGGCAGCGAAGTGACGGTCGGGGTGCTCGACGGCAAGACCCACAAGACGAGCGAAAAGA
>MKSH01000060.1:8628-9244 GCA_001898095.1 Solirubrobacterales bacterium 70-9 | reverse complement strand
GCGCGGGACCCGGGGCGGGCTGCCCGACGAGGCGGTCGCGACCGCCTCGCTGTTCCTGCCCGCCGGGGAAACCGTGGTGACGACGAAATCCCGCACCAAGGGGAACTCGACGAAGAAGAGCGGCGAGGGGAAGATCGTCGACGTGCCGTTCGACGTGCTGATCGACCGGGGGACGGCGAGCGCCGCCGAGATCCTCACCGCGGCGCTGCAGGACGACGGCAACGCGACCGTGGTCGGCACGCGCTCCTATGGCAAGGGCGTCTTCCAGGAAGAGCACGGGTTGGCGAACGGCGGCGCGCTGAAGCTGACGGTGGGCGAATACTTCACCCCGAACGGGGAAAATCTGGCGCGGACGGGCGGGATCCATCCCGAAGTGAAGGCCGTCGACAACCCGAAGACGGGAGTCGACGAGGCGCGGCAGAAGGCGCTGGAAACGGTCGCCGCGCAGGTCGCGGGGTGACCCCGGGCCGCGGCGGCGAGCGGCGTGGAGGGGGGCGGCGACGGGGGGCGGCACCGCGGCCCGGCGGCGGTCGCGGCTCAGGCGCGCGCGGCGGCACCCTGCGCCGGCGCAAGCCGACCAGCGCCCGGGACGCGGTCGCCGACCTGCTCGAGGAGC
>MKSH01000060.1:7388-8547 GCA_001898095.1 Solirubrobacterales bacterium 70-9 | reverse complement strand
AGCGCGAGGGCGGCGGCTGGCGCGTCTGGGTCCACATCGCCGACGTCGCCGCCCACGTGCGGCCCGGCTCGCCGCTCGACCTGGAGGCGCTGCGGCGCGCCAACTCGACCTACGTGCCGGGGACGGTCGAGCCGATGTTGCCGCACGTGCTCTCCAGCGGCGCCTGCAGCCTCTCGCCGGGGGTCGAGCGGCTCGCCGTCACCGCCGAGATCGAGCTCGACGGCAAGGCGCGGCCGACCCGCACCCGCTTCTACCGCAGCCGCATCCGCTCCGACGCGCGGCTCGACTACGACCAGCTCGACCGCGTCTTCGACGGTCGCGAGGGGCCGCCCCCGGCGGCCGCCGAACCGCTGGCCGCGGCGCGCGACGTCGCCGCCGCGCTCGGCGCCGGCTTGGGCGGCGCCACCAGCCTCGACGTCGAGTCGGCCGAGCCGGAGTTCGAGTTCGACGCCGAGGGCAACGTCGTCGCCGCCCACCGGGTCCCGGGGACCGAGGCCCACCGGCTGATCGAGCGGCTGATGATCCTCACCAACGAGCGGGTCGCCGAGTTCTTGGTCGAGCGGCGCGTCCCGGCGGTCTACCGCGTCCACGCGCAGCCCGATCCGCCGCGGATCGAACGGCTGTTGGAGCAGCTCGCGGCGCTCGACGTGCCGACGCCGCCGCTGGGGCAGGGGCTCTCGCCGCGCGCGGCGGGGGAGATGGCGGCGGAGGCCAGTCGGCTGGCCCGGCGCGAGGCCGCACGGCGCGGGCACGGGCGGGACGCATATACCTCCCTTGTGCTCCGATCCCTGAAACAGGCCCAGTACAGCGAGACGAACTCCGGCCACGCCGGGCTCGGCAGCGACGCCTACCTTCACTTCACCTCGCCGATCCGGCGCTATCCCGATCTGCTCGTGCACCGGGCTCTGTTGGCGGCGCTGGGGGAGGGCGAGGAGGCGCCGACGCTGGGAGAGGCGCGCGAGGTCGCCGCCCACAGCTCCGCCCAGGAGCGCGAGTCGGCGAAGATCGAGCGCGATGCCGACGACGTCTGCGCCGCATATCTGCTGGAACGGGAGCTCGGCGAGCGCGGCCTGGATGCCGAATTCGACGGCGAGGTGTCGGGGGTGATCCGGGCGGGGGCGTTCGTCGGCTTCGGCGGCGAGCTCGGCGACGTCTACGA
>MKSH01000060.1:6765-7121 GCA_001898095.1 Solirubrobacterales bacterium 70-9 | reverse complement strand
GTTCGGACCGAGCAGGCCCACGATCTCGCCCTGCCCGACGTTCAGGGCGACGTCCTTCAGGACGTGGAAGCCGCCGAAATGCTTGGAAATCGCTTCAGTCTTGAGCATTGATCTTACGCAATCTTTCCGGGATGGCGCCCTCGGGGCGGGTCATCAGGAAGGTGAGCAGCAGGATGCCGACGATCATCATCCTGAGCGCGCCCGCCAGTTCGGACGGGAAGCCGAGCACATCCTTCAGGAACAGCGCCCCCACGAAGATGAACTGGACCACGAACGCGCCGAGCACCGCGCCCCAATGGTTGCCGATGCCGCCGATGATCACCATCGTCCAGATCAGGAAGGTGCCGAAGGGCAGC
>MKSH01000060.1:5986-6692 GCA_001898095.1 Solirubrobacterales bacterium 70-9 | reverse complement strand
CGGACAGGTCCGGCTGCTCGCGCAGGAGGCGCATCATGCGGCCGAACTGCCGTTCGGTCAGCCGGCCGGCGACGGCCAGGCACACCAGCATGCAGGCGACGGCCAGGGCCAGGACGGCCAGCAGCTGCGATCTCCCCTCGAGCATGGGGAACAGTTGCACGGGCGAGCCGATGCCTCCCGCGCCGCCCGTCGCCCAGCCTTCGTTGATGAGGACGATGCGGAAGATCTCGGCGATGCCCAGCGTCGCGATCGCCCAGTATTCGGCATCGAGGTTGCGCCCCAGCCGGCCGATCACGGCGCCGGCCGCCGCGGCGACGACCACGCCGACGAGGACGCCCGCCAGCGCGGAATAGCCGGCGCTGGCGGTGATGGCCGCCGCGTAGCCGCCTATGCCGAAGAAGGCGATCTGGCCGAAGTTCATCATGCCGCTGACACCGGCCTGCAGGTTCAGGCTGATGGAGACGATGCCGTAGATGGCGGCGATGATGGCGATGTGGAGCAGGAAATCAGACACGTTTGCTCTCGCTGTGGAAAAGGCCGCGAGGCCGGAACATGAGCGTGACGACCAGCAGGCAGAAGCCGGCGGCGGGACCGTAAGCGAGGGGCACGTAGAGGAAGGTCTCTCCCACCAGGGGGCCGAAATTCAGGTTCGTCACCAGCGTCTCGACCAGCGCCAGGAGCAACACGCCGAAGATCGCGCCGACCG
>MKSH01000060.1:5154-5977 GCA_001898095.1 Solirubrobacterales bacterium 70-9 | reverse complement strand
CAGGTCCTGTCCGAGGTTGAAGTGGACCTGGCTGCCTATCGCCAGCAAGGTCCCGCCGATGGCCGCGAAGGCGCCGCCCAGGAACCCGATGATGTCGACGACCCGGCCGGAGGAGATGCCGCAGGCCCGCGCCAGGTCGGGCTGCGCGGCCACCGCCCGCATGCTGCGGCCGAGATTCGTCCGGAACAGCAGGAGGAGAAAGGCCACCACCACGAGCGCCGTCACCGCCAGGACTACGATCTGTGTCGTGGTGATGACGGCGCCCATGAACTGGTGCGGCACGTCGATCGGCAGCTTGAAGCGCTCCGACCGCGTCCCGGCAACCGCCTGGATGGCCGAACGTATGATCATCGCCACCGCCAGGGAGCCGATCATGGCGATGACCGGCGAGCTTCTCAGCAGCCTGGCGAAGGCAAAGCGATGCAGCGCCACTGCCACGATCCCCGTCACCAACGCGGAGAGAACCACGCACAGCCACAGCGGCATGCCGAAGCCCGACAGAAGCAGGCCGACAAACGCACCTATGGTCGCGTATTCCGTCTGCGCCATGTTCGGAAACCGGACCATGGCGTAGACGGTGCTCAATCCGAGCGTCACCAGCATGAGATCGCCCGCCCGCAACAGCGAGTCGACAAGGAACTGCATCATGGGTTCTGGCCTCCCGTCAGCTTCAGGCGCAATCAGACAGGAACGACCGCGCCGTCCTTGACCGTCGCGCGCAGGTATTCCTGCACGGCGCGCTCGTTGTCGCGGCCGAGCTTGATGGGCCCCGTCGCGCCGTCGAATTCGAGGGAGCGCGCGGCAGCCAGCACCGCGTCCGGAT
>MKSH01000060.1:539-5098 GCA_001898095.1 Solirubrobacterales bacterium 70-9 | reverse complement strand
CGCCATACTTCTTCGTGTAGGCTTCCTGATACCAGGCGCTGTCCGGGCCGATGAAGTTCACCTCGGAGCCGAGCTGGCCTTCGATCGTCTCCTTCGGAGCGTCGCTGGTGCACATGGTCAGGTAGATGCCGAACCACGGCGTCTGCTTCTGGCCAAGCTCGAAGGCCTCGCGGTTGATGATCGCGGCTTCCTGCCCGTAGGCGGAATACAGGTAGACGTCCGGCTGGAAGCGTGCCACCTGCTGCAATTCGCGGCGATAGGACGACTGGCCTTCGGTGTAGAGCAGGGTCTGCACCACCTCGCCGCCGGCTTCCTTGAAAGCCTTGGCGAATTCCACGTTCATGCTCTCGCCATAGGCGTTGTTCGGCAGGATGACGGCCGACTTGGCGAAGCCCTTCTCGCGCAGCGCCTTGGCGGTGAACCTGGCCATGAGGTCGTCCAGGCCGATGACGGAAAACGCCTTGCCGCCGCCCGGCTGGCGCAGCTTGACCGACGAAGAGCCGCAATTGACGTGGACCACGCCTTCGCGCGCCAGCGCCTCGCGCAGCGGAACGGTGACGCCGGAGGAATATTCGCCCATCACCACCTTGGCGCCGTCCACCGAGACCAGCTTCTTGGCCGCATTGAGCGCCGTCTGCGCGTTGCTGGCCGAATCCTCTATGATGACCTTGAGCGGCTTGCCGAGCACGCCGCCCTCGGCGTTCACCTTCTCGACCGCCAGTTCCACGCCGCGGCGCTGATCCTCACCGATCGAGGCGCTGGCGCCGGTCAGCGGCAGGACAGCACCGAACACCACGCCGCCTTCCTGCGCGAACAGGGCCTTCGGCATCAGGCCAACGGCCGTCGCGCCGAAAGCGGTCGTCGCGAGGAAACTGCGTCTTGTAATAATTGCCATCTCTCACTCCCATTTTTTCATGATTTGGCTGTTGATCGAAAGCACCCGAAGGTGCGCTAGCTCGCCTGGAGGGCGAACAGACGGCCGCCCCCCGGGACGATATCGCCTACGCCCGCAAGGCGCAGGCAATGCCACGCGAGGGCGTGATCGCTGGACGTCACCGGCAGGCCGGTGGCCTGCTCGATCTCCTCGATCCTTTCGCTGAGCCGCAGGCTCGTGCAGGAGACGAACACCGCATCCAGTTCCGCCTTTTCGGAAAGCGAGACGATGCCGTTCACGATGGATTCGGGCGAAATGCGCGCGGCCTCCCTGTCATCGAGCTTGTCGAAGGTGCCGAAGGCCGCCACCGACACGCCGCGTCCGTCCAGATAGCGGCGCACGACCTCGTTGACGGCGGGCGCATAGGGCGTCAGCACGCCGATCCGCCGCGCCCCGAACGCCTTGAACGCGGCAAGCGCGGCGGTGATCGGCGTGGTGCAGGCGATCCCCGGCCTTGCCTTGCGGATTTCCGCGAAGACAGCTTCCTCGCCCAGGGTCATCGTTGCCGACGTGCAGCCGAAGCCGACGACGTCGAGCGGAAGCCCCGGCAGAATGAGTTCCGCGGCCGGCGCGATGCGGCTGCCGATGGCGCGCAAGGTTTCAGGCGTGATGTCGGCGTCGTTGAAGACGCGGGTGCAGTATATGCCGATGCCTTCGAGCGGCAGCAGGCGGCGGAACTCGTGCTCCATCGTCTGGTCGGTGGCCAGCACCACGAGGCCGATCGCCGCCCGCGCGGCGATGCCCGTGTCGAGGTCGCAGGCAAGCACGCCCGCATCGACGAAGCCGGCGTTCTTTGCAGGTTCTGCGGAAGACAAGCTCATGCCACGGCCCCTCAGTCGACGATAGATTCAAGCGCCAGCGACGGCTTGCGGCCCGCAACCACGTCCGCCAGGATGCGCGCGGAGCCGTGCGACATTGTCCAGCCGATATGGCCGTGCCCGGTGTCGTAGTAGAGATTGCGATGCCGCTTGCGGCCGATGATCGGCAGGTTGGTGGGGGTCATCGGCCTGAGGCCGGCCCACATCTCCGCCCGGTCGTGCTGGGCCCCGGCCGGGTAGTTTTCCCGCGCGACACGCGCCATGAAGTCGAAATCCGACGGCCTGTGGGCCGTGCTGTAGCCGGAAATCTCGGCCGTCGCCGTCACGCGCACGCGGTCGCCGAAAGGCGAGATGGCCACGAGGTTCTCCTCGTCCACCGACCCGATCGTCGGCGGCGATTTGGCATCGCCCACCGGGATGGTCAGGGAATAGCCCTTGACGGGATAGATGGGCAGGGAGACGCCGAGGCGGCGGGCAAGGCCCCGGCTCTGGTTGCCCAGCGCCATCACATAGGCATCCGCCTTGAGCGTGCCCCTGCTGGTACGGACGCCGACGACCTCGTCGCCCGCGGCGTCGATGCCGACGACGCTCTCGCCGGTGCGGAATTCCGCGCCGTTGGCCACGCAGTGCGCGGCGAGCGCGGCCGTGAACTTGTTGCAGTCGCCGGTCTCGTCGGTCGGGCAGTAGATGCCCCCGACGATCTTGTCGCCGACATGGCGCAGCGACGGCTCCAGCGCCAGCACCCGCTGCCGGTCGAGAACCTCGATCTCCTGCCCGGAGCGCGCCAGGATCTGCATGTGGGCGATGCCCGCATCGAGACGCGCCTGCGTCCGGTAGAAATAGAGGATGCCCCGGTCGACACGGTCATAGCTGATGTCGAGATCGCGCAGCGTCTTGTGCAGGACCTGCTGGGAATAGGATGCAAGCCGATGCTTGCGTATCGTATTGTATTCAGACCTGCTTTTTGTGCACTGGAAGAGAAACTTGAGGGACCACGTCCACAGGTCCAGGTCGATCGACGGCTTGAAGCGCAGCGACTGATCGCGAAGGAACAGGGACTTCAGCAGGATCATGGGCGCATGCGGGGAAGACCAGGCGAAGGAATGGCCCGGCGCCACCATGCCGGCGTTTCCCCAGCTGGTTTCGGTGCCCACCTGGGCATTCCGCTCTACGAGAACGACCTCATGGCCGTCCTTCTGAAGCTCGTATGCGGCCGTGACGCCAACCACACCGCCGCCCAACACCAAGATGCGCATGCATTCCCTCTGGGATTCCGGTTCGCGGCACATTCGATGCTGCGCCGTCGTAATTCATTACTGTCGACAGATTTGCTTTTATATTTTTTGTTTGTCAATCACCAGAATGGCCGGCATCCAGAAAATTGCCGGTGGAAAACCGGAGGCCGGGAAAACCACTCCCAACGGCAATGGCCCGGTTGTCCGGCGCGCGATGGCGCGCCGGACAACCGGGCCAAAAAATGACGGGTTTGATCCGGGCGGGTCAGCCCCGCGGCGGCGAGGTCAGCAGACCTCGAACAATCCGGCCGCCCCCATGCCGCCTCCCACGCACATGGTCACGACGACGTGGCGCGCACCGCGCCTCCTGCCCTCGATCAGGGCATGACCGACCAGCCGCGCCCCGGACATGCCGTATGGATGTCCGATCGAAATCGCGCCGCCGTCCACATTGTAGAGGTCCGGGTCGATGCCCAGCCTGTCCCGGCAATAGAGGGCCTGCACCGCGAACGCCTCGTTGAGCTCCCACAGGCCGATGTCCTCGACCTTCAGGCCGTGCTGCCTGAGCAGCTTCGGCACGGCGAAGACAGGCCCGATGCCCATTTCGTCCGGGTCGCAGCCCGCCACGGCGATGCCCCGGTAGATACCCAGCGGCTGGAGGCCCCGCCGTTCCGCTTCCTTCGCTTCCATCAGCACGCTGGCCGAAGCGCCGTCCGACAATTGCGAGGCATTTCCGGCGGTTATGCATTTTCCTTCCGCCACCGACATGCCGCCGGCGAAAACCGGCTTGAGGCCGTTCAGCCCCTCCAGGGTGGTGTCGGGACGATTGCCCTCGTCGCGGTCGAGGGCGACTTCGACATCACCCACCTGGCCGGTCGCCTTGGCCTTGACCTTCATGACGCTCCTGAGCGGCACGATCTCGGCGTGCAAGCGGCCGGCCGCCTGCGCCTGCGCGGTGCGCTGCTGGGAGGAGAACGCATATTCGTCCTGCCGTTCGCGCGAGATTCCGTAGCGGCCGGCAACGACTTCGGCGGTTTCGAGCATCGACATGTAGAGGTCGGGGCGATTCTGGACCAGCCACGGGTCCTGGAACCGGTCGAGATTCATACCCGGCGTCTGGACGAGCGAGATCGATTCCAGGCCGCCGCCGACCGCCACGCTCATTCCGTCGGCGATGATCTGCTTGGCAGCGATGGCGATCGCCATCAGGCCGGAGGCGCATTGCCGGTCGACCGTCATGCCGGCGACGGAGGTCGGCAAACCGGCCCTGATGGCGCATTGCCGCGCCACGTTCATATGGGTGGACCCTTGCTGCAGGGCCGCCCCCATGACCACGTCGTCGACTTCGCCCGGATCGATGCCGGCACGCGCAAGGGCGTGGGCCACCGCATGGCCGCCCAGGGCCTGGGCCTGCGTATCGTTGAAGGCGCCCCGATAGGCCCTGCCGATCGGCGTGCGGGCGGTGGAAACGATAACGGCTTCTCTCATCTCAGCGGTTCCTTCCGTCCGATTCCAGGCCGAGCGCCCGCGCCGCGATCCCTGCGAACTTGCTTGTCTGGTCGAATGCGCCGG
>MKSH01000060.1:0-389 GCA_001898095.1 Solirubrobacterales bacterium 70-9 | reverse complement strand
GCGACGGCGCATCCTCGCCGACCAGATAGAGGACGGCCGGCGTCACGGACTCCGGCGTCAGCAGGGCGGCCTCCTGCTCGGAGATGAGCCCAGCCGTCATCTGCGTGGCCGCGGTGGGCGCCAGCGCGTTCACCCTGATGTCGTATTTCGCGCCTTCGATGTGGAGCACGTTCATCAGGCCGATCATGGCGGCCTTGGCCGCACCGTAATTGGCCTGTCCGAAATTGCCGAAGATGCCGGACGACGACGAGGTGAACAGGATGCGCCCGTAGCCACGGTCCCTCATGGCGCCCCAGACGGCCTTGGCGCAGTTGAAGGAACCGGTGACATGGACCTTCATGACCAGTTCGAAATCCGCCAGTTCGAGCTTGCCGAAGCTGCGGTCGCGC
>MKSH01000059.1:15170-15473 GCA_001898095.1 Solirubrobacterales bacterium 70-9 | reverse complement strand
GTCCCCGACCGCTTCCTGCGTGCCTCCGACCTCGAGGAGGGCGACGGCGAGGACGAGCAGGCGGAGTGGAAGCCGGTCCTGCTCGACGCCCGCACCGGGGAGCCCGCGGTCCCCAACGGCTCGGTCGGCCATCGCTACGGCGCGCCGGGTACTTGGAACCTGAAGCTGGAAGGAATCGAGCCGGTGCTGACGCTGATCGACCAGGGCGGCGAACCGGTGCCGGTCGACCTGCCGCGCTTCGACGTCGGCGAGACCGAGGGCGGCGAGATCGTGCGCCGCGGCGTGCCGGCGATCCGGATCGGC
>MKSH01000059.1:14394-14849 GCA_001898095.1 Solirubrobacterales bacterium 70-9 | reverse complement strand
GACTGGACGCGGCCGCCCCGCCACCAGTCGGGGACGCCGTTCTTCTACCTGGCCAGCAGCCAATGGCGCTACGAGCAGAATCTCGCCTCCGACTTCGCCTCGCCGCTCGGCCGCGGGCTGCTCGACGGCCGCCACATCGCCGACGTCAACGCGCTCGGCGCCCGGCTCGGCTGGCTGCCCTCGTATCCGAGCTTCGACCGCTCGAGCCTCGAGCTCGCCGAGGAGGCCGAGCGCGCCGGCGTCGAGGTCGCCGACCACGTCGTCGCCGAGCTGCGCGAGGGCCGTCTCGGCTTTGCCTGCGAAGACCCCGACGCGCCGCAGAACCACCCCCGGGTGATGACGGTCTGGCGGGCCAACGTGCTCGGCTCCTCCGGCAAGGGGCACGAGTTCTTCCTCAAGCACCTGCTCGGGACCAGCGAGAACGCGGTCACCGCGGAGGAGTCGCCGCCGGAGCT
>MKSH01000059.1:4323-14366 GCA_001898095.1 Solirubrobacterales bacterium 70-9 | reverse complement strand
GAGGCACCCGATGGGGCGCTCGACCTCCTGACGACGATCGACTTCCGCATGACCAGCAACGCGCTCTTCTCCGATGTCGTCCTCCCGGCCGCCACCTGGTACGAGAAGGTCGACCTCTCGAGCACCGACCTGCACCCCTTCGTCCACACCTTCAACCAGGCGGTGCCGCCGCCCTGGGAGGCGAAGACCGACTGGGACGCCTTCTCCCGGATCGCCGAGCGGTTCTCCGAGCTCGCCGAGGACCACCTCGGCGTCCGCCGCGACGTCATCGCCGCACCGCTCCTGCACGACACTGCCGACGAGATCGCGCAGCCGCTGGGCGAGGTCCGCGACTGGAAGGCCGGGGAGTGCGAGCCGGTCCCCGGCCGCACGATGCCGAAACTGATCGTGGTCGAGCGCGACTATCCGCGCACGGCCGAGAAGTGGCGGGCGCTCGGACCGCTGGTCGAGGAGCTGGGGACGGCGGTGAAGGGCGCCAAGTGGATCCCCGACGAGGAGGTGGTCGAGCTCGGCAAGCGCAACGGCACGGTCCGCGGCGGCGTCGCCCACGGTCGCCCGAAGCTCGAGCGGGTGGAGCACGCCTGCGAGACCATCCTCGCCCTCTCCGGCACCACCAACGGGCGGCTCGCGGTCGAGGGATTCCGCTCGCTGGAGCAGCTCACCGGCGTCGATCTCGCCGACCTCGCCGCCGCCCGCGGCGGCGATCGGATCGAGCTCGCCGACGCGCGCGTGCAGCCGCGTACGGTGATCACCTCGCCCGAGTGGTCGGGGATCGAGGCCCACGGCCGGCGCTACGCGCCGTTCACCGTCAACGTCGAGCGCGAGAAGCCCTGGCACACCCTCTCGGGGCGCATGCATTTCTACCTCGACCACGCCTGGATGCTGGAGCTGGGCGAGGGCCTGCCGATCTTCCGGCCGCCGCTGCGCCACAAGGCCGTCTACGGCGACGGTCCGGCCGCGGGTGGCGATGGTCCCCGGGAGCTGACGCTGCGCTATCTCACCCCGCACTCGAAGTGGTCGATCCACTCCGAGTACCAGGACAACCTCCACATGCTGACCCTGTTCCGCGGCGGCGGCATGCTCTGGATCAGCCGCGAGGACGCCGAGGCACTCGAGATCGCCGACGGCGACTGGGTCGAGGCCCACAACCGCAACGGCGTCGTCGCCTGTCGCGCCGCGGTGTCCCACCGCATCCCCGAAGGCGTCTGCATGATGTACCACTCGAAGGACAAGCACCTGAACGTGCCGCTGACCGAACGGGAAGGGAAACGAGGTGGCACCGACAACTCGCTCACCCGGATCGTGATGAAGCCGACCCACTTCATCGGCGCCTACGCGCAGCTCTCCTTCGGCTTCAACTACTACGGCCCGACCGGCTCCCAGCGCGACGAAGTGACGGTGCTGCGCAAGCGCCGCACGGAGGTGGTGTTCGAATGACGATCCGGGCGCAGGTGGCGATGGTGATGAACCTCGACAAGTGCATCGGCTGCCACACCTGCTCGGTCACCTGCAAGCAGGTGTGGACGAACCGGCCCGGCGCCGAGTACGCCTGGTTCAACGACGTCGAGACGAAGCCCGGCGTCGGCTACCCGAAACGCTGGGAGGACCAGGAGCACTGGAAGGGCGGCTGGGAGCTCGACCGCAAGGGGCGACTGCGGTTGAAGGCCGGTGGACGGATCAAGAAGCTCTTGACGATCTTCTCCAACCCCGACCTGCCGGAGATCGACGACTACTACGAGCCCTGGACCTACGACTACGAGAAGCTGATCACGGCGCCGCTGTCCAAGCACGACCCGGTCGCGCGGGCGCGTTCGCAGCTGACCGGCGAGCCGCTCGAGGAGATCCGCTGGGGCCCGAACTGGGACGACAACCTGGCGGGCGCGCCGGAGCGCATCCACCAGGACCCGCTCACCGAGGGGATCCAGGAGCAGGTGAAGGCGACCTACGAGGAGGCCTTCATGTTCTACCTGCCCCGGATCTGCGAGCACTGCCTGAACCCCTCCTGCGTCGCCTCCTGCCCCTCGGGGGCGATGTACAAGCGCGAGGAGGACGGCATCGTCCTCGTCGACCAGGCGAAGTGCCGGGGCTGGCGCTTCTGCGTCTCCGGCTGCCCCTACAAGAAGGTCTACTTCAACCACAAGACCGGCAAGGCCGAGAAGTGCACGCTCTGCTACCCGCGGATCGAGGCTGGGCTGCCGACGATCTGCTCGGAGACCTGCGTCGGGCGCATCCGCTACATCGGCCTCGTGCTCTACGACGTCGACCGGGTCGAGGCCGCCGCCTCGGTGCCCGATCCGCACGAACTGCTGGACGCCCAGCGCGACGTCTTCCTCGATCCCGAGGACCCCGAGGTGCGTGAGCGCGCGGCCCGCGACGGGATCCCCGACGACTGGATCGAGGCGGCGCGACGCTCGCCGGTCTACGCGCTCGCCCACCGCTACCAGGTCGCGCTGCCCCTGCATCCCGAGTTCCGCACGTTGCCGATGGTCTGGTACGTGCCGCCGCTCTCGCCGATCGTCAGCGCCCTCGAAGACGACGGCTACGAGGCCGATCCCGACGCGGTCTTCCCGGCGATCGAGTCGATGCGGATCCCGGTCGACTACCTCGCCAACCTGCTGACGGCCGGCGACGCGGAGCGGATCCGCGGCGTCCTCCGCCGGCTGGCGGCGATGCGCGGTCACATGCGCAAGCGCGAGGTGCTCGGCGAGCACGACGAGGCGCTGCCGGCTTCGGTCGGCATGAGCGTCGACGACGTCGAGGACATGTACCGGCTGCTGGCGATCGCCAAGTACGAGGACCGCTACGTCATCCCCCAGGCCCACACCGAGCTGGCCGGGCGGCTGATGGAGCAGCAGGGGACCTGCGGCCTCGACTTCGAGGGCGGCCCCGGCAACTGCGGGATGGTGACGCCCGAATCGGAAGCGGAGGCCGAGGGCTTCATGCTCACCGACGCGGGCCCGGTCGACCTCGACATCGTCAAGATCGCCGGCGGGCGCCGACAGGAGGAGACCAGGTGATCCGCCGGCGCCAGGGACGCGAGGCCGTCGCGCTCACCTACCGGCTCTGCTCGCTGCTGCTGCAGTACCCCGGCACCGAGCTCGATGCCGCGGCGCCGGACCTGCGCGACGCCGCCGCGGAGCTTCCCCGCGGCGAGGCACGGGTGGCGTTGGGACGCTTCTTCGAGTGGTGGGAGGCGACCGCTGCCCCGACGCGTGCCGAGCACTACGTCGAGGTTCTCGACCTCGACCGACGCTCCAGCCTCTACCTCACCTTCTACTCCGACGGCGACAAGCGCGAGCGCGGCAGCGTCCTGGTCCGGTTGAAGCAGCTCTACCGCGCCGCGGGCCTGCCGCTCGAGGGCACCGAGCTCCCCGACTACCTGCCGGTGATGCTCGAGTTCGCCGCCGCCGCCCCGGACGGCAGGGGGGAGATCGTCCTGCGCGAGAACCGCGCGGCGCTCGAGCTGGTCCGGGCGAGCCTGCGCGAGCGGGGCAGCCCCTACGCCCACCTGCTCGACGCGGTCCGCACGACCCTCGGCGGGACCTCGGCCGCCGAGCGGGCGCTGGCCGGGCAGCTGGCCGCCGGCGGGCCGCCGGGTGAACTGGTCGGACTCGAGCCGTTCGCGCCGCCCGAGGTGATGCCGGGGAAGGAGGCGCGACGGTGAGCGCGGGCAAGGTGCTGCTCTGGGTGATCCTCCCCTACGTGGCGATCACGACCTTCGTGGTCGGCCACTGGTGGAGATACCGGCGCGACCAGTTCGCCTGGACCAGTCGCTCCACCCAGCTGCTCGACCGCCGCGTGCTCGGCTGGGCGAGCCCGGCTTTCCACTACGGGGCGCTCGCCGCGATCGGCGGACACGTGCTCGGCCTCTGCATCCCCGAGTCGCTCACCGCCTCGGTCGGGATCTCGGAGGGCGTCTACCGCTGGATCGCGGGAATCGCCGGGGGGATCGCCGGGCTGGTCACGCTGGTCGGCTTCCTCGGGCTCCTCTATCGCCGCACCACCAGCGCGCGGGTGCGACGGACGACCACGCGGGTCGACATGCTGACCTACTTCCTGCTCACGGTGCTGATCCTGATGGGCTGCTGGATGACCTTCGCCCACACGCTCTTCACCAGCGACCCCTACAACTACCGCTCCTCGATCGCCGACTGGTGGCGCTCGATCTTCTACCTGGATCCCGACGTCGGTGCCGCCACCGGAGCGCCGCTGATCTACCAACTGCACGCGATCGTCGCCTGGTCCTTCTGGGCGCTCTTCCCGTTCAGCCGCCTGGTCCACGCATGGAGCATCCCGCTGCAGTACATCGGCCGTCCCTACATCCTCTACCGACGGCGTTACGGGCCGCCGGTCGGGGCCTCGAAGGGCGCCCGCGGGACCTGATCTCGACGGCTTTAGCACAGGTGACCTGTGTAAAATGTCCGGAATGGACCTTCGCCTCGAGGACGACGTACTGCGACAACGAACCCGGGCACGGATCTTCTCCTGGCTGGCGAGCAACAGGGCTCCCGCCGGGACCGAGGAGATCTCGGCGGCGCTCGATCTGCATCCGAACGGCGTCAGGAGACACCTGGAGCGGATGGACGAGGCCGGGCTGCTCGAGCGTACCCGCAGCAAAGGCAGGCGTGGCCGCCCGGGCGACCTCTGGTCCGTCGCCCCTGGCGCAGCCCCCGGCGGCGATCGGCCGACCGGCTACGCCGACCTGGCCCGTTGGCTGGCGCGCGCCATCCCCCCGGGCCGCAACCGGCTTCGCGAGGTCGAGAAGGCGGGCCGCGAGATCGGCCGCGAACTCGCCCCGGAGGAACCGGGCGACGACCCGGTCGAAGGATTTCGCCAGGCCGTCGCCTCGCTCGGGTTCTCCCCTGAGCTCGAGACCCGCAGCTCGACCGGCTTCGTCTGCAAGCTCGAGAACTGTCCCTACCGGGCGTCGGCCATGGAGAACCAGGAAGTGGTCTGCGCCCTGCACAAGGGGATCACCGGCGGGCTGCTCGCCCAACTGATCCCGAATGCCAAGCTGGCGCGCTTCGAGCCACACGATCCGGAGCGCGCCGGTTGCGTCGTCGCCGTCTCGGGGCCGGTCGACGGTGGCGACTGAACCGCCGGCGCTCCCGGTAGGCAGGCCGCCCCAGCCGCGCCGGTGCCGGCATCGGGCCGCGCCGCGACGCGACGGCGACCTGCGGCCGACCGACGTCGTCAGCTCGTTCTTCATCTGCGGTATCGCCTTCCTCGTGGCCGCCGCCGTGGCCGCCATCGTCCAGGCGGTCGCCCCCTGGCCCTGGGGGCGCTGGCTCGCACTCCACCTGGCCTTCGTCGGCGGCATCTCCCAGCTGGTCCTCGGCGCCGGCCAGTTCTTCGTCGGCGCCTTCCTCGCCACCGACCCGCCGCCGCGGCGCCTCGTGCGCGCCCAACTCGCCGCCTGGAACCTCGGCGCGATCGGCCTTGCGCTCGCCATCCCCCTCGACGCCGGGACCGCAGTGTGGATCGCGGTCGGGCTCCTCGTCGGCTCGCTCGCGTCGTGGGGCCTCGCGATCGCGACGATGTGGCGCCGCTCCCTGCGGCGCTCGCCCTGGGCGGTGGCCTGGTACTGCTGCGGCGCGCTCTTCCTCGGTCTCGGCCTGCTCGCCGGCTCACTCCTCGCCCACGGCGTCCCCTGGGCCCAAGGAGACCTCCTCGGTGCCCACATGTCGCTCAACCTGGCCGGCTGGTTCGGCGGCGCGATCGTCGGCACCCTCCACACCTTCTACCCATCGCTGACCCAGACCCAGCTGCGCCACCCGCGCCTGCAGCCGCTCTCCTTCGCTGCCTGGAACGGAGGCGTCGCGGCGCTGGCGATCGGCTACGCCTGGGCGCTCGACCCGCTCGCGATCGCCGGATGGCTGGCCCTCTGCCTCGGGGCGCTCGCCCTGCTGATCAACGTCGTCGCCTCCCTGCGCGGCGCGGTCCGACCGCTCTCCCTGGCCGCCCGCCTGGTCGGTGCCGCACAGCCGTTCCTGCTCGCCGCGCTGGTGGTGGCGACGACGGCCGCGATCGATCGCGGCCCCGACGAGGCCCTGGTGGGTGCGACGCGCGCCACCGTCGGCACGTTGCTGGTCGCCGGCTGGATCGGGCTCACCGTGCTCGGGTCGCTCCTGCACCTACTGGCCGTGGTGGTGCGCGTGCGCGGCGGGTTCACCGCCCGCATGCCCGACCCGCGGCCTCGCCTGGATCGCCTCGTCTCGATCCTGGCGATGCTCGCCGTGGCGGCTCTGGCACTGGCGCAAAAGGGCGGGCCGGCGTCCCTGCACGCGCCGGCCAGATGGCTCCTGATCGCCGTGTACGCGATGCTGGCGCTGCGCGTCGCCCGGCTCGCCGGCCGCGTCCTCCTCGCCGCCCGCCCGAGCATCTGAGGCGACCGTCGTGAAGCGCGCCGAGGCCCTGCAGCCCCTTTCCCGCGAGCACCTGGCCGCGCTGCTCGCGGCGCGGAAGCTGCGGCAGGCGGATGACGCGGAGTCGGCCGCGCAGGCCTTCCTCGCTTTCTGGGAGAAGGACGGCCGGCGCCATTTCCGCATCGAGGAGGAGGTGCTGCTGCCTGGCTGGGCCGCCTTCGGCGAGCTCGACCGACCAGGAGTGGCGCGGATGCTGGAGGAGCACCTGGCGATCCGGCGCGAAGCGCTTCGCCTGCAGCTCGGCGGGCTCGCCATCGAGCAGGTCCAGGCGCTGGGCAAGCTCCTGCACGACCACGTCCGCTTCGAGGAGCGCGAGCTCTTCCCGGCGGCCGAAGCGGCGCTCGATGCCGACGCGCTGCAGCGCCTTGCGGTGGCCATCGAGACCGCCGAGGAGACGGGCTGACCAGTGGCCGCCCGCGCCCTCCGTGATATTTTTACATTTCTAGTGTTTAAAAGATCGGATCCCGGGGGACGGGCCAGATGGCAGACGTGATCACCGAGTCGTGCAGCGGCTCCAAGGACGACGAGGGCAGCGATTGATCCCCCCGCTCGCCACCTCGGTTCCGCTGCTGGTCGTCGGGGCGCTGGCGGCAGCGATCTGGGTCGGTGGCCTCGTCGCCATCTTCATCGTCGCCCGGACCGCCTCGGCGACGCTCGAGCCGGCGCAGAGGATCGCCTTCTTCCGTTCGCTGGGCCGTACCTACGGCATCGTCGGCAGTGTCGCGCTCCTGGTCGCCCTGGCGGCCGGCGCGATCCTGCTCGACGACCATCCCTGGGACGGCCTCCTGGTCGCCGCCGCGATCGTCGCCGCGGCCCTGCTCCTGGCGCTCGCCGCCGGGATGGCGCAGGCGCGGGCGATGACCCGGCTGCGACGCCGCGCGATCGACGCCCCCGCCCTCGCCGGCCAGGTGCGCCGCGGCGCCGTGCTCGCCGCGGCGCTGCGCGGCGCGATCGGGCTCCTCACCTTGACCCTCGTCATCCTCGGCGCGGCCTTGGTCGCCTGAGGGCCGCGACCGCGCCACCGACCTCAGGCGCCGCGCTCGATCGGCGCGCGGACCAGATTGCCCCACTCGGTCCAGGAGCCGTCGTAGTTCTTGACCTCCTGGTGGCCGAGCAGCTCGTGGAGGACGAACCAGGTGTGGGCCGAGCGCTCGCCGATCCGACAGTAGGCGATCACCGGCCGGTCGTCGCCCAGGACGCCCTTATCGGTGTAGAGGGAGCGCAGCTCCCCCGCCGAGCGGAAGGTCCCGTCCTCGTTGACCGCCTGCGACCACGGGACCGAGGCGGCTCCGGGAATGTGGCCGGCCCGCTGGGCCCCCTCCTGCTCGTACCCGGCCGGGGAGATGATCTCGCCGGAGAACTCCTGCGGGCTACGAACGTCGACGAGATGAGTGTCGCCGCCGAGCGCTGCCTGGACCTCGTCGCGGAAGGCGCGGATCGAGCAGTCGCGTGAGGTCACCTCGAAGCTCGTCGCGGCGAAGGACGGCACCTCGGTACTCGTCTCCCGTCCCTCGGCGATCCACTTTTCGCGCGGCCCGTTGATCAGCTTCACCGCCTGGTGCCCGTAGTGGCGGAAATACCAATAGGTGTAGGCGGCGAACCAGTTGTTGCGGTCGCCGTAGAGGACGACGGTGTGATCGTTGGAGATCCCGCGACTTCCCATCAGGGCGCCGAAGTCCTCCGGACCGAGGAAGTTGCGTTCGACCGGATCCTGCAGATCCGCCTTCCAGTCGAGACCGATGGCCCCGGGAATGTGGCCCGCAGCGTAGAGGGTGGGATCCTCGTCCACCTCGACGACCCGCACCGAATCGTCGTCGAGGTGGGCAGCGACCCAGTCGGTCTCGACCAGGACATCCTTCGCGTAGCTCATGCAAGAAACCTCCGGACTGCATCTGATTGCCTGAATTCGGATCAGATTTTACACATAACTAGTGTGTAAAAGAGGTCTCCAGGCCCCGAGCTAGATCGCGCACTCCCCCTCGCCCCGCTCGACCTTGTAGGGCGAGGAGCGCTGCCAGTCGATGAACTCGTCCATCGTCCCGAGGCTGAACTCGACCGGCAGCGTCAGCGGCTTCACCTCGGCTTCGAAGCGCTCGTTGCCGACCCGGATGGCGTAGGCATCGAACGATTCGCCGGCCCCGCGCTCCGCCTCGTACATACGCAGCCAGCGCTCGACCGCCTCGGGGACACGCTTGGCGGGCAGCCGTGATTTCAGCCGCCTCCCGAACGTCGGATCGCCACCCTCGCCGCGACCGCCGATGTGCGGGATGTAGGCGGGCATCTGCCGACCGCCGACCTTCAGCGAGGCGCCGTAGAAGCCGATCGAGCCGATGTGGTGCTGGCCGCAACCGTTCGGGCAGCCGCTCATCTTGATCTGCACCCGGCGGGTGAGCGGGTCGGTGATCGCCATCTCCTCGAGTCGCTCCGAGATCGCCTGGTTGAGGCCCATCGAGGCGGTGATCCCCATTTTGCAGCTGTCGGTGCCGGGGCAACTGACCACGTCGTCGATTTCGAAGGCGCCGGAGGCGGCGAGATCGAGCGCGTCCAGCCGGCGCCAGAGGTCGTAGAGAGCCTCGGTGCGGACCCAACGCAGGATGAGGTTCTGCTCGACCGAGGTGCGGGCGTTGCCGCCGCAGAACTCGCGCATGATCGCCGCCAGGCCGCGGAACTGCTCCGGCGTGAGGTCGCCGCGGAAGACCTTGACGGCGACCGCGTAGAAGCCCTCCTGGCGCTGTGCGGTGACGTTGCGCTCGACGAACTCCTCGAAGGCCGAGCTGTCGCCGTTCGGTTCGGTCGGGAACCGCGGTCGCGCCGGCGCCCGCGCCTCCTCGTCGTCGTCGAAGCGCAGGCGGGCGAGGTCGCCGGCGTGGTCGCGTTCTTCGGTCCAGTCGCCTTCCAGCTCCTCGTCGACCAGCTCGCGGAAGGCGTCCGGGCCGATCTTCTCGAGCAGCACCTTGATCCGCGCCCGGGCGCGGTTCTTGCGCAGCCAGTCCTGACGGTCGAAGACCCGCACGATCGCCTCCGACACCTTCAGGTACTCGCCGTCGTCGGCGCCGACGAAATCGTAGATCTTGTGGGCGAGGCGCGGCATGATCGCGGTGCCGCCGCCGACCCAGACCTCGAAGCCGCGTTCGCCGTCCCGGATCGCCGGCAGGAAGCCGATGTCGTGGATCGGCACGATCGCCCGGTCGGCCGCCGAGGAGGAGAAGGCGGTCTTCCACTTGCGCGGCATCGCCTGGGTGACCGGGTGGCGGACGAAATAGCGGACGTAGGCACCCGCGTAGGGGGTCGGGTCGAAGACCTCGTCGGTTGCGATCCCCGCGTAGGGATCGGCGGTGACGTTGCGCACGGTGTTGCCGCAACCCTCGCGGGAGGAGAGACCGGCGTCGCCCAGTTCGCGGATCAGCTCGGCGGCGTGGGCGAGCGGCACGTGGTGCATCTGGATGTTCTGCCGGGTGGTGATGTGGCCTTTGTTCAGCGGCACCCAGCGTTCGATTCCGTCGGCGAACGCCTCCATCTGCTCGGGTGAGACCCCGCCGAAGGGCAGCTTCACGCGGATCATCTGCACGCCGGCCTGGCGTTGCCCGTAGACGCCCTGTTTGAGTCGGAAGGGGATGA
>MKSH01000059.1:3757-4174 GCA_001898095.1 Solirubrobacterales bacterium 70-9 | reverse complement strand
CGCCCTTTGTCCAGATCCACGTCGAGGCCCTCGAGGACCGCAGTCGCGCCCCCCTCGATCGTCTTGCCTTCCATTCGCCGCTCCGTCCTCGCTCGGGGGCCAGACACAGCCCGTGTGTGAAAAAGATGGAGTAAAAGTACCAAATCCTGACCGGGATTAGGGTGTTTGCCTCGAGACCCTGGTCTCCCGAGAGCGGGCCTGGGCTCAGTCGTACTGGCGAAGGGCGTCGGGAAGGGCCGTGCGGGAGGCGATGCCGAGCTTGCGGTAGGCGGCGTGGAGGTGGGACTCGACGGTGGCGCGGGTGACGAAGAGGGATTGAGCGATCATCGGGTTGGATAAGCCTTCGGCGGCCATGCGGCAGGTGCGCAGCTCGGAGGGGGTGAGGGCGTCGGCGTCCCAACGGCCGCCGGCGCGGAG
>MKSH01000059.1:2239-3627 GCA_001898095.1 Solirubrobacterales bacterium 70-9 | reverse complement strand
CAAGGACCGCGGCCGACTCCTCCAGCAGGCCGATCCCCTCCTCCCCGCCGGCGACCAGGCCGGCGACGCGGAGGGCGATGCCAAGCGGTCGACGGGCGCCGAAGCGACGGGCGAGGTCGACCTCCTCGTCGGCGCGGGCCGCCGCCTCCGCGGCCTCGCCGAGCTCACGCAGGGCCAGCGCCGCGCCCGAGCGCCAGGGGAGGAAGGCTGGGTTACGGATCCCGAACGACTCGCTCAGCTCACCGCAGGCGAGGAGCAGCGGCAGCGCCTCGGCCGGTCGGCGTAGGGCCTGCTGCGCGCGCCCGAGAGCGAAGAGGGCCTCGCGCGACCAGGTGTGGGGCGAGTCGGCGTGGGGCCGGGCATCGGCGCCGAGCAGCTCGAGCGCCGCCTCGGGCTCGCCCCGCTCGATCGAGGCCAGCGCCAGGTGGACGCCGGCGAAGCCGCGCAGCGCCTCCAGGCCCGGCGTCTCGGCCGAGATCCGCAGGGCGTCGCGACAGAGCAGTTCCGCGCCGCCGAGGTTGCCGCGCAGGACTGCGGTCCAGCTGCCGATCGCCGCGGTCGCCGCGTAGGCCAGCGGGGAAGCGTTGCGGCGCGCCCGGTCGAGGGCGTCGTCGAACCCCGCCGCCGCCTCCTCCAACTCGTCGCAGATCGCCAGCATGCTGAGCGGGATCAGGTAGATGTCGGGACTGAGCGGCTCCTCGTCGAGCAGCCGGCCACCACCGAGAGCGGTGCGGGCGAGGTCGACCGCCGCGCCTACCGAGGCACCGGCCGCGGTCGCCGCGTAGGCGCACTGGACGGCGACCACGCGGCCCGCGGGCGAGTCCTCGGCGGCGAGGTCGCGGACCCGGTCGAGGTGCTCGTCGGCCACCTCGCGCAGATCGCGGTCGGCGCGGGCGGCGGTGATCAGCGCCGACTCGAGGCGGGCGCGCAGCTCCCCGTCCCCGTCCCCCTCCCCCAGGCCGGCCAGGACCGGCTCGACCCGTTCGACCACCTCGCCGCCGCGGCCGGCGTAGACGAGGAAGCGGGCGAGGAGGAGCGCGGCGGCGGCACGGGCCGGGCCCTCGGCCGCCTCGAAGCCGGCGCGGAGGTCGTCGAGCCCGGCCGGATCGCCGGCGACCGACTCGGCCAACCCGAGCATCGTCCGCAGCCCCGCCACCTCGGCGGCGGCGGGAGGCTCGACCAGCGCCCGCCGCAGCAGCGGCGCCGCGGCGGTCGCCGAGCCGCGTCCCAGCTCCGCCGCGGCGGCGTCGCGGAGGCGCTCGACCGCCCACGGGTCGGCCGCCGGGGCGGCGTGCAGGAGCTGCGCGGCGACCGCGGCGGGGCCAGCCTCGGCTGCGTCGAGCAGGCGGGCGGCGCGGGCGTGGTCGGCGGCGCGCCGGGCCGGGCCG
>MKSH01000059.1:680-2217 GCA_001898095.1 Solirubrobacterales bacterium 70-9 | reverse complement strand
CCACCTCGTCAGCGGCTGCCGCGGCGGCGGCGCGACCAGCTGCACCCCCTTTCGGATCATCGCGTTCCTCGCGACCGCGCGCGCCCTCGGCCGTCCCACCGCCGGCGCCCCGGCCGCCCGCGTCCTCGCCTGAGTCGAGACCGGCGAGTTGGGCCGCCTCCCGCAGCTCCGCCTCTCCCCCGAGCACCGCCAGCGCCGCCGCCAGCTCCCGCGCCGCGGGCGAGAGCCGCGCCAGCCGCAGCAGGGTGACGGCGGCGACCCGCTGCGGGGCCAGCGAGCGCAGCCGCTCGGTCGCCGCCGGCCCCGGCTCCAGACCCTCGGCCGCGAGCTCGCCGGCGATCTCGGCGACGAAGTGGGGGTTGCCGCCCGTCCACTCGTGGCAGGCGCGAGCGAAGTCGGCGGCCGGGGCGCCCTCGTCGAGCGCCGCCAGCGCCGCCGCCGTCCCCACCTCGCTGAGCGGCGCCAGGCGGATCGTCTCGGCCACCGGCTCGGCCGCCAGCGCCTCCAGCAGAGGCCGCGCCGCGGTCGATTCCCCCGGCACCCGGGCGACGACGACCAGCACCGGCAGTCGCTCCAGTCGGCGGGCGAGGTAGAGCAGCCAGTCGACGCTCGGCCAGCGCGGCGAGTAGCCAGTAGAGCCCGTGACGGGCCTGGGCGGGATCGAGCGGCGCCCCCGCGGCGGCGAGGCCGAGCGGCGGCACGGCGAGCGCGGCGGCGCCCGCCAGCAGCCGCTCGCGCTCCTCCTCGTCGGCCCGCACCACGCTGCGCTCCAGCAGCTGCTGGACGATGCCGAAGCCGCTCGCCGCCTCCAGCTCGCCTCCGCGCGCAGCAAGCACCGCCAGCCCCTGCGCCGCGGCGAGCTCGGCCGCCGCCGCCAGCAGCGCCGTCTTGCCGACCCCGGGGTCGCCCTCGACCAGCACCAGCCTCCCGGCGCCCTCGCGGGCCGCCGCGGCGGCGGCGCGGAGACGTTCGAGCTCGGGCTCGCGCTCGAGCAGCGGAGCGGCGCTGGACTGGGGCGCTTCCACGGCGCGCCCAGCATAGGTGGAAATCAAGGAGCCTCATGGATGCGGATCCCCCGGCCCCTGCCTAGCTTGCGGGCGATGCGCCGGATCCACCAGATCGATTCAGCCTTCCTCCGGGCGCTCTCCTACGTCGGCGGCTTCCTGCTGATCAGCGTCTTCGTGATGCTGCCGCTGATCTTCCTCAACTCGAACCTGGTCTGGGGGGAAGCGAACCAGTACGGCCGGGTGCCGATCCCGGGCCACAAGGTGCTCCACCTGCCCTCCGGCGAGGTCGAAGTGACGGTGGCGGCGGCCCTCCCCGGGCGCGGCAACGAGACGCCCGAACTGCTGCTGCCCGAACTGACGCTGACGATGAAGGCGAAAGGCGGCCAGGAAGCGCCGACGGTCGAAGAAGACATCGGCCCGTCCGTCAACGCCAACGACTCGGAAGTCGACACCCAGCGGACCGCCTGGAAGCTCCACGTGCCCGAAGCGGGAAACTACCTGGCAGTGGTGGAGGGGGACTTCACCGGCTA
>MKSH01000059.1:0-617 GCA_001898095.1 Solirubrobacterales bacterium 70-9 | reverse complement strand
CCGCCGCCCCCTCAAAGGCAGCGATCCCAGCCGCGCCGAACTCGACGCCGACGGCGAGGCCTACCGGCAGCAGCTGGAGCAGGAAGAAACCGAAACCAGGCTGAAACGCGAACGCGAAGTAGCCCTCTGATGTTCGATAAGCGCAAGATCCTCAAGCACGGCGAGCACGCCGAGGCGGTCGTCCTCGACTCGTCGATGAGCGGCTACAGCAACAGCAAGGGGATCAACAAATGGCACCTGAAGCTGCGCGTCCACTTCGACGACGGCTCGACCGTCGAGGCTTCATGCAGCGCCTACCCGACCGGCCCGGTCGGCGCCTTCAACGCGGGCCAGATCGTCCCCGTCCTCTATCTGCCGGACGACCGCACGAAGGTCGAGGTCGACCGCGACGCGATGGTGGCGAAAGCGACGGCCGCCCACCAGGAGGGCCGCGAAGGCCTGATCAGGCTGGCCGAAGAACAACTCGAGAGGGGTACCGGAGACCGCGCGGCCGGAGACGGGTAAAGGGTCCGGAGGGCTTGATCGGGGGACGCCAGTTCGGGGGCAGTGCGGGTGGGGACGGCGGGGGTGGGGACGGCGCGGGTGGGGACGGCGCGGGTGGGGACGGCGCGGGTGGG
>MKSH01000058.1 GCA_001898095.1 Solirubrobacterales bacterium 70-9 | reverse complement strand
CGCCGCGCGACGCCGCTCGCTGCTCCTCGACGTCGTGCTCGGGGTGCTGATCGGCCTCTGCGCGATCGTCGTCGCCGCCGGGATCGGCGTGGTCGGCTTCTTCGCCCTGCTCTGCCTCCTGGTCATCGCCCCCTGGTACCTGATCGAAGGCGGACTTCGGGCCGCAGGGCACCGGCCCGATCGCGGCGAGACCACGGCGGGCAGCCTGCACGCAACCCAACCCGCAGCCGAGAGCGGCAGCGGCCCAGCCGGCGAGGATCGCGGCGGAGAGACCGCCGGAGATCCCGACCTGCGGATGGACGATCGCATCGAGCGCCGCCGAGGCGACGAGGAAGGCGAGGATGTAGCCGACCGCCGTCGACGCCGCACGGCGGGCGCCGCACGCCGCACGGCGGGCGGCGGGCGGCGGGACGTTCGCGGCCCTGGCGGAGGGCGGCGAGAACGAGCGGGGCCGCACCCAGGATGACCGACGCGGTTGCCAGCACGGCGAGGATCGCGATCGCGGCGTCCCCGCCGCCGAGCAGCCGGTGATCGCCTGCGGCGCGGGTGAACCTCGGACCCTCGATCGTCTTGTAGAGGGCGAGACCGGCTCCGGCGAAGAGCACCCAGCAGAGCAGGACCGAGCCCATCCCGAGGCGCAGCCGCTCGCCGGCGTCCAGGTCGCCGACGACGCTCGGCGAGGGACGCCTTCATCCCGTTCTCCGGCACCCGGGCGAGCGGCGCGCGCAGCGCCAGTCCGGCGGCGAGGACGACGAGGATCGCGAGCACGCCCGCGGCGGCGAGGCCGGCGTCGCCGGCTCAGCCGCCGCCGTCCTTCCGCAGTCTGTAGCCGGCGCCGCGTATCGTCTCGATCGAGACCACGTCGAACGGGACGTCGATTTTCCGGCGCAGATAGCGGATGTAGACCTCGACCACGTTGGAGCGACGGGCAAAGTCGTACGCCCAGGCCTGCTCGAGCAGCTGGGTCCGTGAGAGGACATAGCCCGCATGGCGCATGAAGGTCTCGAGCAGCCTGAACTCCTTGGCCGAGAGCTCGATCTCGGTGTCGCCTCGCCAGACCTGGTGCGTATCCGGATGGAGGCGAAGCTCGCCGACCTCGATGACCGCGGAGCGGTCGACGCCCCCGCGTCTCACAAGCGCGCGTAGCCGTGCCAGGAGCTCGGCGAAGGCGAAGGGCTTGACCATGTAGTCGTCGGCGCCGCCGTCGAGCCCGGCGACGCGATCGTCGAGTGAGCTCCGGGCGGTCAGCATCAGGACCGGCGCCCAGACTCCGTGGCGGCGGATCTGCCTGCAGGTCTCGAAGCCGTCGATGCCGGGAAGGCCGACGTCGAGGACGACCGCGTCGTAGTCGGCGGTCCTCGCCATCCCGACGGCCCGCTCGCCGTCCTCGGCGACGTCGACGGCGAAGCCCTCCTCGCCGAGCCCGCGCCGCAGGAGCGCCGCCATCTTCACCTCATCCTCGACGACAAGTACTCGCATCGTCGGTCAACGATCATCCAGACATATGAGCTGCGCATGAGAGGGGCGTCGGGCGTCGGCTCTCATCTCCGTTTAACGGCCGGCCTGCAAGGTGGGCCGCATGCTCCCCGTCGGCTCCGTCACCGATGTCGTGCTCAACCCCGTGGTCGAAGCGGCCACCGAATTCATCAGTTCGGCCGGCTACCCCGCCGTGTTCCTGCTGATGACCCTCGAGTCGGCGTGTATCCCGATCCCCAGCGAGGCGATCATGCTCTTCGCGGGCTTCGCCGTCTCGAAAGGCGAACTCACGCTCTTCGGGATCGTCGCCGCGGGGGTGCTCGGCAACCTGGTCGGATCGTTGATCGGCTACG
>MKSH01000057.1:2976-11519 GCA_001898095.1 Solirubrobacterales bacterium 70-9 | reverse complement strand
AGGCGATCGCGCGCGGGCTTGCTCCCGCGAGGCGTGACCGTCTGCGAGGGCGAGATCGATGTCGATGGCCTCGATGTCGCGAAGGCCTCGGCGCGGGACCTGCGCCGGCTCCGCGGCGGCGTCGTCGGGATGGTCTTCCAGGAACCGATGACCGCCCTCAACCCGACGATGCGGATCGGCCGACAGATCGCCGAGTCGGTGAGCGCGCACGCGAAGGTCTCGAAGAAGCAGGCAGGGGCGAAGGCGATCGAGCTGCTCGGTGAGATGGGCTTCAAAGACCCTCGCCACAGCGCCGCCCTGTTCCCGCACGAGCTCTCCGGCGGCATGCGCCAGCGGGTGGTCATCGCGATCGCGCTCGCCGGCGATCCCTCGTTGCTCCTCTGCGACGAGCCGACCACCGCCCTCGACGCGACCGTGACGATGAAAGTGCTCGACCTGATCCTCGGCCTCTCGGCCGAGCGCGACATCGGCGTGATCCTGGTCAGCCACGACCTCGGCGTCGCCGCGCGGGTCTGCGACCGGCTGGTCGTCATGTACGGAGGCCGCATGGTCGAGGAAGGGCCCGCCGCGGAGGTGCTGCGGCGCCCTCGTCATCCGTACACGTTCGCGCTGTTGCGGGCGGTGCCGACGAAGGATTCCTCGATCGATGACCTGGAGGCGATCCCGGGGGCCCCGCCCGCGGCGGGCGAAGCCGGGCCCGGCTGTCCCTTCGCGCCCCGCTGCGCCTTTGCCGAGGAGGCCTGCAGGCAGGGGGTCGAGACGATCGAGGTCGGCGTCGGACGGGTCAGCGCCTGCCGTCGACAGGAGTTGTTCGCGAGCTTGACGGAGGCCACCGGTGAATGACGCGCTGCTCGAGGTGAAGGATCTGCGGGTCGGCTTCGGCGGTGGCCGCGACCTCTTCCTCCGCCGCCGGGAGCGCTTCGAGGCGGTTCGGGGGGTCGATCTGACGATCCGCAAAGGTGAGTCGTTCGCGATCGTCGGCGAGTCGGGGGCGGGCAAGTCGACGGTCGCCAAGTGCATCGTCGGGCTGCAGAAGCCGACCAGCGGCGAGATCCGGTTCGGCGGAGAGCCGCTTCGGGTGGACCGCGATTCCGGGCAGCGGCGAGCGATCCAGATGGTCTTCCAGGATCCCTACGGATCGCTGAACCCGCGGATGACGGTCGGCAACGCGATCGGTGAACTCCTCCGGGTCAACGGGATGGTCCAAGGCAAGGACGCGGCGCGGGCGCGGACGGCGGAGTTGTTGGCGATGGTCGGGCTGCCCGAGACGGCGATGGACAAACGCCCGCGGGCCTTCTCCGGCGGTCAGCGTCAGCGGATCGGGATCGCGCGGGCGCTGGCGATCGACCCGACCCTGCTGGTCGCCGACGAGCCGGTCTCCGCCCTCGACGTCTCGATCCAGGCGTCGATCCTGATTCTGCTGAAGCGCCTGCAGCGAGAACTCGGCCTGACGATGGTCTTCATCTCGCACGACCTCGCGGTGGTGAAGCAGCTCTGCGACCGGGTGGCGGTGATGAACGAGGGCGTCATCGTCGAGCAGGGGTCGGTCGGCGAGGTGCTCGCGCACCCGAAGGATCCCTACACGCGGAAGCTCCTCGACGCGACCACCGAGCTGCCGCCGATGGAGATCGCCGATCTCGGCATCGCCGTGGCGCCGCGCAGCGAGACCCGCGGATAGCGAGGGCGGGGTGCGGATCGACGGTTCGGCCGCCATCGTCTTCGGCGGGGCCTCGGGGCTCGGCGAGGCGACGGCGCGCAAGTTCGCCGCCGCCGGGGCCACGGTGCTGGTCGCCGATCGGGCGGCGGATCGGGCCGCCGCGGTGGCGGCCGAGATCGGCGGCACCTGGGTCACGGCGGACGTCTGCGACCCGGCCTCGATCGAGGCGGCGGTCGCCGCTGCGACGGGGCAGGGCGCCCTGCGGATCGCAGTCAACACCGCCGGCGTGGGCACTCCGAACAACCTGATCGGCAGAGCGGGCCCGACCCCGCTCGAGTCCTTCGCCCGGGTGATCGAGATCAACCTTCTGGGCACGATCAACGTCCTGCGCTGTGCGGCGGCGGCGATGGCTGCGGCCGAGCCCACCGCCGACGGCGAGCGCGGCGTCTGCGTCAACAGCGCCTCGATCACGGCCTTCGACGGTCCGGCCGGGATGGTCGCCTACTCGGCCTCGAAGGCGGGGATCGTCGGGTTGACGCTGCCGAGCGCCAGGGAGCTGGCCCGGCACGCGGTGCGCGTCGTCACCGTCGCCCCGGGCGTCTTCGACACGCCGATGGTGGCGGGCCTGCCTGCGGAGGCGCGCGACTCGCTGGCCCGCAGCGTCCCCTACCCGCGCCGCCCCGGGACCCCGGACGAGTTCGCGGCGTTGGTCGAGCAGATCGTCGTCAACCCGATGCTGAACGGCGAGACCATCCGCCTCGACGGCGCCCTGCGCATCGGGCCCGCCTAGGGACGGTGGTCGGCTGATGGGCCTTCTGGAGCGCAAGGTGGCGATCGTCACCGGCTCGGCGCGGGGGATCGGGCGGGCGACCGCCGAGCTCTTCGCGGCCGAGGGGGCGAAGGTGCTGATCAGCGGCCTGGACGCCGAGGCCGCCGCACACACGGCGACCGAGATCGGGGGTGAGACCGCTGTCTTTGCCGCCGATCTGACCAGGGCGGGCGCCGCCGAGGAACTGGTCGCCACCGCCGTCGACGCCTTCGGCGACGTCGACATCGTCGTCAACAACACCGGCTACCCGTGGGACGGGATCGCCCACAAGATGACCGACGCCCAGTTCCAGGCGATGCTCGACATCCATACCGTGGTCCCGTTCCGGGTGGCGCGGGCGCTCGCCCCCCGCTGGCGGGCGCAGGCGAGGCGCGAGCGCGAGGAGGGAACCGAGGTCTTCCGCAAGCTGATCAACGTCTCCTCGACCACCGGGATGATGGGCAATCCCGGGATGGTCAACTACGCGGCCGGCAAGGCGGCGCTGATCGGCCTCACCAAGACGCTGGCCAAGGAGTGGGGCCAGTTCAAGATCAACGTCAACGCGCTCGCCTTCGGCTACGTCGAGACCCGGCTAACCGCCGCCATGGGAGAGGCGGGGGAGATCACCTCGCCGACCGGGGCGAGGATCGCGCTCGGCATCCCGCCGGAGCAGCGGGGAGTGGCGACGGCGGTCATCCCGCTCGGCCGACCGGCCACCCCGCGGGAGGCCGCCGGCCCGGCACTCTTCCTCGCCTCGCGATTCGCCGACTACGTGCACGGCCAGGTGCTGAACGTCAGCGGCGGCATGCCCGGAGGGATGTACGCGTGAGCAGGGGACGGCGTTGATGCTGACCGGATACACCGACGCGCTCAGCGTCGAACCAGGCGGCGAGATCGCCTTCATGGTCAGCAGTTCCGTCGGGACGTACGAGGCGTCATTGGTCCGGCTGATCCACGGCGACCGGAACCCGGCCGGGCCCGGCTTCAAGCAGCGGGAGCTGCGGAGCGCGATCGACGGGACCTACGCGGGCGGGATGCAGGAGACCCGGCCCGGCTCCTACGGGCGCGTGGACGGTGTCCTGGTCCCGCGTGACGCGTTCGGCTTCAGCGCCTGGATCTGCCCGACGGCGGTCGGTCGGGGTGGGCCACAGTGCGTGATGGCCCTTGGCGGAGGGACGGGCGGGGGGATCGTCTTGGCGATCCGCGAAGGGCGCCTTTGTCTCTCCGCGGGGGAGGAGATCGCCCTGGGCGCGGATCTCAAGGACGGGACCTGGTACTTCGTCTACGCCGGGATCGACGCCGACGGCTCGGCCGAGGTCGAAGCCAGGAGTGTCTTTTGGCCGGCCTTCGACCGTGTGCGGTCCGGGCGGTTCGCGAGCGCGCCGCCGGCCGGCGAGCGTCGGCTGCTGGTGGCCGCGGCGCCGACCGTCGACGGCTCCGCGGCCGAGAGCTTCTACGAAGGCAAGATCGCCGAGCCCCGCTTGTACCGCCGGGTCCTCGCGGAGGCCGAGCGACGGGAGCTCGCCGAGGCCTCCTCCGGCCTCGACGTAGCCGGGGACGCGCTGGTCGGCGCCTGGGACCTCTGCTCTCATCCGGGCGGGTCCGAGTTCACCGACCGGACCGGTCGCAGCCCCGCCGGGACCTTGGTCAACCGACCGGCATCGGTGATGACCGATCACACCTGGAAGGGGGAGCAGGACTGGCGCCATGCCCCCGGCGAGTTCCGTGCCGTCCACTTCCACGCCGACGACCTGGTCGACGCGCGTTGGTCTCCGAGCTTCTCCTGGGCGGTCCCGGGGGACCTCCCGAGCGGGGTCTACGCAGCCTGGCTGCGGGCGGGCGGGGCGGAGGATCACATCCCGTTCTTCGTGCGGCCGCGGCGCGGCGCGCCGACCGCCGAGATCGGGGTGCTGATGCCGACGTTCACCTACCTGGCGTACGCGAACGAGCGCGTCCGCCGGACCAAGGAGGGGTTCGAGGAGATGAAGGGACTCGCGGGAGACAAGTCGGATCCACGCGAGGCGGAGTGGGCGGAGTTCCCCGAGTTCGGGATCTCGCTCTACGACATCCACGGCGACGGATCGGGATGCTGCTACGCCGGCGCCCGGCGACCGATGCTGAACATCAGGCCCGACTACCGGATGTGGTCGACGGGCGCGCCGCGGGGCCTGGGCGCGGACCTCCACCTGATCGACTGGTTGACCGAGAAGGGCCATCGGCACGACGTCATCACCGACGGCGACCTGCACGACGAGGGCCTCGGGCTGCTCCAGGGCTACCGGGTGGTGATCACCGGCTCCCACCCCGAGTACTGGAGCGGCGCGATGCTCGACGCGCTGCGCGCCTACCTCGACTCGGGTGGGCGGCTGATGTACCTCGGCGGCAACGGGTTCTACTGGGTGACCAGCGTCGCGGGCGATGCACCGCACGTGATCGAGGTGCGACGGGGGTACGCCGGGACCCGGGTCTGGGAGTCGCAGCCGGGTGAGTACCACCACAGCACCACCGGCGAGCGCGGCGGACTCTGGCGGTATCGCGGGCGCAGCCCGAACGCTCTGGTCGGGATCGGCTTTGCCGCCGAGGGGGTCGCGCCGCCCTCGCCCGGCTACCGCCGCACCGACCACGCGAGCGAGATCGCGGAGGTGATCTTCGAGGGAGTCGACGAGGACCCCTTCGGGGCGTACGGCCTGATCATGGACGGAGCGGCGGGGGACGAGATCGACCGCGCCGATCGCCGCTTCGGCACCCCACGGCACACCGTGGTGCTCGCCTCCTCGACCGGGCACGGCGACGAGTACCAGCTGGTCTGCGAGGACATCCTCGTCACCGGGCCCGGGCTCGGCGGGAGCGAGAACGCCGACGTCAGGTCCGACATCACCTACACCGACACAGCGAACGGCGGCGCGGTGTTCGCCGCGGGGGCGATCACCTGGTGCGCCAGCTTGTCCCACGACGGCTACGACAACGGCGTCTCGCGGATCACCGAGAACGTCCTCCAGGCCTTCTTGACGAGAACCAACAGAGAGGATCCCGATGTACAAGACGGTCTGGTTGCTTCGCCGTAACCCCGCGATGACGCGGGAGGAATTCGTCGACTACTACGAGACGAAGCACTCGAAGCTGGTCGGGCACTTCGACGGGGTGGTGAGGTACTTCCGCCGCTATCCGGAGGAGGGGAAGGATCCCGCCGGGTCCACCGGCCCGGGCAAGGTCGACTTCGACGTGGTGATGGAGCTGTGGTTCGAGTCGCGGGAGGCCTTCGAGGCCGCGCACGCACGTGGCGGTGAGGAGGACGAGGAATTCTGGCGTGAGGCGGCCGCCGACGAGCGGCGGCTCTTCGACGCCGCGTCGGAGGGGTGGCAGACGAAAATCACGATCGAGGTCGAACACGAGACCGACCTCTCCTCGTCGACGCTCGCGACCACCTACGAGCGTGGGGTGAGCGCATGCAGCTGAAGGACAAGCGGGCGCTGATCACCGGTGCGGGCGCGCTCGGTGGGATCGGCCACGAGATCGCCCGTCAGTTCATCGCCGAAGGAGCGGTGGTGCTGATCACGGGCCGCGACCCTGCGCGCGGCGCCGAGGCGGCCGACGCGCTCGGCGATCGGGCGACGTTCGTCCTTGCCGATCTGACCGAGCCGGAAGCGGTCGACCGCCTGATCGAAGCTGCCGGCGAGATCGACATCCTGGTCAACAACGCCACCGCGATCGGCCGCGGCAACGTCGTCGACAGCAATCTCTCCGGCCTCGACGAGGTTCACCTCACCAACGTCCGGGCGCCCTACGCCCTGACCGCCGGGCTCGTCCCCGGGATGGCGTCACGGGAATCGGGCTCCGTGATCAACATCAGCTCGCTGGTCGCCGGCCGCGGCACCCCTGGGATGGGCAGCTACGCGGCCTCGAAAGCCGCGCTCGAGTCGCTGACCAAGACCTGGGCCGCCGAACTGGGCGGCAGCGGGGTCCGTGTGAACGCGGTGGCGCCCGGCCCGATCAGAAGCGCGAAGAATCTGACCGAGTATCCCGAGGAATTGGATGAGTTCGGGAAGGTGACGCCACTGAAACGAACTGGCGCGACCGCCGAGATCGCCGAGGTCGTCACCTTCCTGGCCGGCGACCGCTCCAGCTACGTCACCGGCGCCGTGATCCCCGTCGACGGGGGGTGTCGTGCAGTCTGATCCGAAGTCGGCGGCCGGCGGACGCGCGGAGACCGTGATGACCGTGCTCGGGCCGCTCGAGCCGGCCGCGCTCGGCTACACGCAGACGCACGAGCACCTGCTCGCGGATCTCTCCGGCGTCCTCGGGTCGAGCCAGATGACGAGCGGGGTGTACGCGGCGGGCAGCGGGCCGGCGGCGCTCGACGTCGAGTTCCCGGCGACGGTTCGGCGCCGCATGCACGAGCCGATCCGGCCGGACAACTACGACTGGATCCGCCGCCACGTGACGAACGTCGACAACCTGCGCCTCTGGGACGAGGACGAGGCGATCGAGGAGCTCGGCCATTACCGGCTCGCAGGCGGCGTTTCGCTGGTCGAGTCCACCTCGATCGGCCTCGGCCGCGACGCCGAGGGCCTGCGCCGGGTCTCGCGTGCCTCCGGCATCAAGGTGATCATGGGCTGCGGGTTCTATTGCCAACCGGTCGGCCTCGATCAGGTCCCCCGCGAGGCGATCCGCGACCTCATCCTCAAGGACCTCCGGGAGGGGGTTCGCGACACCGGCGTCCGCGCCGGGATCATCGGTGAGATCGGGCTCAGCGATCCGATCCATCCGACCGAGGCGAAGGTCCTCGAGGCCGCCTGCGAAGCGCAGATGAGCTCCGGGGCGGCGCTCCAGGTCCATCCGGGGCGGAGCCCCGAGTCCCTGTTCGACGGAGTCGACCGGATCCTCGCGACCGGTGTCGACCCGGCCAGGCTGGTGATGTGCCATCTCGACCGGACCCTGACCAGCCCCGGTGAGCTCGAGCGGCTGGCGCGGACGGGCTGCTACCTGGAGTTCGACCTCTTCGGGCAGGAGAGCAGCTACTACCCGTGGAGCGACATCGATCGCCCGAATGACGGGACCCGCATCGACTGGCTCGGGGAGCTGGGCGAGAAGGGGTTCGGCGATCGGCTCGTGATCGCCCAGGACATCTGCATGCGGGCCTACTTCCGCAAGTACGGAGGGCCGGGTTATTCGCACATCCTGGAGAACGTCCTGCCGCTGATGAGGAAGAAGGGATGGGATGCGGCGGATATCCGACGCGTAACCGTCGACAACCCGGCAGCACTCTTGAAGAACACATGGTGAATTTACATTCCGTCCAGTAACGGCGAGTCAATAAGCCCGCTTTGCGTCTCCCGCACTCACCAGGTCATCGACGACGATCACGACCACGGGGAATCGAGGAAGGAGAACGCCGTGAGTCGAGTGCGGAGCGCAAAGGTTGCTTCACTGTTGGTGCTGTTGTTGTCGATCGCCGTGATGGTCGCCGGATGTGGCGGCGGCAGTACGTCGAGCGGCGGCGGCGCGACCTCGCCTGCCGCGGGTACCTCGGCCGGCAAGGAATCGTCGGGCGAACCACAGCAGGGCGGGACGCTCTCGCTGTCGCTGGGCGAAGAATTCCTCGGCCTGACCCCGTCCACGGCCTTCACCCTCGAAGACGTGAACGCCGAGTCGCAGATCTTCGAGACGCTGTTCAAAGAAAACTACGAAGGCAAGGTGGTTCCCTGGCTGCTCGAAAGCTATAAGGCGACCAAGAACGACACCGTCTGGACGATGCAGCTGAAACAAGGTGTCGAGTTCTCGACCGGCAAGCCGATGACCTCCGCCGACGTCAAGTGGTCGCTCGAACGCAGCGAGGAAGTCGAAACCCTGGCGGGCATCGTCGAAGGGTGGGGGAAGCCGGAAGCGCCGTCTCCCACCACGGTGGTCCTCACCACCCAGAAACCGACTCCCGAAATGCCGGCGCTGCTCTCCCGCTGGGGCTTCGGCGTGGTGCCGAAGGACTGGGGTGGCGAGTCGGAAAAACAGTTCGAAGAACATCCGGTCGGCACGGGTCCGTTCGAGTTCGCCAACTGGAAAAAGGGCGAATCGCTGACGCTG
>MKSH01000057.1:0-2877 GCA_001898095.1 Solirubrobacterales bacterium 70-9 | reverse complement strand
GGAGGCCAACTCGACGTCGCCTACGCGCCGCCGTTCCCGGAAATCGAATCGCTCGAACAGAGCCCGGAACTCGCGGTCGAAGCGCCGTTCATGGGCACCAGCTGGTTCATCATCCTGAATACGCAGAGCGAACTCTTCAAGAACCGGAAAGTGCGGGAAGCGTTCAACTACGCCCTCGATCGCGAAGCGATGATCGAGTTGGCGCTGCACGGGAACGGCGAACCGATGAACTCGCAGCTCCTGCCCTGGGTTCCCGCCTACGACAAGAGCCTCCCGGCACCGGAATACAACGCCGAAAAGGCGAAAGAACTCCTGGCCGAAGCGGTGACCGAAGGCGTGAAGCCGACGTTCACGCTCCTCTCCCTGGCGGAAAGCCCGTTCTGGACGCAGGGCGCCCAGATCGCCCAGTCGAACCTCGAAGAGGCCGGGTTCTCGGTCACGATCAAGAAGTCCGATCTCAGCTCGCTGCTCGGGCAGCTGGAAGGCGGCGAATTCGACGCGAGCACGATCTACAACGTCGAGCAATCGCAGTCGCCGAACGAATTCTTCTCCCTCTACAACGGGACCGGCGGTGTCTTCGCCGGGGTCAACACGGAAGAAACCGAAAAGATGATGGCCGAAGCCCAGAGCGAGACCAACGAAGCGAAACGCAATGCCATCTGGGGCGAAATGCAGCAGAAGGTCAACGAAGAACTCGCGCTGATCATGACCGCATACTCACCGTATGTCTGGGTGAGGCAGGCCGATCTGGTCGGATCCTTCGCCGGCAAGACGGGCATCCTCTGGCTCGGCGAAGCCGGGTTCAGCGGCTGATCCGGAAAGCGACGGAGAGCCGGTACCGATGAACTATCTGCGGTTCCTCGCCAGGCGTTTCCTGCAGGCCATCCCGGTCGTCCTCGGTGTGACGATCGTGGTGTTCTTCCTGATCCACCTGGTTCCGGGAAACCCGGCGAGGACCGCACTCGGTACCAACGCGACGCCGCAGGCAGTTGCCGCCCTCGAACACAAATGGGGTCTCGACACCTCGCTGCCGCAGCAGTACTGGCTGTTCATGAAGAACCTGCTCTCCGGCGATCTCGGCACCTCGCTCCGCTACGAACAGTCGGCGGGCGAACTGGCGATCGAACGCATGCCGGTGACGATCTGGCTGCTCGTCTACGCGACGATCCTGACCGGGTTGATCGCCGTCCCCGCGGCCTTGCTCTCGGCTTCGAAGAGCGGTGGCGTCCGCGACAAGCTCGTCCGCTGGGTATCGGTCGTCTCGCTCGGCATCCCCGGGTTCTGGCTGGGCCTGATCCTGATCGAGTACGTGGCGATCGAAACCGGGCTATTCCCTGCTGCCGGCTTCGGCGAAGGGTTCGCCGGACATCTGGAATCGCTCTTCCTGCCCAGCCTGACGATCGCGGCGGGCCTCGTGCCGCTGGTCGTTCGCAGCCTGCGGGCCGAGCTGTTACGGGTGGCAGAGGCCGATTTCGTCACCACCGCGCGGGCCAAGGGCCTGACCGAGCGTCGCATCCGCTACCGCCACGTCCTCCGCAACGCCCTGGCGCCGACGGTGACCGTGCTGGCGGTGAACATCTCCTTCCTCGTCGGCGGCACCTTGGTGATCGAACAGGTCTTCAGCCTCGGCGGCGTCGGGTCGCTGATGCTGCAGGCGATCAACAACCGTGACTTCCCCGTCGTCCAGGCGGTGACCCTGATCCTGGCCATGGTCGTCGTGCTGGTGAACATCATGGGCGACCTCGTCCAGGCGCTCATCGATCCCCGGGTGGAGGCACGATGAGCGCCGGCGGATACCCCGGCCCGAGCACGACCGCCGACATCCTGGTCGAGGACCGCTCGCCACTCTCACCGCGCACGGTCGGCGCCGCGGTCCGCGGTCGGGTCGGCGCCAACGCGGCGCTCACCGGCGGGCTCTTCATCGTCATCGTGCTCGCCCTCATCGGCGCCTTCGCGGGGCTCGTCGCACCGCACGATCCGGTCAAACAGAGCGTCGAGGAAGCGTTGCTCCCGCCGGGCTCGCCGAGCCACCTGCTCGGAACCGATCAGCTCGGCCGCGACACCCTCTCGCGGCTCATCTACGGTGCCCGCAACGACATCTACACGGCGCTCGCGGCGCTGGTCCTGCCGTTCGTCATCGGGACCATGATCGGCATCGTCGCCGGCTATCGCGGCGGCTGGATCGACACGGTGATGGTCGGGGTCATCGACGTGATCATCGCCTTCCCGATGTTGGTTCTCCTGATCGCGCTGGTGTTCGTGCTCGGCGCGGGGGTGACCACGATCATCATCGCGGTGACCGCGATCGACTGGGTCGTCTACGCGCGGCTGGCGCGCACCTCGGCGCGGCGCGAAGGCGCGTTGGAGTACGTGATGGCGGCGCGGATCGGCGGTATCCCGACCTGGCGGATCATGCTGCGCCACATCCTGCCGAACATCATCACCCAGTCGATCGTCTACGCGATGTCGGACATGGTGCTGATCATCATCTTCATCACCACGCTCGGTTACCTCGGCCTCGGCGTGCCGCCCCCCGCGCCGGACTGGGGGACGATGATCTCCGAAGCCCAGCCGTACTTCAACCAGCAGTGGTGGCTGGCGGTCTTCCCCGGCGCGGCGATCGTGATCACCGGGTTCGGCCTGTCGCTGATCGCCGACGGCTTGGCGCAGAGGTTCGACATCCGATGAGCGCGACGAACGGCATCGCCACGCGGCGCGAGACCCTGCTCGCGGTAAAGGACCTGGGCGTCGAGATCCCCGGTGGCCTGCGAGCCGTCACCGAGGTGTCGCTGAGCGTCCGGCGGGGTGAGGTGGTCGGTGTGGTCGGCGAGTCCGGCTCCGGCAAGTCGCTCACCCTGAAGGCGATCGCGGGCCTGC
>MKSH01000056.1:17263-18270 GCA_001898095.1 Solirubrobacterales bacterium 70-9 | reverse complement strand
TCTTCGTCCTTCACCACTTCACCTACAGCGTCAACTCGCTCTGCCACTTCTTCGGCCGCCGGGACTACGAGACCGACGACCAGTCGCGCAACTTGACGCTGATCGCGATCCCGACCCTCGGCGAGGCCTTCCACAACAGCCACCACGCCTTCCCGACCTCCGCCACCCACGGCCTCGGCCGCTGGCAGGTCGATATCTCGGCGCTTGTGATCGACGGCCTGGAGAAGATCGACCTGGTCTGGGACGTCGTCCGGGTCAGCCCCGAACGCATGGCCGCCAAGTCCCTGGCCTGAGGCGCCCGCTCAGGGCGTCTGCTTGCCTTCGTACCAGTCGATCCACCTGCCGCACGCCTGGCTCAGCGGGATCGTCTGGCGCGGTTCGGCCTTGGTCGCGACCAGCTCGCCGATGTAGGCCTTGCCGTCGTAGCCGGTGAGGCTCTGGATCCAGTCGGCGGGGGCGGCGTGGACGGTGAATTCGACCTTGCCGCCCTTGCTCTCGAACTTGCCCGCGGGCCAGTACTGGCCGTTGTTGGCGAGGCTGATCGTGTTCGGCCGCTGGCCGTCGAGGGCGGGGATCAGTTCCTGCTTGAAGGCCGGCGCGGTGATCGAGAGGGCGAAGGGGGAGAAGTACTGCAGCGAGAGGTTCCAGGTGCCCTTCGCCAGTTCCAGCGACTGCGAGGTCGTCTCGCCGTTGCCGAGGATCGAGCCGTTCGACCATTCCGGTTTCGTCCCGATCGCGGATTCGCCGAAGACCGTCGCCTCGCCGCCGCTTTCGAGCAGGATCCGCACCTCGGGCGAGTTGCAGTGGGCGCGGGCGCCCGCCTCGGTGCCCTCGAGCAGCAGATGGCGACCGCGCGGCGTCGGCCCGGTCCGTTCCCAGAGGATGAAGTCTTCGGTCTTCGCGATCCGCTTGAAGTTCGGCGGCGCTTCGCTGTTCCAGGCGCCGCGGCTGGTGACCACGTAGGGGAAGCGGTCGAGGGTGCCGCGGTTGAAGGAGTCGAAGTCGAT
>MKSH01000056.1:11600-17222 GCA_001898095.1 Solirubrobacterales bacterium 70-9 | reverse complement strand
TGGGTGTCGGCGCCGAGCAGCTCGTAGGCGGCGTAGCGGTCCTGCCCGGCGTAGAGCACCGGCTGTCCGTGCACGATCGGCAGGAACGCCTTCAGCTGCCCGCCGTGTCCGGCCGGCCCCACGGGCGCGTCCCTGAGCACCAGGAACGACGACCACACCGCCCCGGCGACGAAGACGAGCGCCAGCGCCGACCAGCCCCACGTTGATGGGCCGAAATGCGCTGATATAGAGCGCTTTTCGGCCCGTCGACCGAACTGGGTGACCAGGGGGCGGATGATCGTCAGCATCGCCAGCGGGGCGATGATCATCAGCGCCTTGGCCTGCGAGTAGTCGCCGGTGAAAGGGAGGGAGACGAGGTAGACGACGATCCCGGCGCCGAGGGCGAGCGGGACCGCGGCTTCGCGGCGCTGCATCCACCAGGCGACGCCGGCGAGCAGCGCCAGCACCGCGATCGCGCCCATCAGGCCGGGCAGCGGCGCGCCCCCGGCGGCGTCGAGGCGGTAGTTGGCGGCGGGCCAGATCCCCAGCGTCTCGACCGGGGAGACCGGGCCGTAGGTGTTGCTGCCGGCGACCTGGTTGAAGCTCGAGCCGAAGCCGAACGGCCCGGCGACCGCCAGCGCGATCCCCAGCCCGACCAGGATGAGGATGCCGAGCAGCACCCACGGGCGCAGCAGGATCCGCAGCACCCGGGCCGGGCGCAGCGCCCGCCAGGTGGCGGGCTGGGCCAGTGCCCAGGCGCCGACGGTAGCGATCGGCCAGGCGAGCCCGGCGAACGAGTAACAGAAGACGACACCGCCGGCGAGCGCCACCCAGGGCAGCGCCCAGCCGACCCGTGGCCATCGTCCCCGCGGCGGCGGGTCGGGGCGCAGCAGGGCGATCGCGACGGCGAGGACGAAGAGCGCCTCGGCGGTCTCCTTGAAGGCGGCCTGGGCGAAGTAGGAGGCGGCCATGTAGGTGACCGGGACCAGCGTCGCGCCGACCACCCGGCGCCAGGTGGCGATCTCGCGCAGCGCGCCGAGGGCGGTGAGGCCGGTGAGGATGCCGATCGCGAAGATCTCGCCGATGAAGGCCTGCCCGAGGTTGATCTCGGGGAAGGCGGCGGTGGCGACGGCGAGCCCGTGCGGGCCGAGCGGATAGCCCGCGTCCGGTTCCGGGCCGGCCCCGCTGCGCAGCCACTCGGCCCAGGCGAGGTGCAGCCCGAGGTCGTTGTTGAAGCCGACGCCGAGGAGGCCCCAGCGCCCGGTCACCGCGAAGGGGAAGGAGAGGATGACGGCGATCGCGACCGCGGTGGCGATCCCGACCCCGAGCGTCCCCGGTGCCGCGTACTCCCGCCGCCAGGCGATCGCCGCGGCGACGACGATCAGGCCGACGATGCCAAGCGTCGCCGTCGTCCCGTGCCCCGGCGCCCGGGAGAGGATCCCGGAGACGGTGAGGATCGCCGCGAACCCGACCGCCGGCTCGAGCCAGCACCACTCCCGCCGCCCGGCGAGCGAGAACGTCGCCCTGCCGACCAGCAACGAAGCCAGGCAGATCAGCGCCGCCGAGGCGTAGGTACCGATCATCAGCCGCCAAACCTATCTGCGGCGGCGTGGGGGCGCCTCGCGGCGTCCTCGGTCGCTCGGCTCGGGTCACGCACTGGAGTGCGCTCCCCTCGCCTCGCTTTCCTGCGTCCTTGCGAGGCTGGCCCACGCCGCCGCAGGGCTGGTGAGGGCCGCGTCACGGGGGCCTGGCGAGGGCGCGGGTCCCGTACGGGTCACGGGGGAGATCCGTGACGAGACGTAGGAACGTCACGCTTCCGTCACCGTCCGCATTTACCCCCCAGATCTGGGGGGTAAATGCGGACGGTGACCTGGGTCCGGCGCTCAGTACTTCTCCGCCGCCGCCTCGAGCACCGGGCACAGCGCCTCGCCGCGCATCGGCCGCTCGTGCCCGGCGCCGACCACCTTCGGTTCCAGCTCGGCCAGGCGTCGCAGGCTCCGCTTTGCCTCCTGGTGGTTACAGGCGAAGGCGGGATGGGGGACGCTCGCCTCGCCGTGGGGCAGCGGTTTCAGGCGGGCCGAGTCGACCAGGTAGACGACGTCGGAGACGAGGGCGACGCGGTCGCTCTCGCGCCAGAGGCCGATCAGGCCGGGCGCGTGGCCGGGGAAGTGGATCACCTTGAAGCCCGCCACCTCGTCGCCCTCGGAGACCGTCCCGGCGATCTTCACCGGGCCGCCGTCCCAGCGCTTCAGCAGGGTCGGGTAGAGCCAGCGCACCGGCGCCACCTCGAGCAGCGAGAGGTCGAAGTAAGGGCTGATCGCCTGGTCGCTTTCGGCGTCGGCGATTTCGTCGGGATGGCAGAAGACCGGCGCGTCCATGTAAGGGGCGGTGCCGCGGTGGTCGGCGTGGGCGTGGCCGAGGATGACACGGGTGAGCCCGCCCAGCTCGCGCGCCGTCGCCGCCGCCATCTTGCGCATCGATTTCGTCCCCGCGTCGAACTGGACGACGCCGCCCTCCTCCTCGATGAAGTAGACGTTCATCGCCCCGCGGATATCCCCGCGCAGCAGCCACACCCCGTCGGCCACCCGTTCCAACGCCATGCGGCCAACCCTAACCCCCTAGGGTTCGGGCGGTGCCCTATATCTGGAGAATCGGGATGATCGTGCTGATCGTCTGCCTGATCGCCTCGATGGCGATCGCCGCGGTGCGGCTCTCGACCACGCCGGAAGAAATCATCGGCGACGGCTTCCACGGCCTGCCGCACACCTTCATCGAATCTCATCGTTCGGAGTACGGCAGCGGGGAACCGAGCGGCTAGTATCGGCCCGGTTACTGTCACCTGGCGGAGGGAGGCGGCGTGTTCACTCGGATCGTGGTCGGCACCGACGGTTCCGACACTGCGGAAGAGGCGGTGTCACAGGCGATCGACCTGGCGAAATTGACGGGGGCGACGTTGAGCGTCGTCAGCGCTTTCGCGCCGGTGTCGAAACGTCGCATCCAGAGCGAGCAGGAGGGCGCGCCGGCCGACATCGCCGGCCAGATCGGCCCGCGCGAGGACGTCAACCTGGTCCTCGACGCCGCCGCCGCGAAAGCGCGCGCGGCCGGGCTCGAGGCGCAGACCCACCCGGTCGAGGGCGACCCGGCCGACGCGATCCTCAGCGTCGCCGAAGAGATCAAGGCGGACCTGATCGTGGTGGGTAACAAGGGGATGACCGGGGCGCGGCGCTACCTGTTGGGGAGCGTGCCGAACAATGTGTCGCATCACGCTCCCTGCAGCGTGATCATCGTCAGGACGACTTAGCGGGAGCGGGGGTCGGGGGACCCCTTCTCTCACAACAGCGGGGAGGTTCGTTCAGGGGTCCCCCGACCCCCGCTGACGGGAAGCCGCCGGGGGGGCTCCGGTGGTCGGAGGCCTCGCTAACGGACGCGGCGCGAGGTGGCGAGGTTGGTGGTGGCTGGGGCGGTGGCGCGGGCGGCGTCGATGAGGCCGGCGCCTTGCACGGTTTTGGGATAGCCCAAGCTGCGGGCGGTCACCTTCAGGCGTTGGATGACGGCGCGCACTTTCGCTTTCGGGCTGAGGCTCTTCGGGATCACGCCGGAGGCGAGGATCAGGGCCACCGTGGCGGAGACGTGGGCGGCCGCCATCGAGGTGCCGACGTAGTTGCCGGGGACCGTGAATTCGTTCGTCGTCCCCGGCTTCAGGGTCACCTGGTAGATCGGGCGGGAGAGGATCGAGGGGCAGCCCGCGGCCGGGGTGCCGCCGCCCGGGGCGACGACGTCGATCCCCTTCCCGGCGAGCGAGTAGCTGCCGATGCAGCCGCCCTCGGTGGTGCCGCCGACGCCGATCACGCGCGGGCCGGTGGCGGGCTCCGACACGCAGCTGGCGACGCTCGAGGCGGAGGTGGAGAGGTTGCCGCCGGAGGCGACCGTGACGATCCCGTGCGCGTACGCTTCGCGCAGCGCTTCGTCGACCTGCGGCACCTTCTCGCCGCAGGCGAAGTTGAAGCTCATGTTGATCACCTGGGCGTGGTGTTCGACGGCGAATTTGATCCCGGCGGCGATCCGGTTGGCGTAGCCGACGTTGCCGCGGTTCAGCACCCGGACCGGCATCAGCTTCGTCCCGTAGGCAAGCCCGGTCAGCCCGATCCCGTTGTTGGTCTGCTCGGCGATCGTGCCGGCGACGTGGGTTCCGTGGCCGTTCTCGTCGAGCGGCAGCTTGTCGTGGTCGACGAAATCCTCACCGGGGACGAACTGTTCCGGGGAGAAGTCGGGACTGCGCACGTAGGAGGTGCCGTAGTCGCGGTAGGCGATGCCGCTGTCGAGCACGGCGACCACCACGCCCTTGCCGCCCGGTCGTCCCACCGCTTCCAGGTTCGCCCAGGCGCCGGGCGCGTCGATGCCGCCCGGTGAGATCGGCAATTTCGTCGTCGCCGTGCCGGAGTAGTTGAGGAAGTCCCACTGTTTCGTCGCCCAGCCGCCCGGGGTCGCGGTCGAGCCGGTGGCGCCGAGTTCGAGGGTGCCGGGGTCGTCGGGGTCGACCGGTTCCAGTTCCACCGCCGAGGCGTGGGCGGCGTAGTTGGGCTCGGCGTACTCGACGTTCGGCTTCGCCCGCAGGGCCCGGGCGGTGGCGAGGACGCCGGCGCCGCGTGGCAGCCCGACCGTGCGCGCGTGCGCTTCGCCGTCGACCTTGACCACCAGCTGGCGCGGCGCGAACCGGTGCGCCTGCCCGATCGCGTTCGCCCCGGTGCCCGCCGCGGTCGCGCCGAGCAGCGCCAGGCAGCCGATCAGTGCCGCCCCTAGAGCCGTTTTCCGTTGCATCAAGAACATTGCCGGTTCTCCCTCGAACACCTCGACCGCGCCGAAGTTCCAGGCGGGATACTCCAGCATCGGTGCAAGGCGGCGGCGGCAAAATCCCTGAGCAAGAAGCTGCGGTGCACGAGCGCGGCATGGAGATCGCCCTCGCCGAGGCCCGCGCGGCGGAGGCGCACGGCGACGTCCCGATCGGCGCCGCCATCCTCCGCGACGGCGATCTCCTCGCCGCGGCCGGCAACGAGCGCGAGCTGCGCGGCGATCCGACCGCCCACGCCGAGATCCTCGCGATCCGCGCCGCCGCCGAGGCCCTCGGCGGCTGGCGCCTCGCCGACACGACCCTCTACGTCACCCTCGAGCCCTGCGCGATGTGCGCCGGCGCGATCGTCCTCGCCCGCATCCCGACCGTCGTCTTCGCCGCCCCCGACCCCAAGGCCGGAGCCGCCGGCAGCGTCCTCGACATCCTTGCCCAACCCGCCTTGAACCACCGCCCCCGCGTCATCCCCGGCCTCCGTGCCGCCGACTCCGCCACCCTCCTACGCGAGTTTTTCGCGGCGAGGCGCTGAGAAACGCCCCGCCGCGGAGAGCCCCAAGGCAGGTTTGCGGGGATCTGAGCCAGCCTCGCAAGGACGCAGGGAAGTGAGGCGAGGGGAGCGCACAAACGTGCGTGACCCGAGCCGAACGACCGAGGACGCCGCGAGGCGCCCTCAGATCCCCGCAAACGGAGAGGGTGGGATTCGAACCCACGAGGCGAGTTAACCCCGCCCACACGATTTCCAATCGTGCTCCTTAAGCCACTCGGACACCTCTCCAGCTGATCGGCAGAGCCTAGCT
>MKSH01000056.1:0-11573 GCA_001898095.1 Solirubrobacterales bacterium 70-9 | reverse complement strand
CCCGTACTTCATCGGCAACGATCCCGCCATGAGCGAGATAGGGCACGTGGCCTTCGGCCAGCCGATCGACGGGATCATCCAGTTCGCCTACACCGTCGAGGACATCGACCGGGCGATGCCCCTCTATACGGAGCTGCTCGGCGTCGGGCCCTGGTTCAGGCGCGGCCCTGTAGTCGCCGAGACCGCCCTCTACCGCGGCGAGCCGACCAGGTTGGAACTGAGTCTCGCCCGTGGCTTCACCGGCCACTCGATGGTCGAGCTGATCGAGCAGCACAACGACGTGCCGTCGGTCTTCCTCGAGTCGATCTCCCGAGCCGGTTACGGCTTCCACCACTGGGGGGTCGGCGTCACCGACATCGATTCCGCCGTCGCCCGCTACACCTCCTCGGGCTACGAGGTCGTGCTGTCCGACGAGCTTCCGACCGGCAGCGCGGTCCGCTATCTCGATACGACGAGGGACCTGGCGGGGATGGTCGAGCTGATCGAGATGAACCCGGCGCAGGAGCGCCACTACACCGGCTTCCATGCCGCCTCGCTGGCCTGGGACGGGACGGACCCGGTGAGGATCGGATGAGCGCCGCGAGCACCCAAGATCCCCGCCTCTACACCAGCATCGCGGCGACGCAAGACTTCGTCCCGCTCGGCGACGGCGCGATCAGCTGGTTGCGGCAGGACGACGACGTGAGGGCGGGCACCTGCGTCTACACGCTGGCCGAGGCGGGCGGCCGGCACGCGATCGACTTCGGCGTCAGCGAGACCCTGCTGGTGCTCGAGGGCCGCATCCGGCTCGAGATGAGCGGCGGACCGACGGTCGAGCTGGGACCGGGTGAGTCCGCCTCGTTCGAGCGGGGGGCCCGCGGCGACTGGATCCTGGTCGAGGACGCCAGGCTGTTCTTCGTCTCCACCTGAGCCGTCACCTCGAGATGAGCGAGATCACTAACACCTACAGCCGCGAGGACTTCGATCGCATCGCCGCGAAGGTGCGCAACTGGGGACGCTGGGGCGACGACGACCGGATCGGCACGCTGAACCACATCACCCCCGAGCGGCTGCTCGCGGCCACGAGGTTGGTGCGGCGGGGCGCCACCTTCGACCTCGGCATCCCGCTCGACGCGGACGGGCCCTATCCGGGCACCTACGGGCGGTCCAACCCGGTCCACCTGATGACCGAGACCGGCACCGACCAGGACCTCCCCGGTGGCCTGTGCACCGCCGACGACTACATCGTCATGCCCCTGCAGGGAGCCACGCAGTGGGACGGCCTGGCGCACGTCTTCTACGACGGCAAGCTCTACAACGGCTTTCCCGCCTCGGACGTGACCACCCACGGAGCCAAGACGCTCGGGATCGAGAACATCGGTAAGGGCGTGGCCGGGCGCGGCGTGCTGCTCGACATCGCCCGTCACCGCGGCGTCGACTGGCTCGAGAAGGGGGAGGTGATCACTCCCGAGGAGCTCGTGCAGGTGGCCATGGCCCAGGGGGTCGAGGTCGAAAGCGGCGACATCCTCTGCTTCCGCACCGGCTGGCGGCAGAAGTTCCTCGCCGACGGTGCGCACGCCTTCCTGGCCGGTGAGCCGGGCATCGGCATGGGGGCGATCGAGTGGCTGCACGAGAAGGAGATCGCCGCGATCGCCTCGGACAACTGGGCGATCGAGGTGCTCAATCCCACCGAGGACTTCTTCAGCGGCGAGATCGACGAGATGGTCATCAACGTCCACATGGTCCTGATCCGCGACATGGGCCTGACCCTGGGCGAGATCTTCGACTTCGACGAGCTGGCGGCGGACTGCGCCGCCGACGGCGTCTGGGAGTTCTTCTTCTGCGGGCCGCCGCTGAAGGTCACCGGCGGCATCGGCACCCCGATCAATCCGCTCGCGATCAAGTGACGCGCATCCCCTACCGCGGGCTGCGGGACGTCGCCGCCGACGTCCGCTCGGGTCGCGCCTCGGCGAGGGAGCTGGTCGACGAGGCCTTGGCGCGGATCGAGTGCGACAACGAGGCCTTGGTCGCCTTCGTCCACCTCGATCCCGAGGGCGCGCGCGAGGCCGCCGCGGCGGTCGATCGGCAGGTCGCGGGAGGGCAGGACCCGGGCCCGCTCGCCGGTATCCCGTTCGGCGTCAAGGACCTACAGGACTGCGCCGGGATGCCCACCCGGCGCGGCTCCCTGACCTGCGCCGACGCCGCGCCGGCCACCGCCGACGCGCCGATCGTGGCCCGCTTGCGGAGCGCGGGCGGCATCCCGATCGGCAAGACCGCGGTGCCCGAGTTCGGCTTCGACAGCGCGACCAAGAGCCGGCTGCACGGGACCACCCGCAACCCCTGGGACCTGAGTCGCTCGCCCGGTGGGAGCAGCGGCGGCGCCGCCGCTGCGGTTTGCGCCGGCCTGGTCCCGATCGCCACTGCCTCCGACGGGGGCGGGTCGACCCGCTCTCCGGCCGCGTGGTGCGGCCTGGTCGGGCACAAGCCCTCGCACGGGATGATCGCCGAAGCCGGCGCCTCCGACTTCGCCGTCCCCGGCGTGCTCACCCGTACCGTCGCCGAGACCGCGATGGCGCTCGACCTCGTCGCCGGCCCGGACCCGTTCGACCGGACGTCCCTGCCGTCGCGCTCCTGGGGCCTGGCCGATGCCGTCGAGACGCTCGACGTCGCCGGGCTGCGGGTCGCCTGGTCGCCCGACCTGGGCTATGCGCCCGTCGACCCCGAGGTTGCGGCGCTCGCGCGGGGCGCGGCGGAGGCGCTGTTCGAGGCCGCCGGGCTGGAGGAGGTCGAGGTCCCCTTCCGCATCCCCAACTCGGTGATGACCCTGATCCGCCTCGCCGGGTTCGCGCTGAAGGGCGAGCTCGAACTCGACCGGATCTATCCCGATCGCGTCGCCGAGTTGGCGCCCTTCACCCGCGAGGGCCTCGAATACGCTGCCGCCGGCCCGCGCGACCTGGCCGCGGCGCGGCGCGACCGCCGGGAGATCGAACGCGTCGCCGCCGAGCTCTTCACCCGGGTCGACGTGCTGATGACGCCGACCACCGCCTGCTCCCCGATCGCCGCCGAGGCCGACCCGCCGGCGGAGATCAAAGGCATGGACGCCGGCGAGACCGGCGCCGAGCCGCTGACGATCCTCGCCAGCATGACCTGGCAGCCGGCGCTCTCGGTGCCCGCCGGGCTCACCTCCAAAGGCCTGCCGGTCGGACTGCAGATCGTCACCCGGCGCTTCCGCGACGACGTCGCGCTGCGGCTCGGCCGGATCCTCGAAGGGGCCCGCCCGTGGCACCTCGAGCCGGTGCCGGTCGCCGGCTGATCGTCAGTGGTCGGCGCGGTCGAGGTGGCGCTTGGCCCGCACCGCCAGGTGTAGGGAGAACCGCGTTTCGCCGTCGTCGAGGTCGACTCCGAGCGACTCTTCGATCCGGCGCAGGCGGTTGTAGAGGGTCTGCCGCCCGACGTGCAGGGCGCGGGCGGTCTGCACTTTGTGACCGCCGTTCGCGCAGTAGGCGGCGAGCGTCTGGAGCAGATCGCCGCGCCCTTGGCGGTCGCGCTCGATCAGCGGCCGCAGCTGCTGGTCGACGAATTCGCGCAGCTCCGGGGTCTCGCGGAAGGCGAACAGGAGGCGGTCGGGGGAGGCCACCGAGACGTCGTGCCAGGGCACCGGGTCGAGGTTGGCCGAGGCCGGGATCGCATGGGCCGCCGCCCCCAGTTCGGCCGCGCACTCGACCCAGCCCGGGGAGGCGGCGCCGACGCAGATCGTCGGCTGGATGGCGACTCCTCGGCGCTCGGCCGAACGGGTGACCAGCGTGGCGACCTGGTCGGCCAGCCGCTCGCGATCACCCGCGCGCGCCAGTCCGAGGACAAGGAGGACGTTGCGGTTCTCGCCGGTGCCCGCCAGAACCGGCACCGCCTGCCCTTCGAGCTCGTCGACGAGGTCGCGCCGCACGGCCGACCAACTCGAATCCTCGCCGTCGTCTTCGACCCGCGCCGGCGGCGAGATCGCCAGCGGCAGCAGCACGCCGCCGCTGGGGGAGAAGCCGAGTTCGGCGGCACCGGCGGCGATTTTTCGTTCCACCGAGGGAGCGACGATCTTCTCCTCGCCGGTGTGGGAGTCGATCAGCCCGGCGAGGAAGTCGCCACGGCGTCGCGCCGTCAGCGCCTCCTCCTCCTGCCTGCGCATCAGCGCCAGCGCGATCAGCTCGACCGCGCGCTCCAGCGCGACCTGGTCCGGCGGCTCGAGCGGGCTGTCGACCGCGAGCGCGACCAGGCTTCCCCAGGTGCCCGCCTCGCCGGTCGGGACCCGGGCCGAGATCGCCGCCGGCGCCGCCAGGTCGCCGCGTGTGTAGGAGCCCCAGGCGCCGAGCACGGTGGCGTCGTCGGCCTCGAAGCAGGCGTGGTAGGCAACCCCCTGGCCGGAGCGCTCGAGCACCACTGGGTTGCGGATGAAGCCGGAGAGCTCGACCAGGACGTCGGAGATGTGGGCGCCGCGCAGCATCAGCGAGATCAGCCGGCTGCGCGACTGCTCACCGCGCCGGATCAGCTCGCCGTCGCGGTCGATGATCGCCCGGTGGACGCTCTCGCTGATCTCGACGAAGCGGACCTCGCGGTGGAAGGCGATCAGGCACAGACCGTGTTCCTCTGCCGCCTCGATCAGGGGACCGGGGACGGAGTCGAGGGCCGAACCTAGCTCGATCGCCAGCGCCGCGATGCGGCGGGCCGCGAGGTCGGCGGCGAAGCGCCGCTGGACCTCCCCGTTCGCCCCGATGTCGATCCCGGTGGTGACCAGCAGCTCGCCCCCCTTCAGCAGCGAGGCCAGGTTCAGTCCCTCGCCGGCATGCGTCCAGCGGACCTCGGCGTCGAGGCCCTCGGCGCCGGCGAGGATCTCCGGCTCACCGCGGCGCAGCGGCGCCAGCGCAAGAGCGTCGCGCACCGAAAAGGATGTGTTCTTGGGCTCGGTGATCGTCTGCGGCTCCTTCGCTGACACGTTTTGACTTTACATTCCGTCAATGAACGGCGCGCCGAAAGGCTCGCTTTGCCACTCACGTAGGCCCCGTCCCATCGGCAACGATCACCGCGATGAGCGAGGCCGCCGTCCTGGGTCGGTCCGGATCGTGAGGAGAGTCGATGAAAGCGTTGAACGCGAAGGTTGCGTCGCTGTTGGTGTCGGTGTCGATCGCCTTCCTCGTCGCGGGCTGCGGCGGCGGCACTTCAGGTGGTGGCGGTGGCACGTCGGGCGGCGATATGACGGCGGAACCGCAGCAGGGCGGCACCCTCACGGTCTCGCTGGGCGAAGAAGTCCTCTCGGTGAATCCTCTCCAGGCCTACTCGGCCGAAGATGTCAACGTCGTCTCCCAGATGTTCGAGACGCTGTTCAAAGAAAACTACGAAGGCAAGGTCGTCCCCTGGCTGCTCGAAAGCTACAAGCCGAGCAAGAACGACACCGTGTGGACGCTGCAGTTGAAGAAAGGCGTCGACTTCTCCACCGGTAAGCCGATGACGTCCGCCGACGTCAAGTGGTCACTCGAACGCGGCCGCGAAGTGGAAACGGTGGCCGGCGTCGTCGCGGGCTGGGAAAAGGTGGAGGCGCCGTCGCCCAGCACCATCGTCATCACGACCGAACAGCCGAGCCCCGAAATGCGGGAGATCCTCTGCGCCTGGAGCTTCAGCGTGCTGCCGGCGAACTGGGGTGGGGAGTCGGAAAAGCAGTTCGACGAACACCCGATCGGCACCGGTCCGTTCGAGTTCGCCAGCCGCAAAAAGGGCGAATCACTGACCTTGAAGAAAAACCCCAACTACTGGGTGCCGCAGCGGCCCTATCTCGACGAAGTCGTCTACCGCACGGTCCAGAACCCGGAGAGCCGTACCGCCCAGATCCGCGGCGGCCAGCTCGACATGGCCTACGACCCGCCCTTCCCGGAACTTGAATCGCTCGAACAGAGCCCCGAACTGGCGGTCGAAGCTCCCTACCTCGGTGACGGTTGGCTGATGATCCTGAACACCGAAAACCCACTCTTCGAAAACAAGAAGGCACGTGAAGCCGTGAACATCGCGCTCGACCGCGAATCGATGGTCGAACTGGCGCTCCACGGCCACGGCGAACCGATGAACGCCTACCTGCTGCCCTGGATCCCCGGCTACGACAAGAGCCTGGAAGCGGCCGAACACAACCCCGAAAAGGCAAAGGAACTTCTCGCCGAAGCGGTCAAGGAAGGGGTCAAGCCGACCTTCACGATCTCATCGATGTCGGAAGACCCGTTCTGGACCCAGGCTTCGCAGATCGCCCAGGCGAACCTCGAAGAAGCCGGGTTCACGGTGACGATCAAGAAGTCCGATCTGAGCAGCCTGCTGGGCGGCCTGGAAAACCGGGAATTCGACGCGACCACGATCTATAACACCGCTCTGTCGCCCTACCCCGCCGAATTGTTCTCTTTCTACAACGCGACTGGGGGCTTCTTCACCGGCGTCGACACGAAAGCGACGGAAAAGCTCATGAGCGAAGCACAGAGCGAGACCGATACCGCCAAACGCAACGCCATGTGGGGTCAGATGCAGCAGATCATCAACGAAGAACAGGCGTTGATCCTGGTCGCCTACTCACCCTACGTCTGGGTCAGGCAGAGCGATGTGACGGGGTCGTTCGTGGGCAGGACCGGCATCCTCTGGCTCGGCGAAACCGGGTTCACCGGCTAGGTCCGCCCGACCGCCGAGCTCGAGCCGACCGGCCATGAGCGACAAAGCGAACGTCGGCATGGTGATGACCGCCGACGGGCCGGTCGATCCGGCCGACCTGGGGCCGACGCTCACCCATGAGCACATCCTCGTCGACCTGACCTCGCACGCCAGGGAGCCCCGGGACGAGACCGAGCGGGAGCTAGCCGGCCAGTCCCTGCGGATCGAACTGCTCGGGCGCGCCCGGCACGATCCGCTGCTGATCAAGGACTCCCTGCTGATCGACGATCCCGCGCTCGCGACGGTGGAACTGGGCCGGTTCGCGGGCGCCGGGGGAGGGACGGTCGTGGACGTCTCCACCATCGGCCTACGGGCGCCCGGCCCGCGCGTGTTGCGCGAGGTCTGCGCCGCTGCCGGGCTCCGCCTCGTCGCCTGCTCGGGGTACTACGTGCAAGGCACCCATCCGGGCGAGGTCGCCGAGCTGACCGTCGACCAGCTCACCGAGCAGTTCGTCGCCGAGGCGCGGATCGGGATCGGCGACACCGGCATCCGCAGCGGGATCATCGGTGAGATCGGCATCAGCCAGCCGGCTCACCCCGACGAGTGGAAGGTCCTCGCGGCGGCGTGCCGGGCGCAGACGATCACCGGCCTGCCCCTCTGCGTGCACCCTTACGCGGGCGAGGCGAGTCGGATGGCCCCGGCCGTCACCCGTTTCGTGATCGAACGTGGCGTCGACCCGCGGCGCCTGAACCTCTGTCACATGGACGGGCACATGGACGTCGCCTACCAACGCCGCATCCTCGACCTCGGAGCATGGGTCTCCTTCGATACCTTCGGCTTGGAGATCTTCTTCAACACCCCCGACCACAACCACACGGCGACCGACCTCGCCAGGATGGACGCGCTGCTCGAGCTGCTCGATCTCGGTTACGCCGACCAGCTGCTTCTCTCCCACGACGTCTGCTCGAAATTGCAGCTCCGGCGGTACGGCGGCTACGGCTACGCCCACCTCGTCGAGACGATCATCCCGACCTTGGAAGGGCGCGGGTTGACGCCGGCGGTGGCGCGGCAGCTGATGGTCGACAACCCGGCTCGCTACCTCGCGATCGCCTGACGGTCTGACTTTACATTCCGTAAACGTCGGGCTCGTCAAAACCCCCGCTTTGCCTCTTATGCGAACAGGGAGGTATCGAGAACGATGCAAGTCATGAGCAAGACGATTGGGACCGCGACCGCGACGGGCGCGCATCCGTACATGGCCAACTCGACTCGAGAGGCGAAGGAGCGGATGCTCGAGGCCACCGGGTTCGCGACCATCGACGATCTCTTCGTCCAGATTCCGGCGGACCACCGCCTCTCGGGCCAGCTCGACCTCCCGGCCGGTGCCCGATCCGAGGCGGCGGTCCGCCGGCGTCTGCTCGCCGCCCTGGCGAAGAACGAGACCTGCGAGGAGAACCTCAGCTTCATCGGCGGCGGCTGTTGGCAGCACTACGTGCCGGCGGTATGCGACGAGATCGTCTCCCGCACCGAGTTCGTCACCTCCCACCTTGGCACCCCGTCCTCGGACTACGGTCGCTTCCACGTCTGGTTCGAGTTCGCCAGCCAACTCGGCGAGCTGCTTGAGCTCGACTTCGTCGGCCTGCCCGTCTACAGCTACGGCTGCGCGGCCGGGCACGCGATCCGCATGGCCGCGCGGCTGACCGGTCGCAATCAAGTCTTGCTGCCGGCCTCGATCGACCCCGAACGGCTGGCGGTGATCCGCAACTACTGCGAGCCGCCCGAGATGGCGAGCCACATCGAGATCGTCCTGGTCGACTTCGATCGCGAGACGGGAGCGCTCGACCTCGACGACCTGGAGGCAAAGCTCTCGATGCGGACCGCGGCGGTGTACTTCGAGAATCCGAGCTACCTGGGCACGATCGAGGCCGCCGGAGCGTCGATCGCCGCCGCCGCGCGGGCCGCCGGGGCGGAGACGATCGTCGGCGTCGACCCGATCTCGCTGGGCGTATTGGCGCCGCCCGCGCGCTATGGCGCCGACATCGTCGTCGGCACCCTGCAGACGCTCGGCGTCCACATGAACTGCGGCGGTGGGGTCGGTGGATTCATCGCCGGCCGCGACGAAGATCGCTACGCCCGCGAGTACCCGACGATCGCGATCACCACCACCGAGACCACCGAGCCGGGCGAGCTCGCCTTCGCGCCGACCTTGGTGCAGCAGACCTCGGCGATGACCCGCGAAGGCGCCAAAGACTGGTATGGGAACAACTCGGTGCGCCTCTGGACGGTCGCCAACGCGGTGTACATGGCGCTGCTCGGTCCGCAGGGCTTCGCCGAGATCGGTGAGTCGATCGTGCGGCGGGGCAGCTACGCGGCGCAGCGGCTCGGCGCGATCGCGGGCGTCGAGATCCGTCCCGCCGGCGCCTTCTTCAAGGACTTCGTCGTCGATTTCGGCGGCACCGGGAAGCCCGTGACCGAGATCAACGCGGCGCTCCGCGAGTGGGGGATCTTCGGCGGGCGCGATCTCTCGTCGACCTTCCCCGACCTGGGCCAGAGTGCCCTCTACGCGGTGACCGAGATCCACTCGGTCGAGGACATCGATCGACTCGCCGAGGCGCTGGCGGAGGTGACCCGATGAGTGGATCGGGGCCGAGCCGTCGCTACCAGGCGCCGATCTGGGACGAGCCCCTGATCATGGAGATGGGCGCGCCGGGTCGCCGCGCGTTCGTGCCGCCGCCGGTCGAGACCGAGATCGAGGCGGCGACCGGTGGCCTCGCCGACCTGATCCCGGCGACGATGGCGAGGAACGGGTCGCCGACGCTGCCGGAGCTGACCGAGTTCGAAGTGCAGCGGCACTTCATCCACCTCGCCCAGCAGACCCTTGGGATGCTCGGCGTGAACCTCTTCGGCACCTGCACGATGAAGTACAACCCGCGCCTCGGCGAGATCCTCGCGGCGCGCCCGGAGATCGCCGAAGTGCACCCGGCGCAGGACGAGGACACCCTGCAGGGCGTGCTTCAGATCATCTACGAGATGGATCTCGTCCTGCGCGAGCTGTCGGGGATGGACCAGTTCGTCTTCCAGGCCGGCGGTGGGACCGAGGCCTCCTACGTCAACAGCTGCATCACCCGCGCCTACCACGCCTCGCACGGGGAGCTCGACCAGCGTGACGAGGTGATCGTCACGATCCAGACCCACCCCTGCAACGCGGCCACCGCCGCCGCGGCCGGCTTCAAGGTCGTGACGCTGTCGCTCGACGAGGGCGGCTATCCCTCGCTCGAGCAGCTCCGCAGCGTCGTCTCCGACCGCACCGCCGCGCTGATGGTGGTCAACCCTGACGACATGGGGATCTACAACCCGGACATCAAGCAGTGGACCGAGATCGTCCACGAGGCCGGCGGCCTCTGCTTCTACGACCACGCCAACTTCAACGGCGTGATGGGCAAACTCCGGGCCCGCGAGCTCGGCTTCGACGCCTGCATGTACATGCTGCACAAGACCTTCGGCGCGCCGAAGGCCGGGGGAGGCCCCGCGGTCGGCGCCTACGGCTGCTCGGAGGAGCTGATCCCGTATCTGCCGCGACCGCTGGTGCGGCGGGAGGGCGACGGCTACGCGCTCGATCGCGAGTCCCCGCTCAGCATCGGCAAGGTGCGCGAGTTCTGGGGCAACGTCCCGGTGATCATGAAGGCCTACAACTGGGCGCTGATGATGGGCGGGGACGGGATCGAAGAAGCCTCCGACATCTCGGTCCTGGCCAGCAACTACATGGAGAAGCGCCTGCTGTCGATGCGCGGGGTGACGAAGAGCAACCCCGGCGTCGACCTGCCCCGGCTGGAGATGAACCGCTACAGCCTCGGAACCCTGGCGGAAGAGACCGGGGTGACGATCGGCGACGTCGAAAACCGGCTCACCGACTACGGCATCGACCCGCCGATGAACAGCCACCACCCCTGGCTGGTGCCGGAACCGCTCACCCCCGAGGCGGGTGAGCTCTGGTCGGTCGAGGACATCGACTACTGGCTCGACGCGCTGGAGGAGATCTGCGAGGAGGCCTACTCCGATCCGGAGCTGGTGAAGACCTCACCTCATAACCAGGTGCTCCATCGCGCCGACTATTCCCGCACGGAAGACCCTTCCTACTGGGCGACGACCTGGCGGGCCTACCGACGCAAGCACGGGGCGTCGGCGGGCGAGGGGGTGGGCTGAGGAAGCAGCTGTCGAGCACCCCGGATGCTGGATGACCACCCCTTGGGAAGGGTGCGACAGCGTCGACCACCAGGAAGCACCGTCGAGTCCGTACGCAATTTTAAGAGGAGAGAGATGATGTCGAGTAGACCTTGGAGGTTAAGGCTGATATTTCTGTCGGCCCTGGCAGCGCTTGCCGTCCTGATCGCGGGCTGCGGCGGTGGCGGCACCTCGGGCGCCGGTGGTGGAGCGACCGGCGGCGAAGCGGCCGATGGCACGACGGTCAGTGAATCGTCCGCCGAACCGCAGGCCGGCGGCACCGTCTCGGTCTCGCTCGGCGAAGAAATCATCGGCCTCAATCCGCTGACGAACATCTCGTTCGAAGACGTCAACGTCATGTCGCAGATGTTCGAGACCCTCACCAAAGAAGACTACGAAGGCGAAGTCGTCCCGTGGCTGCTCGAAAGCATCAAACCGAGCAAGAACTACACCGTGTGGACGATGGCGCTCAAAGAAGGCGTCGAATTCTCCAACGGCAAACCGATGACCTCGGCGGACGTGCAGTGGTCGCTGGAAAAAAGCATGGAATCAGAAACCCACGCGGCGACCGTCGAAGGTTGGGAAAAAGTCGAGGCGACGGCGCCGACCACCGTCGTCCTGACCACTTCGCGGCCGACGCCGGAAATGCCGAACATCCTCTCCCAGTGGATCTTCAGCGTGATGCCGAAGAATTGGGAAGGCAAATC
>MKSH01000055.1:28788-30910 GCA_001898095.1 Solirubrobacterales bacterium 70-9 | reverse complement strand
TCGCCGGCATCAACCCGATCACCGAACGCGTCTATCGCAGCGCCGCGGGCTACATCGCCGGGGCCGCCCGGACCTTCGCGCGGGTGAAGGACCAGGCGGCGGTCCCCGCCGCCGCGGGACCGACCGTCGCGATCTCGATGAACGGCAACACCACCAAGGCGATGGACCGCGGGCGGGCGCGCCTCGAGGCCGCCGGCTACACCGCCGTCATCTTCCATGCCAACGGGGTCGGCGGCCGCGCGCTCGAGGACCTCGCCGGTTCCGACGGCGTCGACGCCGTCCTCGACTTCACCACCACCGAGCTCGGCGCGAACCTCGTCGGCGGGCTGATGGTGACGGACCCGGACCGGATGGAGTCCGCCGGGCGGCAGGGCATCCCGCAGGTCCTGGTGCCGGGCTGCATCGACTTCATCACCTGCACCACCTGGGAGGCGACCGAAGCGGAGTTCCCCGGCCGCACGATGTTTTGCCACAACCCCGAGCTGACCCTGGTGCGGTTGACCGCGGCCGAGATGGCGGAGCTGGGACGGATCTTCGCCCGCAAGGCGAATGCCGCGATCGGGCCTACCGCGATCCTCGTCCCGACGCGCGGCTTCTCCGTCCCTGACGCGGAGGGCGGGCCGTTCTGGGATCCGGCCGCCGACGGCGCCTTCCTCGAGGCGCTGCAGGCGGAGCTGCGGCCGGGCCTGGAGGCCGAGCTGTGGGACTCCCACATCAACGACCCGGAGTTCGCCGACGCCGCCGTCGACACCTTGATCAGGCTGATCGGCGACAGCGGAGCCGAGCTTGGCGAGGCGACCCAGGCGAGCGCGGGAGGGCCATCGGCATGAGCGCCCGGACCGACCTGCCGCTGCGTTGGGGCGTGCTCTCGACCGCCCGGATCACCGAGGAGCTGCTGCCCGGCTTCGCCATGGCCGCCGACGCCGAACTGCGCGCGGTCGCCAGCCGCGACGGCGCGCGGGCGAAGGCCTACGCCGACGAGAACGGGATCGAGGTCCCCTACGCCTCCTACGAGGAGCTGCTCGGCGACCCGGAGATCGATTGCGTCTATGTCCCGCTGCCGAACTCGCTGCACCGCGAGTGGGTGGAGGCCGCCCTGCGGGCGGGCAAGCACGTGCTGTGCGAGAAGCCCCTCACTGCGACCGCCGCCGAGGCGGCGGCGTTGTTCGACCTGGCGGCCGAGCGCAACCTCCTGTTGATGGAGGCATTCATGTACCGGCACCACCCGAAGACGCGGGCGCTGCGCGAGGTGGTCGCCGGCGGTGAGATCGGCGACCCGGTCATCGTGCGGTCGCGCTTCCACTTCACGGTGGCCGACCCGGCCTCCGACATCCGCTACCGCCCCGAGCTGGCGGGCGGAGCCCTGCGCGACGTCGGCTGTTATTGCGTCAGCGTCTCCAACTACCTGGCCGGCGCCGCGCCGGTCGAGGTCACCGCCGCCGCCCGCTTCGCCGCCTCCGGGGTCGACGAGGCGCTGGTCGCAACGGCACGCTACGACTCGGGGTTGGTCGCGCTCTTCGACTGCGGCATGACCAGCCCGCTCGACGTCGGCGTCGAGGTGCTCGGGACGCGTGGCCGCGCCGTCCTGGCGATGCCTTGGTACGCCTACCGCGAGCCGCACGGGATCGAGGTCGTCTCCGAAGCCGGGACCGCTTGGATCGAGACCCCGGTGCAGGACCCCTACCAGCTTGAGATCGAGAACTTCTGCGCCGCGGTCAGGGGGGAGCGGGCGCCGGAGGTCTCGGCCCACGAGACGGTGCGCAACCTCGAGACGATCGAGCGGATCCTCCTCGCGGCCGAGACCGACGCTCCGAACGAGAGCCAGTGAGGACCCGATGAACACCGCGAAGGAGGAGTCGAGCCAAGTGAGCAGCGTGACCAGCGCCCCGCAGGTCGATTCGGCGACCCCGCCCGGCGCCCAGGGGTCCCCCGTCGTCGAGCTGAAGGGGGTCTCGAAGACCTATCCCGGCGGCGACGTCGCGGCCGTCGACAACATCGATCTGACGATCCGGGAGGGTGAATTCTTCTCCATCCTCGGTTCCAGCGGCAGCGGCAAGACCACCACCCTGCGGATGATCGCCGGCTTCGAGCAGCCGACCAAGGGCAGCGTCCTACTCGACGG
>MKSH01000055.1:21672-28653 GCA_001898095.1 Solirubrobacterales bacterium 70-9 | reverse complement strand
CGGGTTCGAGAAGCGCCTGCCGCACCAGCTCTCCGGCGGCCAGCGCCAGCGCGTCGCGCTCGCCCGCGCGCTGATCGGGAGCCCGCGCCTGCTCCTCCTCGACGAGCCGCTCGGAGCCCTCGACCTGAAGTTGCGCGAGAACATGCTGCTGGTCCTGAAGCACCTCCAGCGGGAGGTCGGGATCACCTTCATCTACGTCACCCACGACCAGGGTGAGGCGCTGGCGATGAGCGACCGGCTGGCGGTGATGAACGGCGGCTACGTCGAGCAGCTCGCCAGCCCGACCGAGATCTATGGGCGTCCGGCGACCTCCTTCGTGGCCGGGTTCATCGGCAAATCGAACCTGCTCGAGTGCGAGTGTGGCAGCGGCGGCCAGGCCAGCGCCGGGAAGATGCCGCTGGTCATCGCCGAGAAGCCGGCGGACCCGAAGTTCACCCTCAGCATCCGCCCCGAGACGATCGTCGTCGGCGAGGCGAGTCGGACTCTGGCCAACCACTACGAGGCGGTGGTCGGCGACGTCCTCTTCCTCGGCCACGAGCGTGAGGTGATGGTCGACTGCGGCGATCAGCGGCTGGTCGTCAGGGCGGGGCAGGACAGCTACTCGCCGGGCGATCCGATCGAGTTCGGATGGGGCCCGGAGGACGCGGTGATCGTGAAAGCGACGGGGTCATGGCAGCAGCAGTCGGAAGACGTCTAGAACCGATCACGGCGCTCCCGCGCCGGATCCCCTCCTCGATCAAGAAGTTCCTGATCGTCAGCCCGGCGCTGCTCTGGATCCTCGCGCTGGTGATCCTGCCGAACGTCTTCCTGATCTCCTACAGCCTCTGGAAGAACGAACTGGGCAGCGTCGCCCACGTCTGGAACTTCAACAACTACAGCGAACTGTTCGCCTCCGACGTCTTCATCACGCTGCTGAAGCGGACGCTGATGATCGCCCTCGTGTCGACCGCCTGCGCGACGCTGATCGCCTACCCGCTGGCCTACATCGTGGTGACCAAATTCGGTCGCTACAAGACGCTCGCGGCGCTGCTGATCATCATCCCGCTCTGGGTCAGCTACCTGATGCGGATCTTCGCCTGGAAAATCATCCTCGGCGAACGCGGGGTGCTGAACGGCTTCCTCGAATCGATCGGCCTGATCAACAAGCCGTCGACGGCCTTCCTCTACTCGACCACGACCGTGATCGTGGCGCTCACCTACGTCGCCATCCCCTACGTCTTCCTCTCTTCCTATACCTCGCTCGACCGGGTCCCCAAGCACTACTACGAGGCCTCCGCCGATTGCGGCGCCTCCGCCTGGCGGACCTTCCGGCACGTGATCTGGCCGCTGACCAGACCGGGGGTAGCGGTCGGGTTCGCGATCGGCTTCGTCCTCACCTTCGGTGACTACGTCACGCCGGCGATGGTCGGCGGGCTGAGCGGCACGATGCTCGGCTCGATCGTGCTGCAGTCCTTCGGCACCGCCGACAACTGGCCCCAGGGCGCCGCGATCGGGGTGACGATCATCGCCGCCGGGCTGCTGGTGCTCGCCCTGATCTCGTTCTTCACCCGACTCGAAGCGGAGATCGACTGATGGCCGCCGAGGGTGCGGTGCGGATGCCGCGACGGCGACGCGAGTCGAAGGCACTGAAGTACGTGGTCGTCGCCCTGATCGCGGTCTTCGTCGTCGCCGTCTACGTCTTCCTCTACGCGCCGATGATCATCACCGCGCTGTTCTCGGTGAACGACTCGAAAATCCAGACGCTGCCGTTCGCCGGCTTCACCTTCAAGTGGTTCACGGCGCTCTTCAACGACGGGCCGATGAAGACGGCGATCTTCTACAGCCTCAAGGTCGCGGCGGTGGCGGTCTTCGTCTCCGCCTGCGTCGGGCTCGCCTTCGCCCTGATGATCGACCGGCTGAAGATCCGCGGCAAGGCGGTGATCCAGGCGCTGCTGGCGGCGCCGCTGGTCGCTCCCGGCCTGGTGCTCGGGATCTCCCTGCTGGTCAACTTCCACACCGCGAAGATCGAACCCGGCTTCTTCACGATCGTCGCCGGGCACGTCTCCTTCATCACGCCGCTGATCATGTTCATCCTCTTGCAGCGGCTGAAAACGGCGGACCCGTCGTTGGAGCAGGCGTCGATGGACTGCGGCGCCGGGCCACTGCGCACCTTCTGGCACGTCACCTTGCCCGGCGTCCGGGTACCGCTGATCGCCGGGTGCCTGCTCGGGTTCACGCTGTCGATGGACGAGATCGCCTCGACCTTCTTCCTCGCGGGCACGCAGCCGACGCTGCCGGTCTACGTCTGGGGCCTGCTCCGCTTCGGCTTCACTCCGGAGGTGAACGCCGCCTTCACCCTGATCGCCGGGGGCTCGCTGCTGTTGATCGGGATCGCCGGGGTGTTGCTCTTCTTCTCCGCCCGGCGGAACCGCCTGCCGGAGGAAACGAAGGCGAGTCGTTGGCGCCGCCGCGGGGCCGGACGGCGGAGCGCCGGCCGCGAGCGCGAGGTGGCCCCGAACTCGATCGCGCAGGGGGCATGAGATGAAGTACGGACTGTTCATGCCGAACTTCGGGCCGTTCGGCGACGTCGATGCGCTGGTCGAGATGGCCACCGCCGCCGAGGCCCACGGCTGGGACGGCTTCTTCCTCTGGGACCACATCGTCCTCGACGGCGAGCAGGCCCCGATGGCCGATCCGTGGGTGGCGCTGACCGCGATCACCGCCGCCACCTCGCGGTTGCGGGTGGGCACGATGGTGACGCCGGTGGCGCGCCGACGCCCCTGGAAGCTCGCTCGCGAGACGGCGTCCCTGGACACCTTCTCCAAGGGGCGGCTGGTCCTCGGGGTCGGTCTGGGCGTCCCCGCCGACACCGAGTTCGGGACGTTCGGCGAAGAGCTCGACGACCGTCGGCGGGCGAACATGCTGGACGAGGGCCTCGAGGTCCTCGACGGGCTCTGGACCGGCGAGTCGTACAGCTTCGAGGGTGAGCACTACTCGGTCCGCGAGGCGCGCTTCGACCGTCCCTTCCAGCGCCCTCGGGTGCCGATCTGGTGCGCTGGCTGGTGGCCGAACAAGCGTCCCTTCCGGCGCGCCGCCCGCTGGGACGGGGTGATCCCGGAGATGGTCGGCGGCGACACGCCGGAGCCCCGGCACGTCCGCGAAATCCGCGCCTACATCGATGAGCACCGCGGCTCCGACGCGCCGTTCGACATCGCGATCGACGGCTACACCGATGAGCCGGACCCGGCGCGGACCGAGGAATACGAAGCGGCAGGCACCACCTGGTGGCTGGAGCGCTTCGCCCCCGACCGCCTTTTCGACTTCGACGCAGCAATAGGGCGAATCAAGGCCGGCACGCATGGCCGTGTTGTGGCTGGCGGCAACCAGAATCAGAAAGGATCACGATGAGAAGCAAGAGAGGTCCGAGCGGCCGTGCAGGTTCCTCGGTCCGGTCCCCGTGGAGGTGGGCGCTCGTGCTCGGGGTCATGGTTTTGCTGGCCGGCGTCCTTGCCGCCTGTGGTGGTGGAGGGAGCAGCAGTTCCGAAAGCAGCGGCACGAGCGAACCGGCGAGCAGCGAAGAAAGCTCGGGCGGCGAAGAAGCCGCCGGCGGCGAAGAAGAAGAAAGCACCGAAGGCGAGGAACTGAACGTCCTCACCTGGGAGACCTACGACGAACCCGAATACCTGAAGGAATTCGAAGCAGAAACCGGGATCAAGGTCAACGCTACCAACGTCGGCTCGCCGGCCGAAATGTTCTCCAAAGTAAAAGCCAACCCCGGCCAGGTCGACATCGTGCTGGCCACCGCCGGCTGGTTCCCGCAGTACGTCGAAGCTGGTCTGCTCGAAGAAATCGACACCAGCAAGATCCCGAACCTGAAAAACATCAAACTCGGGTTCCCATGGGAAGAAGCGACCAGCGTCGAAGGCAAGCTCTACGGCGTCCTCTACAACTGGGGTGACCAACCGCTGGCCTGGATCCCGAAGGAAGTCGAAGGCTTGGATCTCTCCAAGTACGAGAACTCGAAAGGCGAACTCGACGACTGGAACGTCCTCTGGGATCCGGCGCTGAAGGGCAAGGTCTCGCTCTTCGACGACCCCACCTCGGTCGAGCCGATGGTCCCGCTGGCGCTCGGGTTCGAAGAACCGTACAACCTCGACGAACAGGAATTCGAAGAATTCGAAAAGAAGCTTTTCGAACTCCGTCCCCAGGTGAAACGGCTGACCACCGGCTTCGATGATCAGACGACCCAGCTGGCCTCCGGCGAAGCGTCGGTCGCCTATCTGAACAATGTCGCCAGCGCCACCGCGTTGAAGGAAGAAGGCGACGAACTGATGGTCAACAACACGGTCGAACAGGGCGTTCCCGCATGGAGCGACAACCTCGCGATCACGAAGGAAGGCGGCGGCAAGAAGCTGGCGGCCGTCTACAAGTTCATCGATGCCTCGCTGGCCGAAAAATGGCAGGCCCGGTTCATCGGCGACTCTGGCAACTCGGGGACCCTGAACTACGAACAGGCGACCTCCAAAGAAGCGGAACAGGCCGGCCTGACGGCGGAAAAACTGGAAGGCACGCTGATCCCGGCGACCAAAGCCGGCGAAGCGTTCTTCTCGAAAATGAAGTTCTTCAAACCAGTGGAGGATCTCGAAAAGCGCCTCCAGGTTTGGAACGAATTCAAACTCGGTATCGGCGGCTGACCGCTGCCGGTCGGTGGGTCGGTGGTCGCCTCGCGGCCACCGACCCCGCCGCCGGGCCGCACCGCGGTGAAAGCAGGCATCCACGGGGTACGCGCTGATGCCCCGCTAGCATCGACCGGATGACAGAGACGAGCACCGTGGCGAACGACAACGGCAGCAGCAAAGGGGACCCGGAGAACGGCGTGGCGGCCGATTCGATCGGCGCGCGGCTGGCCGAACTGCGCAAGGAGCACCGGTACAGCATCCGCAAACTGGCGGAGCGGGCGGGCGTCTCGGCCTCGTTGATCTCCGACGTCGAGCGGGGCAAGGTCGAGCCCTCGATCTCGACCCTGAAGCGCCTCTCCGACGCCCTCGGCACCACCCTCACCTTCTTCTTCTCCGAGCCCGCCGAGCAGACCGGGCGGGTGGTCCGCGCCGGCGAGCGGGTGGTGCTCCGCGGCGGTGAGGACGCGACCAACGAGCTGCGCTCGGCGATCGAGACCGACGGCATCCGCTTCGAGCTCGCCTCACCGGACCAGACCGAGTCGATCGAGGCGATCTTCGGTCGCTACGAGGTCGGCGCCTCGCTCGGCGAGGAGTGGGTCACCCACGCGGGCGAGGAGTGGGGGATGGTCCTCAAGGGCCGGCTGAAGGTGTGGGTCGGCGACGAGATCCACTTCCTCGATCCCGGCGACGCGATCTGGTACCCGAGCACGACGCCGCACCGGATGGAAAACGTCGCCGACGAACCCACCGAGTACATCTGGATCGACACGCCGAAGAGCTTCTGATCGTCCATCGGCCGTTACTGGCGAACGTATAACGGCGTTAGGCCGATTTTCGCCTTCTGTCATCGATCACTTGACGGCATATACCTCTCTTCTGTACGGTGAGACCGTCGGTTGGTCCACGGAACAGGAGATGGAGAGAGCTGATGTCGACCGGAAAGGCGCTGCGGATGCGGCGCATCATCGATCCCGCCACGCAGTCCACGCTGATGTTCGCCTTCTCGCACGGCACCAGCTCGCCCGAGGTCCTGCCCGGCCTCGAGAACCCGGCCGCCCAGTACGAAGCGGCGCGTGAGGGCGGCGCCGACTGCATCTTCATCGCTCCCGGGCTCGTCCACAGCCTCGCCGAGGTGGCAGGCGCCTCGCGCGACCTGGCGGTGGTCGCGAAGATCACCTCGACCGCGTCGCGCGGCGGGACCAAGCACCAGGAGCGGCTGATCGCCTCGGTCGAGCACTGCGCCGAGCTCGGTTGCGACGGGGTCGTCGCGATGATCCCGTTCGCGCCCGAGAACGAGCCCGACGTGATCTCCCTGACCGCCCAGATCGGTGAAGCCTGCGACCGCCTTGGCATGCCCTACGTCGCCGAGGCCGAGTTCCCCAACGCCTACTACGACTCCGGCGACGACTACGCGAAGGAATGGGGCCTGCCCTACCTGAAGCGGAGTGCCCGCCTCTGCGCCGAGCTCGGTGCCGACGTCGTGAAGAGCAACTGGCCCGGCTCGGGCGAGGAATTCGCCCAGATCGTCGAGGCCGTCTCGGTCCCGGTGGTGGTCGCCGGCGGCTCGCGCGAATCCGACCTCGACCTGCTGCAGAAGGTCGCCGACGCTCGCGCCGCGGGCGCCGTCGGCTGCTCGGTCGGGCGCAACATCTTCCAGCACGACCGACCCGCGGCGATGGTCGCCGCGCTCTCGCAGGTCGTGCGCGGCACGGCCTCGCCGGAGGACGCGCTGGAGTCGAACGACCTGGGTAAGGCGGGCGCCGTCGCCTGAGCGGCGCCGCGAGCTTCGAGGGACAAGGAGAGAAGAGTGAAAGCCGTCGTACTGAACGCCGAGTGGGCGCCCCGCGAGGGGGCCGAGATCGACCCCAAGGACGCCGAGCGCCGCTGGGCCGTGAACGCCAACCTCGTCTACAAGAACCCCGAAGCTACCTATGAGACGGTCGACGATCCGGGTGAGCCGGGGCCGCGCGAGATGGTCCTGAAGGTCGGCGCCTGCGGCATCTGCGGCTCCGACGTCCACATGTTCGAAACCGACGACGACGGCTACATGTTCCTGCCGTATCACCTGGCGACGCCGGTGGTCACCGGACACGAGTTCTCCGGCAAAGTCGTCGCGATCGGCTCCGAGGTGACCGAGTTCAAGGTCGACGACCTGGTCACGGCCGAGGAGATCCAGTGGTGCGGCGAGTGCGATGCCTGCCGCGGCGGCTACTGGAACAACTGTCGCTACATCGAGGACCTCGGCTTCACCATCGACGGCGGCTTCGCCGAATACGTGAAGGTCCCGGTCAAGGCGTGCTGGTCGCTGAACGCGGTGCTCGAG
>MKSH01000055.1:18405-21506 GCA_001898095.1 Solirubrobacterales bacterium 70-9 | reverse complement strand
CGCCACCCACCCGATCAACCCGCTCGAGGTCGACGCGGTGGAAGCGATCGAAGAGGAGACGAAGGGCGACGGCGTCGCCTTGGCGGTCGAGGCGAGCGGGAACTTCCCTGCCGTGATGAGGACGATCGAGCGCTCGCTGGGGATCGGCGGCAAGGTCTCGATCATCGGCCTCGACGGGCGCCCGGCGCAGCTCAACTTCGTCGACTACCAGCTGAAGGCGGGCTCGATCTACGGCTCGATCGGGCACTCCGGCTCGTGGGACTTCCCCAACGTGATCAAGCTGATGGCTTCGGGCCAGATCGACATGCACCACGCGATCACCAAGCGGTTCGCGCTGGAGGAGCTGGTCGCCGCGATCGACGAGACGAAAACGCGGGTCGACGGCAAGATCCTGGTCAAGTCCGAGCTCTGAGCCCGGTGCGCTTTCGGTGGTCGGCGATCTCTAGAGTCGAGGCCACAGATGGCGCCGCGCACCAAAGACGGGGTCGAGGGGGGAGACACGCTCGATATCGGGCGGCGCCTCGCCGACCTGCGCGCCGAGCACCGGTACAGCATCCGTGCCCTGGCGAAAGAGGCCGGCGTCTCGGCCTCGTTGATCTCCGACGTCGAGCGGGGCAAGGTCGAGCCGTCGATCTCGACCTTGAAGTCCCTTGCCTCGGCGCTCGGCACCACCCTCGCCTTCTTTTTCAGCGAGCCGTCCAAGCAGTCCGGCCGGGTGGTGCGGGCGACGGAGCGCGACGTGCTCGGCGAGGACGGCGAGGTGAACAGCCAGGCGGCGCGCAGTGCGATCGAGACCGCCGGAGTGCGGTTCGAGATCGCCTCGCCGCCGGAGGCGGAGACGATCGAGGCGGTCTACGGTCGCTACGAGCCGGGCGCCTCGCTCGGCGACGCGATCACCCACGAGGGCGAGGAGTGGGGGATGGTCCTCAAGGGCCGGTTGAAGATCTGGGTCGGCGACGAGATCTACTTCCTCGACCCCGGCGACGCGATCGGCTTCCCCAGCACCATGCCGCACCGGCTCGAGAACGTCTCCGACGAGCCGCTCGAGTACATCTGGATCGACACCCCGAAGTCTTTCTGAACGTCCGGTAGTAACCGACAACTTGACCGCATATCCGTCAAGATGTACGGTCACACCGTCCCGGCTTACCCAACACGGCAATTACGTCCGATATCTCGGACGGTTTGGTGGTCGGGACAGACTTCAGGAATACGACGATAAGGGGTTACGAACGGATGTCCAGCTCGAACGGCCAGTTTCACTCGCGCCAGCTACTTGATCTGGCGCCCCCGGACATCCGGGCCCACCTGGAGCAGGACGACACGATCCTCATCCCGATGGGTGCCTGCGAGATGCACGGCGATCACATGCCCTTGGGCACCGACATCTACAACGCGATCGAAGTCTCCAAGCGCGCCGCGGAGAAGGCGAACACGCTCGTCGCGCCGCCGATCTGGACCGGCTATTCGCCGCACCACCTGCGCGAGCCGGAGCGGGGGATGGGGACGATCACGATGCGCTCGGAGACCCTGCTGGCGATCCTTCACGACGTCTCCCGCTGCCTCATCCACCACGGCTTCAACCGCCTGATCTTCGTCAACGGCCACACCTCCAACACCAAGGTGACCGACCCGGTGTTCCGCAACCTGCGCTACGAGACCGGCGCCGTCATGGCGATGTTCAAACCGTACGGCGAGCGCTACCTCGGGCTGATCGAGGACGTGATGGAGAACTCCCCTGAGGAGACCGCCGGCTGGCACGCCTCCGAGCAGGAGACCTCGATCATGATGGCCTACGACGCGGCCAACGTGAAGATGGACCGCGCCCTCGACACCCGCGCCCAGGCGCCCGAGTGGATGCCGCCCGCCTTCGCCAAGGAAGATGGCGCGCCGGACGCCGAATTCAAAGGCTTCGAGTACTTCTACTTCCCGATGGAGCACAACGAGTTCGCTCCCCACGGGGTGATCGGCAACCCGAAGCGGGCGACCGCGGAGAAGGGGAACGAGATCTTCGAACGGTTCTCGACCTACCTGGCCGAGGCGGTCGACGAGATCCGCAAGATCCCGGTCGAGATCAAGCAGCGCGAGTATGTCCTGAAGGCTTAGACGGAGGAGATCGAACGATGGGAAGCAGGTTCGAGGGGAGCGGCGTCCTGGTCACCGGAGGCGCCGCCGGAATGGGTCGCGCGATCGCCGAGGCGTTCCTGGGTGAGGGCGCCAAGTTAGTGATCGCCGACATCAACGAGGAGCGGGTCGGGCAGACCGCCGACGAACTCGGTGCCGGAGGCGAGGTCTCGAGCCTCGGCGTCGACGTCACCAGCGAGGAGCAGGTCGGCGAGATGATCCGTCGCGGCGACGAGACGCTCGGCGGCATCGACATCCTCGTCAACAACGCCGGCGTGATCACGATGGACAAAGTCACCGACGTCTCGGAGAAAGACTGGGACTTCGTCATGGACGTGAACGCGAAGGGCGTCTTCCTCTGCGTCAAGGCGGTGATCCCCGGGATGCTCGAGCGGGGCGGCGGCAAGATCGTGAACATCGCCTCGCAGGCCGGTAAGCGTGGCTACAAGCTGTTCGCCCACTACTGCGCCTCGAAGGCGGCGGTGATCGTCTTCAGCAAGGGCGTGGCGCTCGAAGTCGCGCCGACCATCCGCATCAACTGCGTCTGTCCGGGCATCGTCAACACCGAGATGATGGACCGCGAGTACGTCTGGGAGGAAGAGATGACGGGCGAGACCCAGGACGCGATCAAAGAGCGCTGGATGGCGGGGATTCCGATGGGCCGCTTCCAGGAGCCCGAGCACATCGCCCGGGTGGCGATGTTCCTCGCCTCCGACGACTCCAGCGAGATGACCGGCCAGGCGATCAACGTGACCGGCGGGATGGTGATGGAGTAGCGCCTCCGACGCCGATCAGGGCCCGGCGGGCGTGGGGCCCGGCGGCCGTCGCCCGCTGCACCAGGTCGAGGGCGAGGTAGCCGGCGAGGGCGGCGACGAAGACCGGGCATCGACCCTCGGTGCGGTTTTCATGCGAAAGTCGCCTGATGGCTTTCGCGGTCCCCGCTGACGTCGCCCCCGAGAGCCGGCTGATCCTGGCCG
>MKSH01000055.1:6690-18370 GCA_001898095.1 Solirubrobacterales bacterium 70-9 | reverse complement strand
CGCTGATCGGCCCCCCGCGCGAGGTCGGTGGGGTGGAGGAGTCGACGATCGCCGCCGCCGATCCAGACCGCGAGATCCCGATCCGCCTCTACCACCCGCTGGGCCGGCCGGAGCGGGCGATCCTCTGGATCCACGGCGGCGGCTGGGTCGTGGGCAGCCTCGAGAGCGCCGACTCCGGCTGTCGCGCCCTCTGTCTCGACACCTCGGCGCTGGTGGTCTCGGTCGGCTACCGGCTCGCGCCCGAGCACCCGTTCCCGGCCCCTCTCGACGACTGCTTCGCGGCGCTCCACTGGTTCGCCGACCGCCTCGCCGCGGCCACCGAGCCCTTGCCGCTGATCGTCGCCGGCGACAGTGCCGGCGGCAACCTCTCGGCGGCGCTCTGCCTCCTCGTCCGTGAACGCGGCGGCCCTGAGATCGCCCATCAGGTGCTCTTCTACCCGGTCGCCGACGCCGACTTCGAGCGGCCGTCCTACACCGAGTTCGCCGACGACTACGGCCTCACCCGCGAGCTGATGCGCTGGTTCTGGCGCCAGTACGTCGGCAGCGACGAGGGCGAGGTGGACGAGCGCGCCGCGGTCCTCCGCGCTCCCGACCTGAGCGGCCTGCCCCCGGCGACGGTGGCGATCGCCGGCTGCGACGTGCTCCGCGACGAGGGCGAGGCCTACGCCGCCCGCCTCACCGACGCCGGAGTCCCGGCAACCGTCCTCCGTTACCCCGGCCAGATCCACGGCTTCTGGATCTACTCCGCCGCCGCCGATATCCAGCGGCGAGTCAACGAGGAAATCCGCGGGACCTTCGGCGGGTAGGACGGCGGCAGCGGGAGGCGGCGTGTTTCGCGGGTGAGTTCGCAGTTAGCCACGCTATGCGGTGCTAACTGCGAACTCACCGGGGGGGCCGGCCGGCGCTTTGCCCTGCGCCGCCGCTGCGGCCGAGCTTCGGCGCTTGCTGGAGGGCTCAGACCGCTGAGCCGATCAGAGCGCCGATCGCCGACGTGGCGCCCATCGCGACGACCCCCCAGAAGACGACGCGAGCGGTCGCCGGGATCTCGGGGGCGCCGCCGAGGCGGGCGCCGAGCGCGCCGAGGCCGGCCAGGGCGAGGATCGTGACGAGGACGCAGGCGACGATGCGCACGGAGCTGCCGAAGAGGCCGATCGCGAGCAGCGGCAGGACCGCGCCGGCGGCGAAGGAGAGCGCGGAGGCGCCGGCGGCCTGGAGGGGGCGGGCACGGCGGTCCTCGGGGAGGCCGAGCTCGTCGCGGGCGTGGGCGCCGAGGGCGTCGTAGGAGGTGAGGGCGGTGGCCACCTCGGTCGCCAGGGCGGTCTCCAGTCCGCGCGCCTCGTAGATCCGGACCAGCTCGGCCAGCTCGCCCTCGGGGTCGTCGGCGAGCTCGCGCGCCTCGAGCCGCAGGTCGGCCTCCTCGGTGTCGCGCTGGGAGCTGACCGAGACGTACTCGCCCGCCGCCATCGAGCCGGCCCCCGCGACCAGCCCGGCGATCCCGGCGGTGACGATGTCGCCGCGCGAGGCGCCCGAGGCGGCGACGCCGAGGACCAGGCTGGCGGTCGAGAGGATCCCGTCATTGGCGCCCAGCACCGCCGCCCGCAGCCAATTCGAGCGGAAGCTGAGGTGTTCCTCCGCGTGCGGGCGTTTCCAGGGCACGGCCTGAGGCTAAACGCTCGGCGGGACCATGATCTCGCCGGCCTCCTCGGCCGTCAGGTCCGGGTAGAGCATCGCGATCAGGCCGATCGCCACGGCGCCGCCGAGGAGCTGGAAGGCGACGAAGGCCGGGATCGAGGTCGGGGCGATCCCGGCGAAGGTGTCCGAGAACATGCGTCCGACGTCGATCGCCGGGTTGGCGAAGCTGGTCGAGCTGGTGAAGAAGTAGGCGGCGCCGATATAGGCGCCGACGGCGGCCGGGGCGATCTGACCGCGCCGCGTGCGGGCCAGGGAGAAGATCACCAGCAGCAAGCCGAGCGTGGCGATCATCTCGGCGAAGAGATGCGAGGGCGAGGCCCGGTGAGTGGTCGAGATCGAGACCGCGGCGAGGCCGAACATCACATTTGCGACCACCGCGCCGACGACGCAGCCGGCGAACTGGGCCGGAACGTAGACGAGGAGGTCGCGGCGCGGCAGGCCGCCGAGCGCCGAGTCGACCAGCGAGACGACCGGGTTGAAGTGGGCCCCCGAGATCTGGCCGAACATGAGGATGAAGGTGAAGAGGCCGGCCGCGGTGGCGACGGCGTTCTCGAGCAGCTGCAGGCCGGTGTCGCCGGGGGAGAGGTGCGCCGCGGCGATCCCCGAGCCGACCACCGTCGCGGCCAGGAACGCCGAGCCAAGGAACTCGGCAAGGGCGCGACGGGGGAGGGGCGCGGCGATCACGGCACGATCCTAAGCATTGACAAATATCAATTCAATAGATATCTATAGATAGATGACTGTCGCCCTCGACCTCGCTCCGAAGACCAAGCGCCCGGCCGGCGATCCCTGCTGCGAGGCGATCGTCCACCCGGAGATCGACCTCGACGGCGCGGAGCGGATGGCGGCGATCGCGAAGGCGCTCGGCGACCCGACCCGCATGCAGCTCGTCGATGTCCTCCGCAGGCATGCGGGCAAGGTCTGCGTCTGCGAGCTGGTGCCGCTCTTCGACCTCTCGCAGCCGACCGTCTCCCACCACCTGAAGATCCTCCGCGACGCCGGCATCGTCGGTTCCGAGCGCCAGGGCCTCTGGGCCTACTACTACGTGGTCCCCGGCGCCCTCGACGAGCTCGCCGCCTGGCTCGCCTGATCAGCCGATGGCGAACGCGCTCTTCGTCTGCCTCCAGAACGCGGGCCGCTCGCAGATCAGCCAGGCGCTCTTCGAACGGGCCGCCGAGGGTCGCCACGCCGCCCGCTCCGCCGGCACCACCCCCGCCGATCGCGTCCATCCCGAGGTGGTCGAGGCGATGGGGGAGATCGGGATCGACCTGGCCGGCCGGGTGCCCCGCGGACTGACCGAGGAGGACGCCCGCTGGGCCGACGTGGTGGTGACGATGGGCTGCGGCGACAAGTGCCCGTTCATCCCCGGCCGCCGATACGTCGATTGGGACCTGGCCGACCCGGCGCGGCGGCCGATCGAGGAGGTCCGCGCCGTGCGCGAGGAGATCGACCGGCGCGTCCGCGTCCTGGTCGCCGAACTCGACGCCTAGGAACGATCGAGGGCGGCCCTGTCCTCAGTGTCTATGGTGCCCATGTCCGTAGTGCGGGCCGGGGATGCCTTGGTGTTGGTGGATGCGTGCCTCGCTGGTCGCCGCGCTCGCGCAGGTCGGCGCATCGTCTGCGCCGCCGAGGCGGGGCGCCGCCGTCCAGGTCAGAAGCCGGAGATGCCGTCGCCGATCAGCTTGGCGGCGAGGAGCAGGCAGATGACCGCCATGATCACCCCGTTGTTCTGGGCCATCCAGGTGCGGAGGCGATCGAGGGGGGCGCGCGAGCGCTCGCCCGACACCAGGTAGAGGACGACCGGGATCGCCGGGCCGACGGTCGCGATGACGATGAAGATCGCCATCGCGACGGTGTCTTGACCGGCGTCGAGGCCGACCTGGGAGATCGCCGCGACGGCGCCGAGGACGAGGACCAGGTTCTTCGGGTTCAGGGCGGAGAGCGCGACGGCCATCGCCGCCGCCCGCCCCGGGCCGAAGTGGTCGACGGAGCTCATCCAGCTCGGCATCTCGGCGTCCTCGCCGGCGCGCGGACGGCCGCGCCACTGCTTCATCGCGACGCTCAGCAATCCGACCCCGAGGATGATCTTCAGCCAGTTGACCCAGGTGGCCGGCCCGCCGTCCTCGGAGGCCCCGGCGCCGCTCGAGATCAGCAGCACGACGGTGCCGACCACGGCCAGGCCGACGATCCAGCCGACCAGGAAGGCGAGGCCGTTGATCCGCGCCCGCGGCGTCGCCAGCATCAACACGACGCCGATGATCGGGATCGGGCTGAGCGTGATCCCGACCGCGAACGGCAGCGCTTGTCCGATCGCCTGGCCCAAGCTATTGGACGATGATCAGGACGATCACGGCGACGCCGAGGACGACCCCGACGCCGGCGAGCCCCAGCATCGTGCGCTCCGGCTGCTGGTCGGCCTCGGAGATCCCGAGTTCGAGGTTCAGCCGGTGGATCCGCTGCGTGCCGAAGAGGATCAGGGCGATCCCGTAGAGGGCGAAGCCGAGCCCGACCACCACGTAGGGCCAGCGGGTGCCGTGGTTGATCAGGGCGGGGACGACGCGACCGAGGGCGAGCGCCGCGGCGATCGCGGTGAACCCGGTCCGCCACCAGGCGAGCAGGGTCCGCTCGGCGGCCAGGGTGGTGCGCCGGTCCTCTTCCATCCGCCCAACCTAGACCGGGCGGCGGCGCGGGGCTGGTTCGGGGACCGTGCGGCGGGGACGCGAGGCTTTCGGGGGAAGCGCGCGGGATCGGGCACAGGTATGGGGGCGCGGTCGACTTTTCGTCCCCCATGGGGGACGAAAAGTCGGTCTGCATGAGTTGACCACACCAGGGTGTGGTCAACTCATGCAGCGCGTCCGGGACTCCTCAAGGGACGCGGAGTTCCGCGCCGGACCTGCGCATTTCGTCACGGACCTCCGCCGTGACCCGCACGGGACGCGCACCCTCGGCTCTCCCCACAGACCCGGCCCTCTCGTAGGCGGTCACAGCCTGCCCGGACCGCCTACGAGAGGGCCGGGTCCCTTGCCCGTCTTGGGCGTATAGCAACCGAAGGTTGCGCATCTGTGTTACGGTCTTCGCAACCGATGGTTGCACTACTATCCAGGAGGACAGAGATGAGTTCCGACAGCATCGAGCGCGAGGTCACGATCGACGCCCCGGTGGAGACCGTGTGGGCGATCGTCACCGAGCCGCAGAACATCACCCGCTGGTTTGCCAACGAGGCCGAGGTCGACCTGCGGCCGGGCGGTGAGCTGGTCTTCCGCTTCGACTCCGGCATCGACGGCAAGGGAGTGGTGGAGAAGGTCGAGCCGCCGCACCTCTTCGCCTTCCGCTGGATCTCGCCGGAGCCCGGACGCGACATGGTCGCCGCCCAGGGCCACTACACGACGGTCGAATTCAGCCTCAGCGCCGCGGGCGAAGGAACTGTGCTGCGCGTGGTCGAGAGCGGCTTCGCGGCGCTCGAGGGGACCGCGGAGGAGAACGCCGCGCTGGCCCAGCGCCACGAAGGCGGCTGGGGCATGTTCATGGAGAAGCTGGCGGAGCTCGCCGCGAGCGCGGACGTCTCCGCCTGACCATGAGCGCCGCCACCCTCGAGGCCGACGCCCTCTGGGCCGCCGTCGGCGACCCGACCCGCCGGCGGCTGCTGGACCGCCTGCTGGCGCTCGGCGAGGCGACCGCGACGACGCTCTCCGGGGAGCTGCCGGTCACCCGTCAGGCGGTGGCCAAGCACCTCGCGGTGCTCGACCGGGTCGGGCTGGTCGCCGGCCGCAAGGAGGGCCGCCAGGTCCTCTACATGGTCGAGCCGAGACGACTCGACGAGGCGGCCCAGGCGATGGCCCGCGCAGCGGCGGCCTGGGACCAGCGCCTCGCCGCGATCAAGGACCTGGCCGAGGCCGCGCACCGCGAGGCCGAAAAGTGAGGAGAGAAGCCGCGGCGCCGATCGACGCCGCGGCTTCTCGCGATCAGTGGCTTCTCGCGATCAGTGATGCCGCCGGCTATGACCGTGGCCCGGGTAGTAGCTCGGCCACGGGTGGTAGCCGGGTCCGCCGCTGCCCTGGCCCGGATTCCAGTCCGCCTTGTAGACGCGGTAGCTGTTCACGCCGGTCGGGAACTGAGCGTTGTAGAGCAACTGACCGCTGGGGCTGAACTCCGAGAAGTACGGCAGTGAGCCCCATCCGACCACGGTGTTGCCGTCGGCGAGCCGCTGGCTGTTGCCCTGCGACGGGGCGGTCAGCCCCTCGGGCTGGTCGAACGAGTCGATCAGCGTCGCGGTGTGCGTGCGCTGGTCGAGCTTCACCGTGACCGCGTGGCTCAGCCCGAACTCGGCGGTCGCGTCGACACCGGTGTTCGCAACCCCCGCCGACTCGTTGTCGAAGAAGGTGTAGATGCCGTTGCCCTGCGCCTCGAAATCGTGCTGCCAGGCGGTGATCAGGCCCGCTTTGTTGAGGACCTGGCCGGGCGCCGCCTCGATGTTGAAATTGTTGCGGCTGGCCTTGCCGCCGAGCTGCCAGAGGATCTGGCCGTTGTGGCGATCGACCTTGTAGGAGGTCCAGGTGTTGCGGGCGTCGATCAGCAGGTTGCCGTCGGTGTCGAGCTTCACCGCGTTGATGTGGAACCAGTCCCAGGGGCTGCTCGGCGAGGCGGGCAGCGGCTGCTCCGACTGGCTGTAGGGGACGTGGTCGGCCGCGTTCCACTGGAACAGGACCTTGCCGGTCTTGATGTCGATCTCCTGCACGACGCCGTCGATCACGGTCTGGTTCGCCGGGCCGCCGATCGAGGTGAGGTCGGCCGTCTTCGTCGTATAGGCGAGGATCAGGGCGGTGTTCCAGGGGGTGATCAGGAACTCGTGGCCGTCGGCGCTCAGCCCGTTGCCCGCCTGCACCGTGGCGATCTGCTGGTACTTGTCGTTGTAGATGTAGTCGGTGCCCTGGGCGAGCCCGCCGAGACCGGTGCCCTGCCACCAGGTGAGGACCGGCTTGCCCTGGTAGGTCTGGGTGCGGAAGTCGGACGCCTCCTGGCCTTGCGGGACCGCCTTGAACCAGACCACGTTGCCGTTCTGATCGAGGATCTCGGGCCCGTTGGCGTAGGTCGACTGGTCGCTGAACGGGGAGACGAAGAAGTCACCGTGGCCGGCGTTGCCGTGGGTGAGGACGGTGACGGGCGGGGGAGAGGTGGGGTCGGCGGTGGCGATGCTCGCCGCGGTGGCACCGCCTGCGAGCGCAGCGAGGGAAGCGATCGCGAAGGTTGCGACGAGGCGCCGGCGGCGCGTTGCCACCCGCTTTCGCACCTTCGCAAGGGGGTTCTGGGACATGCGTGAGTTCCTTTCCGGTTGGACGTGCAACCGCGGTTCTACCCAAATCCCCATAAAACTGATCAACTTTGTTGTATTTTGGCCCGATCGGGTACGCAGGCCGCGACGATCGACGGGCGGTGTGCACGCGGGTCCTCCCGAACGCGGTCTGGGTCGAGCTCGACCGGGGCTTCTAGCGGCGGCCCTGCGGTTCGTGGCCCTGGGACGCCAGGTACTGGTGGACGAGGCGCACCGACATCGAGCCCTCGCCGACCGCCGAGGCGACCCGCTTGATCGACCCGCTGCGCCCGTCGCCGACCGAGAAGACCCCCGGCAGGCTCGTCTCCAGCGGCAGCGCCGGTCGGCCGCCGAGCCCGGTGTCGGCATCGAGGTGCGTGACCTCGGCGTCGGCGCCGGTGAGCAGGAAGCCGTCGTCGTCCTTGGCCAGGGCGCCGTCCAGCCACTCGGTGCAGGGATCGGCGCCGATGAAGATGAAGAGCCCGCCGACCGGCAGCTCGCGCCGCTCGCCGTCGGTGGTCCGCTCGACCGTGATCCCGCTCAGCGCCGCGTCGCCGGCGATCTCCCGCACCTCGTGGTGGAGGAGGACGTCGATGTTGTCGATCGACTCGATCTGCTCGACCAGGTAGTTCGACATCGAGGCGCCGAGCTCCCCGCCCCGCAGCAGCAGCGAGACCCGCTCGACCGTGCCGGAGAGGAAGATCGCTGCCTGCCCGGCCGAGTTGCCGCCGCCGACGACGGCCACCGACTCGGCGCCGCACATCCGCGCCTCGACCAGCGTCGCCGCGTAGAAGACGCCGGCGCCGTTCAGTCGCGCGCAGCCGTCGACCGGCAGCTGCCGGTAGCTGGCCCCGGTGGCGAGGACGACCGTGCGGGCCGCCAGTTCGTCGCCGCTGTCGAGCTCGACCACGTAGCGGCCCTCCTCGGTGCGCAGGCGCTGGGCGCGCTCGGGGACCGCGGTGCGCAGGCCGAAGCGGCGCGCCTGGGCGATCGCCCGCTCGGCCAGGTCGGAGCCGGAGACGCCGGCCGGGAAGCCGAGGTAGTTCTCGATCCGCGAGGAGGTGCTCGCCTGGCCGCCGAGCGCCACCGCGTCGACCAGGATCGTCGAGAGCCCCTCGGTCGCCGCGTAGACGGCGGCGCCCAGGCCGCCCGGCCCGCCACCGACGATCAGCGTGTCCCAGGCGACTTTCGCGGTCTTGTTCGGGGCGCGCAGGTTCAGCGCGGTGGCGGCCTCGAGGATCGTCGGCGCGGCCAGCACCTTGTCGCCGCTGACCAGCATCGGCACGTCGCCGGCCTCCAGCGGCCGGCCGTCCGGGGAGGCCGCCGCCGACGCGTCGCGGTCGAGGTCGATGAAGCGGTGGGGGACGCGGTTGCGGGTGAGGAACTCGCGCAACTCGCGGGTGTAGGGGTCGCCGCCGGAGCCGATCAGCCGGGCGCCGCTCTGGTTCTCGATCAGGGTGGCCCGGCGGGCGACCAGCGCGTTCATGATCAGGTCGCCGAGCCGCGAGTCGCGGGAGACGACGGTGCGCAGTGCCTCGCGGTCGATGAAGACGACCTCGCTCGGGGCGGTGACCCGGGTGGTCAAGAGCGCCGGTTCGGCGGTGATCAGGTTCAGCTCGCCGGCGAACTGGCGCGGCCCGTAGGAGACGAGGACGCGCTCCTCCGGCGTGCCCGCGTCGTCGACCACCTCGACGCAGCCGCTCACCACCACGGTCAGCTCGTAGTCGAGGTCACCGGGGGAGAAGAGGACCGCGCCGGCCTCGACCCGCTCGCTGCGCCCGGCCTCGATCATCGTCGCCATCTGCGCCTCGTCGAGCCGCGGGAAGGCGACGTCGCTCTCGGCCTGCGGCTGGAAGTCGCTCATCGAGCCAACCTATCGCCTGCCCTAAGCCGGTTCGCGGGCCCGAGCGTGCGCGACCTCACACTCGCGAGGTAGATCTTTTGGTGCTAAACTATTTGGCAGCGAAATATTTTGTGACGAAAGACTTTAAGGAAGTGGTGAGTAGTGGCCGAAGCAATGCAGAGCGCCGGGGCGAAGATCGAGGCCCACGTCTGGCGGATCGCCGCCGTCGTCGTCCTCGGCACGATCATGTCGGTGCTCGATACGACGATCGTGAACGTCGCCCTCGACACCCTCGGGCACGACCTGAACGCCTCGGTCGACCAGATCCAGTGGGTGGTGACGGGCTACCTGCTCGCGCTCGCCGCGGTGATCCCGGTCAGCGGCTGGGCCTCGCGCCGCTTCTCCCCGCGCAGCGTCTACATCCTCTCGCTGGTCCTCTTCACCGCCGGCTCGGTGCTCTGCGGGCTCGCCGACTCGGTCGAGTCGCTGGTCGCGTTCCGCGTGATCCAGGGGATCGGCGGCGGCATGCTGGTGCCGACCGGACAGATGATCCTCGTCCGCGCCGCCGGGCCGCGCAACCTGCCCAAGGTGATGAGCGCGATCGGCGTGCCGATCGTCCTCGCCCCGATCTTCGGCCCGACCCTCGGCGGCCTGCTGCTCGAGCACGTCTCCTGGCAGTCGATCTTCCTCGTCAACCTGCCGGTCGGCATCCTCACCCTGGTGGCGGCGCTGAAGCTGCTGCCGAAGGACAAGCCGGAGGGGGCCGAGCGGCTCGACTTCCTCGGCCTCGGGATCCTCTCGGTCGGCCTCGTCGGGATCACCTACGGCCTGGCCGAGACCGGCTCGGCCGGGACCCCCTTCGCCGCTTCCGTGTTGATCCCGCTGGGGATCGGGATCGCCGGCGTCGCCGCCTTCGTCTGGCGCGCGCTCCACATCCCCAACCCGCTGCTGAACGTCCGCCTCTATGCCGACCGCGCTTTCACCGCGGCCTCGATCACCACCTTCTGCCTCGGTGCCGCGCTGTTCGGCGCGATGGTGCTGATGCCGCTCTACTTCCAGACGGTGCGCGGCGAGGACGCGGTCACCACCGGCCTGCTGCTGATCCCGCAGGGACTCGGCGCGGCGGTGGCGATGGGCCTCTCCGGCCGCTCGACCGAAAAATGGGGCGCCGGGATGACCGCCGTGATCGGCGCGGTGATCACGCTGGTGGCGACGGTCCCCTTCGTGATGCTGGGCGCCGACACCCCGTTCCTGCTGATCGGCGCGGCGATGGTCGTCCGCGGCTTCGGCATCGGCATGTCGATCATGCCCGCGATGACCGCCGCCTACGGCGTCCTCACCCCCGACCAGGTCACCCACGCGACCCCGCAGCTGACCACCCTGCAGCGGGTGGGCGGGTCGATGGGCACCGCGGTCCTCACCGTCGTCCTGCAGTCCCACCTGGAAGCGGCCGGCGCTTCGCAGGTCGCCATGGCGGGTGCTTTCGGCGATACCTTCATCTGGGTGATGGGGATTACCGCGATGGCGCTGCTGCCGACCTTGGTGCTCGCCCGGATCGAACGGCGTGGCCGCCGGCGCCCGGCCGAGCCGGAGGCGATCGCGCCACTGGTCGAGGTGGAAACTCGCGAGCTGGCGCTGGAGTCGGCGTGAGCGCGGCGGCAACCGACCGGCGCGCCGCGGCGCTGATCGCGGTCCGCGAGGAGTTCGGCTGCCTGCTCGGCGCCGAGCGCCGGCTGCGCGGGCGCGACCAGCACGACAAGGTCGACGGCGACCTGACCGTCGCCCAGGTGCGGGCCCTCTTCGCCCTCGATCAGCACGACGGGGCGACCGCGGGGGAGATCGCCGAGGCCGCCCGGCTCAGCCCCGCCAGCGTCACCGGCATGCTCGACGACCTCGAGCGCGATGGGATCGTCACCCGCGCCCGCAGCGACACCGACCGCCGCCGCGTCGTCGTCACCTTGACCGACGAGGGCCGCACGGTCCTCGCCAAGCGCCGGCGCCGCTGGGTGAAGCGCTGGGAGGCGGCTATGGCGGACATCCCCGAGCGCGACCTCGAGGCCGCCGCCGACGTGATGCGCCGCATCGCCACCCTCCTCGACGACCTCTAGCCCGCCCGATGTTGATGGGCCGAAAAGCGCTGATATAGAGGGCTTTTCGGCCCATCAACATGCGTCTCGGCATGCGTGTAGCTGCTCGCGCTGTAACACTGCCGCCGATGGCCCAACCTTCGCTTTCCTTCGATCCGATCGACGAGGCGCGCCGCCACTGGGAGGAGCGCTGGACCGAGGACGCCGCCACCGAGATGGTGGCCGTCACCTCGATCATGCGCGTGCACCAGATCCTGATCGCGCGCCTGAACGACCTTCTTGAGCCTTTCGGGCTGACCTTCCCGCGCTACGAGGCGCTGATGCTCCTCTACCTCTCGCGCCGCGGGGCGCTGCCGCTGGGCAAGATCGGCGAGCGCCTCCAGGTCCACCGAACCAGCGTCACCAACACGGTCGACGGGCTCGAGAAGCTGGGTCTCGTCCGCCGCGTCCCCCACGAGTCCGACCGCCGCGCCGTCCTCGCCGAGATCGCCCCGGCCGGGAGGGAGGTCGCCGAGGAGGCGACCGCCGCCCTGAACGAGGCCGGCTTCGCCACCGACCCGCTCAGCGCCGGTCAGCTCGAGGAGCTGGCGAAGCTCCTGCGCGTCCTCCGAGTCTCCGCCGGCGACTTCCCAGGGTAGGGACGGGCCTCCGGCGGCATCAAGGGGACGGCGTGCTTCGGGACCCGAGCGCCGCGGACGGCGCACCTCGCGGCCCGGTCGATTGGGGACGCTCCCGTCCTGGGCGTCTCGT
>MKSH01000055.1:5980-6336 GCA_001898095.1 Solirubrobacterales bacterium 70-9 | reverse complement strand
CCCCATCCCCGCCTCCCATCCAATTAGTCGAGGTTCCTACTATCTGTTACCCTCCTATCCGTGACCACGGTTGCGGACAAGGGACAGGCCGCTCGCGCGGAGGGAGCGGGGAAGCCGCCGCTGCGCTTCGTGACCGCGGCCTCGCTGTTCGACGGGCACGACGCGGCGATCAACGTGATGCGGCGGTTGATCCAGGACTCCGGGGCCGAGGTGGTGCACCTCGGGCACAACCGCCGCGTGCGGGACGTCGTCCGGGCCGCGATCCAGGAGGACGCCGACGCGATCGCGATCAGCTCCTACCAGGGCGGTCACTCCGAGTACTTCAAGTACGCCGTCGAGATGCTGCGGGACGCGGG
>MKSH01000055.1:4845-5817 GCA_001898095.1 Solirubrobacterales bacterium 70-9 | reverse complement strand
CGCCCGACGAGTCGCGCACCGACGACCTCGGCGTCGCCCGGATGCTCTCGGCGCTCGAGGACGGCACCTTCACCGACGACGAACTGGAGCGCCTGCGCACCGACTGGAACGTGAAGGGGGCCGGGGGGCCGGTCGTCGGCGTCACCGGCACCGGCGGCGCGGGCAAGTCGACGGTCACCGACGAGCTGCTCTCGCGCTTCGTCCAGCACCTGCCCGAGCTGCGGATCGCGGTGCTCGCCGTCGACCCGACCCGGCGGCGCACCGGCGGCGCCCTCCTCGGGGACCGGATCCGGATGAACAGTCTCCGCCACGAGCAGCTCTACATGCGATCGATGGCGACCCGCCGGCAGAACCTCTCGACCAGCGCGGTGCTCGCCGACGCGGTCGCCTTCCTGCGCTCCTCCGGCTTCGACCTGGTGATCGTCGAGACCGCCGGCATCGGCCAGTCGGACTCGGAGATCGTCGACCTCGTCGACCTGCCGGTCTACGTGATGACGAGCGAGTTCGGCGCCGCCTCGCAGCTGGAGAAGATCGACATGCTCGATCTCGCCGACATCGTCGTGATCAACAAGTTCGACAAGCAGGGCGCCGCCGACGCCCTCCGCGACGTGCGCAAACAGTGGCGCCGCAACCGCGCCGCCTTCGAGCTCGCCGAGGACGAGGTCCCGGTCTACCCGACGATCGCCAGCCAGTTCGCCGACCCCGGCCTCACCTGGATGTTCCTCGCGCTCTGCAAGGCGCTGGCGAAGGAGGCGGGGACCGAGGCCGACCGCTGGGACACCGGCCTCGAACCGGCGAACCACGAGCCGCGCGGCAACACCCTGATCCCCGGGCAGCGGGCCCGTTACCTGGCCGAGATCGCCGAGCAGGGGAGGGGGATCAACGCGAGGGTGGAGGAGCTGGCGGCCGGCGCGGCGGAAGCCCAGCACCTGTACGAGGCGCTGCGGGCGCTGCACGACGCGGCCCTTCCCG